>NZ_JAKKSC010000001.1:0-324024 GCF_025653705.1 Shewanella sp. SM87
AAAAAGTATGATGATGAAAAAGTATGATGATGGTCATCACTTCGCTCATCGTCATACGGCCAGGGCGTTGACGCTTGCGTGTACCATCGGTTAACAGCGTTTTTTCCCATTCTGGAATGAAAACAGCGCAAAAATCATCGACATCGCAAAACACTTCCACTAATTTATGCATAGGCCCTCCGGTGTGATGGGGTTTCTCTTGGTCGAAAGATCCGATCACTTGGAGGGCTATTAGTTCAACATTTCTTATCCCGAGTTCAGGTTACCTAACAAATTAATAAATTAGCTATTTAATATCCCTTCCTCACGACAACGGATTTTCCTCAAGGCTAAATGACTATGTGTCGTAAAGAGTGGATAAGCCAGAGGCCCGAGCACAAAACCCAGCAGCACCCAATGCTTAACAGTAAAACCTGCGGTAAATGCAGCTAAGCCGAAGTACCAAGCCGAGATTAATGCGATAAACATAACCAGCAAAACCACAAACCACCTCTTTAAAAACAACTAAATAAATCATAAAGGTAGAGAAATTAATTCCTCATCAAAATGCGGATGCTACTCGCGTAATCTTGGTGATTGATGCACATGTTAAATACGTCGTTTTAACAGCAGGATAAAAAGTTCTCCGCACTATGCATAAACGAGCAACACTCATTCATCGCTACGCTCTCAGTACAGAACACGTAACACCGAACTCTCGATAAAGGGCTCGGGTTATACAAGATCCACATCCCCAACATGAACATTTTTTAGGCAAAAACATGCCTTGTGGCAATAAAAAAGCGGCAACAAACTGCCGCTTTTTTGTTCAATTTTGATTAACTAAGACCTAGATTAACGATGACTTAGATTCACTGAAACTTAGAAAAAGTTCGCGTTTTCTTGAGCCATGGTTTTTAAGCGCTCACAAGGTTCGAATCTGTTACCGAATTGACTTTGATAACCTTCAAGGATCTTCACTAAGTTCGCGGCGCCTAAAGTGTCAATATAATGGAATGGGCCACCGAGGAATGGCGGGAAGCCAATACCAAAAATGGCGCCAATATCACCGTCTCTTGGCGATGCAATAATACCATCATCTAAACAACGCACCGCTTCATTGAGCATTTGTACGACACAACGCTCGGCAACCGCTTTTGCGTCTTTATTGGTGCCAGGCTTAATGCCTAACACGCCATAAACACTTTCATCGACGGCTTTAGCTTTCTTGCTCGATGCGCCGTATTGATAGAAACCTTTGCCATTTTTACGGCCTTTACGATCGTCACCTAAAAGCTTGTCAAATGCCGCTGGCGCTTTAAAACGTTCACCCAATTCTTTCTCAAGGATCGGTGAAATTTTTGCGCCCACGTCGATACCCACTTCGTCGAGTAAAGTAATCGGTCCCACAGGGAAACCAAACTTCACTAAGGCTTTATCCAGATGTTCAACACTTTGGCCTTCAAGTAATAATTGCGCAGCCTCGTTCATATACAGCGCCAGAATACGGTTCACGTAGAAACCCGCACCATCCTGCACCACTATCGGTGTTTTACCTTGCTTACGGGCAAATGCGACCGTGGTCGCAATGGTTTCTGGTGACGTTTTAGCATGGGCAATCACTTCCACCAGCGGCATTTTCTCTACTGGCGAGAAATAATGCAGACCAATCACGTTCTCGGGACGCGTTGCCGCCTCGGCGATTTGGCTAATAGGCAAAGATGAAGTATTTGACGCAAAAATAGTGTGCTCACCACACTCACGCTCTATGTCTTTCACCATTTGATGCTTAAGTGCTAAATCTTCAAATACCGCTTCCACAACGATATCGGCATCGTTAACGCCTTTATACTCAGTGGTTGTCGTCATCAGCGCCATTAAATTGTCACGGGCAGCAGGCGTCATATGGCGGCGCTTTACCCCTTTATCCAACAACTTATAAGCGTAGGCTAATGCATTGCTTAAACCTTTTTCGCTGATGTCTTTGACGCGAACGGGGATTTTAGCCTTAGTGGTAGTCACAGAGGCAATGCCTCCGCCCATTAAACCGCCACCTAAGATCACCGCTTTCTTCACTTTACGCGGCGTAGCACCCTCAGCGCCGGTTTCTTTCTTCATTTCTGTGGTGGCGAAGAAAATACTGCGCAGCGCTTCAGATTCTTTTGATACCACTAATTCGGCAAAGTGACTCGCTTCGACTTCTAGCCCTTTTTGCATCCCCTTCGCAATCCCTTGACGCACGCAGTCAATAATTTTGGCTGGTGCTGGATAATTACCTTGGGTTTTCTTTTCGACTTGTTTAGTCGCTTGATCGAAAATAATGTTACGGCCAAAGCTCGTGCCTTCAAGCACTTGATTAACGAGTGACTTTTTAACAGGTTTCGGTGCACGTTTACCAGCAAGCGCCATCTCAACTGCGGTTTGCAGCAAAATGGTCTGCGGTACAACATCATTCACTAAGCCCATTTTCAAGGCTTGTTTAGGACGGATTTGTTTACCTGTCAACATCATGTCTAAGGCGGTGGTAATGCCGACTAAACGAGGCAAACGTTGAGTCCCACCGCCGCCAGGTAATAAGCCAAGTTGAACTTCCGGTACGCCGAGCATGGTTTTACCATCGTCGCTACATACCCTTTGATGGCAGGCTAAGGCTAACTCTAAACCACCACCTAAACAGGCACCATGGATTGCCGCTACTACAGGAATTTTTAAGGCTTCTAACTCATTAAAAACCACATGCCCTTGCTGGGATAAGGCTTTGGCATCGCCCGCCGTTTTACAGGCATCGAGCATAGAAATGTCCGCGCCCGCGACGAAAGAATCTTTCTTGCCCGAGATCAGCACGAGCCCACGAATATGAGGATCGCTTTTAATCTCAGCCAGAATCTCACTGATTTCAGGGCCAAACTGTGCTTTTAGGGTGTTCATGGTTTCGCCAGGAACATCCATAGTCAAAATGGCAATGCCGTCGTCGCGGCGGGTTAAATTAAAGGTCTTTTCCATGCCGATTACTCCACTTCCACTATCATAGCCACACCCAAACCACCGGCCGCACAAGCCGTCGTTAAGCCAGTTCCACCACCACGGCGCTTAAGCTCACGACACACTTGGGTGATTAAACGGGTTCCCGTTGCCGCAAAAGGATGACCATAAGCGAGCGAGCCACCGAGCACGTTAAACTTGCTCATGTCGATTTCGCCAATCGCGCGGTTGCGGCCGAGTTTTTCTTCGGCAAATTTTTTCGAAGCAAACATCTGCATGTTCGCTAATGTCTGCGCAGCAAAGGCTTCGTGCATTTCAATCAGGGTAAGATCTTCTAATTCCATTCCAGCACGTTTTAACGCCAGTGGCGTCGCGTAGGATGGCCCCATCAGCATATCTTGCCACACATCAATGGCGCTAAAGGCGTAACTCTTAATGTAACCAATCGGTTGATAACCTAAGGCTTTGGCTCGACCTTCACTCATCAGGATAATCGCTGAGGCACCGTCCGTCAGTGGCGTACTATTGGCCGCCGTCACAGTACCGTGTTGTTTGTCGAATGCAGGGCGCAACTTAGCATATGACTCCAATACTGAGTTTTCGCGGATATTGTTATCGCGATCGATAAACTGCTTATACGGCGGTATATGCGCGACCATAACTTCGTCACGCAAATGGCCCGAAGCCCAAGTTTCGCTCGCTAAGGTATGTGAGCGGTGCGCTAAGGCATCTTGATCGGCACGACTAATATTGTAGGTTTTTGCCATCTGCTCGGCGGTTTGTCCCATAGACAAGCCCGTTGAGTACTCTGCCACAGCAGGCGGCACAGGTAATAAATCCTTTATGCCTAAACGGCGGAAAATTTGTAATTTTTGTCCAAAGCTACGGGCTTTATTCAAATCGACTAACGCATGGGCTAATTTTTTCGATACACCGATAGGCAATACAGAGGAAGAGTCGGCGCCGCCCGCAATACCGATTTCGATATTACCCGTCATGATAGATTCAGCCACGTTGACGGCAGATTGAAAGCTAGTTGCACAGGCGCGAGTGACACTATAGGCATCGGTCGACACATTCATGCCAGTACCGAGTACGATTTCACGGGCAATGTTAGGTGCAGCCGGCATTTGCACGACTTGTCCATACACTAATTGCTCAATCAGCTTAGGATCGAGTTCAGAGCGCGCCAATAATTCATTGACCACCATTTTGCCCATATCGAGCGCCGATACGCCGTGGAATGCCGTGGCTTGCTTTGCAAATGGCGTTCTTAAACCCGCTACAATGGCGATACGTTCACCCTTGGCGTTCGTAACCTGTTGTCTATCACTCATTTGTCACCCTCTTTATGTGCGCAATCGCTGAGAGATTTCAGGCGGCGCTAGCTATTTCCGTGTTTGACCCATTGTTTTACGGCGAAAAACGCCCAATAACAGGTCTGACCATTAAAGTGTGATCTGATTCTAACTTCTTGTCAGCAAGTTTTAAACACCTGTTTGTTTTTTTAACACTAGCCAAACCCTAAGGGAATTCTTTACCATAGCTGTTGTCTATAGCCCACACACGTATTTTCAACATAATAAAACGAGTAGCATCATGCCTTTGAGTCGCTTCCACGCATTACGCACTTACCTAAATAAGGTTGTTTTAGGGCAGCCAGTATTGACCGAAAATCTGCTCATTGCCTTAATTGCCAATGGCCACTTATTAGTTGAAGGACCTCCGGGACTGGCAAAGACCCGTGCCGTGAAAGCCTTATGTGACGGGGTTGAGGGCGATTTTCACCGCATTCAATTTACCCCAGATCTGCTGCCCGCCGACTTAACTGGCACAGATATCTATCGCTCGCAAACTGGCACCTTCGAATTTGAAGCCGGACCGATTTTCCACAATTTAATCCTGGCGGACGAAATTAACCGCGCCCCAGCCAAAGTACAATCGGCCTTATTAGAAGCCATGGCCGAAGGTCAAGTCACAGTTGGTAAGCACAGCTATAAGCTACCGCCGCTGTTTTTAGTGATGGCCACCCAAAATCCATTAGAGAACGAAGGCACTTACCCGCTGCCCGAAGCACAGCTTGACCGTTTTCTGATGCACTTAAACCTTGATTACCCGAGCGGCGAGACTGAAATCGAAATTCTGCGTCAATCCCGCAAAGAAGCGCTGACCCACGAATTGCCAACCACTGAGCCGATTGCACAAGCAGATGTGTTTGCCGCCCGTGACGAAGCCATGGAAATCTATCTCGCCGAACCGCTCGAAAAGTACATAGTCGAAATCGTGATGGCGACCCGTGAGCCTTTACGTTACAGCGAAGACTTAGCTAAGTGGCTTGAGTACGGCGTCAGCCCGCGCGCAACTATTTCATTAGAACGCTGCGCCCGCGCCCGTGCTTGGCTGCACGAGCGAGACTTTGTTTCACCGGAAGACATTCAAGCCGTCGCGCCAAATGTATTACGCCATAGACTCCTACTCAGCTACCAAGCACAGGCCGAAGGTGTCAGCCGCGATCACGTGATCAACCACATCTTAAGTCAAGTTGCAGTACCTTAACGGTGAAGATAAAGGTGAAATAAGATGAGTGACATAGCGCGACTCTCAGCCTCAGTCGATGGCTTGCCGCTTTTTGCCGATGGCTTGCATTTAACCGAGCAAGAGCTGCTGGCATGCCAAAATATCGCCCGAGCTATGCCAGAGCGTTATAGCCGTGCCCGCGCTAACTTAGCGGGCCATCGCAGCAGCTTAATCAAAGGCCGCGGAATGGAGTTTGCCGAGGTGCGCCACTACCAACAGGGCGACGATGTGCGCACCATTGATTGGCGCGTTACCGCTCGTACAGGCACAACTCACACTAAGTTATTTGTCGAAGAACGTGAGCGCCCTATTTTATTGTTAATCGACTTGAGCCAAAGCCTCTATTTTGGTTCGAGTTTATTGCTGCAATCGGTGCAAGCAGGACACCTTGCGACCACCTTAGGTTGGAATGCGATTAACCATGGCGATCGGCTCGGCGCCTTGATCGCATGCGAGTCTGAGCATTTAGAGCTCAAACCCCGCAGCCGTCGTCAGGGCATATTGCAATTGATCTCAGGCCTGCGCCGTGTGCACGAAAATCAGCTCAATCATGTTGGCACTGGCCAGCGCGATCCTGACCATATCCTGCGTGCCTGTCAGCGATTACAACGTATCGCCAAACCCGGCTCCTTAGTTTGGATAGTGACAGATGGCAGCCATTTTAGTCCCCAATGTATCGCGCCTCTCACCGAGCTTAAGCGTCATTGCGATGTGGGTGCCTATCTTATTACCGATCCACTGCGTCAAGGCACACTGCCGTTACCGCACAACTTTAATTTGCCGGTACGGGATGGGGATGAGGACTTAGTGCTTACCCGCCACAGTTATCAGGCTTGGCTCGACATTCAGTTGCGTCAACAAAACAACTTTATCGCCATGATGCAGCAACTGCGCGTACGTACCCAGCTCATAGATGCGGGTGCTCCCCTAGCCCATCAATTGGAATTATTGCGTTAACTATGGATCCAGCAACAGTGAATTCAGAAATAGCAAATCCACAGGCAACAGTACCTATGCCTTCTACGGCGTCAAACCCAGCCCTTGCACAACTGCAGGATATTATTCATCCCGATCCGATCGGCGCTTGGCCTTGGGCAATCGGTTATTGGCTGGTTTTAGCACTTGTGATTGCCCTCATCACACTCTTAGTTATCTGGCTAAGAAAACGCGCCCGTGACTTAGCGCCAAAAAAAGCCGCTAAACAGTTACTCAATCAGCTCGATAGACAAGCGACTTCCTATGCCTCTGACGTCAACAGCCTATTAAAGCGCACCGCCATGACTTACCTCAGCAGAGAAGCAATAGCCTCCTTAGATGGCGAAGCTTGGGCGGCTTGGTTAGACAGCTATTTACCCGAGCATAAACGCCAACATATCGGCCCTTTGCTAGCCAAACGCCATCAGGCTACGCCATTGACCTTAGCTGAAGCCAATGAATTGCATCAACTCACACAGGCTTGGTTGGCATCGAAAGCAAAACTGAGTGCGCCTGAGCCGACTCTTGTTTTAGCTAAGGGCTACGTTCAAGCTAGTGGCGACGCTCAAGCTAAAAGCCAAGCGCCAATCCAGCCAGCTGACACCAAACAACCGGAGGCACAATGTTAACAATTGCATGGCCTTGGCTATTGATATTACTGCCTTTACCTTTGATTTTTTGGCGCCAACACACAGTACAAGTGGATGGTGGCCGGCTGCAATTACCCGGAATAAGCCAAACAGGTAAACAAAGCTTAGCGGCCAACACGCGCCAGAGCCGCAAACGCTACTGGCTGATGTGGTGCCTGTTAGTGCTCGCTATTGCTCGTCCTCAATGGCTTGGTGAACCTATCGAACTGCCAAGCCAAGGCCGTGATTTGATGATGGCGGTGGATTTATCCGGCAGTATGCAGATTGAAGACATGGTAGTGAATGGCAAAACCGTCGACCGTTTTACCTTGATCCAACACGTGGTCAGTGACTTTATCGAGCGCCGCAAAGGCGACCGTATCGGTTTAATTCTCTTCGCCGATCACGCCTATTTACAGGCACCCCTCACCCAAGATAGACGTTCAGTGGCGCAATTTTTAAAAGAAGCACAAATTGGCTTAGTCGGTAAGCAAACCGCCATAGGTGAAGCTATCGCTCTAGCGGTAAAACGCTTCGATAAAATGGACGAGAGTAATAGAGTGTTGATTTTATTGACCGACGGCTCTAACAACGCTGGCAATATCGAACCAGAGCAAGCAGCGCAAATTGCCGCTAATCGTAAAGTTACTATTTATACGGTTGGTGTGGGCGCAGATGTAATGGAGCGCCGTACACTCTTTGGCCGCGAGCGGGTTAATCCTTCGATGGATCTGGATGAAAACCAACTTAAGCATATCGCCGACGTCACCCACGGCCGTTATTTTCGCGCCCGTAACAGCCAAGAGTTAGACCAGATTTACCAAGAAATCGATAAACTCGAACCCGTGAGTCGCGATCAATTAAGCTATCGTCCGCAGGCAGATCTGTTCTACTGGCCGCTGGCACTGGCATTACTGACGAGTCTGTGGATTGCCTTAGGTCAATTGCCACTCTTTGCAGCACGCCGCATTAAACCCTCTGTCGCAACCACTTCACAGGGGAACATCAAATAATGAGCCTACATTTTATTCGTCCCGAATGGCTACTCGCCCTAGTGCCGCTAGCCTTAGCCTTGTTGAGTTTATGGCGGCAACACGAGAGCCACAGCGCTTGGAATCGTTATATTGCGCCGCACTTAGCCAAGATATTGGTCACCCAAGGCAATAAGAAATCCCGCCGTCCGTTGCATTTATTAGCCTTAACTTGGTTGATTGCGACCTTGGCACTCGCCGGACCTGCCGTGAATAAACAATCCTTACCTGTGTTTGCCGCAGAGCAAGGCCGCGTACTGGTGATGGACATGTCCGTATCTATGTTCGCCACCGATCTTGCGCCGAATCGGTTAACCCAAGCCAAATTTAGGGCAACGGATCTCCTGCGTAATCTTAAAGAAGGTGAAACAGGTTTAGTCGCCTTTGCAGGCGATGCCTTTACTATCAGCCCATTAACCCGTGATACCGGCACATTACTCAATTTACTGCCGACTTTAAGTCCTGAGATTATGCCCGTTCGTGGTTCAAACTTAGCGGCAGGCTTGACCCAAGCCAAAACGCTACTGGCTCAGGGTGGCCATATTCGCGGTGATATTATCCTGATGACAGATGGCATCACAACAGCCCAGTTTGATGAGGCTAACTCGGCATTAAATGGCACGCAATATCGCCTCGCCGTCGTCACTTTTGGCACCAGCCAAGGCGCGCCAATCCGTCTACCCGATGGACAATTACAACGCGACAGCAGCAACGAAGTCGTTGTGGCCAGCACTGATTTCGCTCTGCTGCAAAAACTGGCCGCGAATAACAAAGGCGTTCTGATCCAGAATCGCACCGACGGTAATGATCTCGCCCAATTACAGCAATGGTTAAGCGATGCTGGCGATGCGAAAGCCACAGATCTTGATGGTGAAACTTGGCAGGATCTCGGTCCTTACCTCGCCTTATTATTACTGCTACCCGCCCTTTTCAGCTTTAGACAAGGAATCGTGGCCAGTGTTGGATTTGTCACTCTTGCTGGCAGCTTACTGCTCGCGGCTGTGCCTCAGCCAGCCCATGCCAGTGTGTGGGACAATGTGTGGAAAACCACAGATCAACAAGCGATGCAGGCCTATCAATCCCAAGATTACGCAAACGCCGCTAAGCAGTTTGAGTCGCCCCAATGGCGAGGCAGCGCCCAATACAAAGCCGGTGATTACCAGCAAGCACTAAAAACCTTCGAGCAAGATAGCTCAGCCCAAGGCCTCTACAATCAAGGCAATGCATTGATGCAACTCGGTAAACCCGATAAGGCCAAGGAGCGCTATCAAGCCGCACTTAGAAAACAAGCCGATTTCCCTGCGGCGAAGGCCAACCTTGAACTGGCTGAAAAGTTATTGCAAGAACAGCAACAACAGCAAGGTAAAAACGAGCAACAGGATAAGAACCAAGATCAACAAGGCGATCAGCAGTCTGGCGACCAACAATCCGGTGACCAAAAATCGCAGGATAAACAGCAATCTGACCAAGATAGCGCTCAGAAAGATAAGCAAGATCAAGCCGGACAAAAGTCTCAGGATCAACAGGACGATGCCGGCGCGGATCAAAGCCCTGAACAGCAAAAAACGGATGATCAACAGTCTGAGCAAGATAAGCAAAATGGCAATGCTCAGGACAAGCAGAATGAAGCTCAGCAGGAAAATGAGCCTGTAGACAATTCACCTGCAGACAATGAAGCTAAGATGCAAGCGCAGGCTAAAGCCGATGCTGAAGAGCAAAAGTCAGCTGAGCAAGAAAAGCAAAGCGTTGCCGCCAAAGAAGCTCCTGAGCAAAATGCGCAAGATAAACAAGAGGCTGCTATGAGTGAATCGGTAGAGGCACCGCCAACCAATAGCGAGCCACTGCCCGCAGAAATGCAGCGAGCACTGAGGGGCGTGAGTGAAGACCCGCAAGTGTTACTGCGCAACAAGATGCAGTTGGAATATCAAAAACGCCGTCAAAATGGCCAAATATCAAAGGATAACGAACAGTGGTGACGAGACAATTTTTTATCCTGCTACTCCTTGCCATCGGAGTGGCCCATCCCGCCTTTGCACTTAGCAAAATTGAGGCCTCGGTCGATCGCAACCCTGTGATGGAGGGCGAATACTTTGTGCTCAACATCAGTGTCGATGACGAAGTCGACACCGGAAAGCTTGACACATCCGCACTACTGAAAGATTTTATTGTCGGCCGTACTAGCGTGAGTCGCAGCACGCAAATCATGAACTTCGATGCGGTCAAAGAAACCCGCTGGCAAGTACTGCTCGCGCCAAAACAACAAGGCCAGTTAACCATTCCAGCCTTTAGTATTGACGGCGTCAGCTCATCGCCTATTCCACTCAAAGTGGTCGAAACTGGTAGCCAGCCCGCGCAAATGAACAATCTGTTCATTGACGCCAAAGTCTCGACCGACGAAGCCTATGTTGGGCAGCTCATTACCTACAAGGTGAAGCTCTATCTGGCGGTGGAATTACAAAGGGGCGTATTGAGTGCACCTGTGATAGAAGGCGCACAGATCAAACAAATCGGTGAAGATAGGGATGGTTCAGAGATAGTCGATGGCCGACGTTACCGCGTGATTGAACGCACCTATGGCATCATTCCCGATTTGCCCGGCCAAGTGAATATTAAAGGTGCAACCTTTGCTGGCGATGTGCTGGTAGAATCCCAACGCCGCGGCGGCATGTTTGGCTTTAATGAAAGCCGCCCAATGCAAGCAGGCGCGCCCTCACTGACAGTTCAAGTGAATCCCGCACCAACAAGCTTCCAAGGCCAATGGCTGGTTGCCGATTTAGTAGCGCTAAAAGAAAACTTCCCTGAGGATATTAAAAAGTTTACCGTCGGTAGCCCTATCACCCGCACTATTACACTGTTGGCTTCCAATGCCGATGAAAATAGTCTGCCTGATATAGTGCAAACTCTGCCCGATGAACTCAAGTCATACCCAGAAAAACCCCTGCGGCAGACCTTTGTGCGCGATGCACAAATTGTTTCGCAGTACAGTATTACTTCGGCAATCGTTCCCAGCAAAGCGGGCACCTTTACCTTGCCCGAAATCAAAGTGCCTTGGTGGAATCCGCGCCTTAAACGTCAAGAAACTGCAACGCTGCCCGCACGTACCATAATCGTTGAAGGTGGTGCTGTCAGTGATACGCCAGCTCAACCAACATGGGAAACCAACTCCGCGGCCGATAAGGGCTGGTCTTGGCTAACCACTGTTTTTGCTGCGCTATGGCTGGTCACTCTAGTCGCTTGGATTATCACCTTAGTCGCTTGGCGCCGCGCCTTAAAAAATCAAACGGCCGCCCCAATTGCAGTAAACTCTTCAATCAGTTCAGCACAATCAGTGACTGCCTCCGGCTTGAAAGGATTAGAGCAAGCCTGCGCCAGTGGCGATGTAAGCCGAATTATGTTGCAATTGCAGCGATCTTTCAGTGAGTTACAGCAAACGCCTATGACATTAGATAAGATTGCTGAGCAGTCACCACAACTGGCAGCAGCGATACAGCAACTGCAAATCAAAGCCTACAGTGCGAAGGCCGATAAGAGCCACCATACTGACAGTGCTAATACGAGCAGTGCGAATTCTAACAATACAAATAGCCACTTAAGCGCCGAATGTACCGCCTTACTTAACGCGGTTAAGGCCTGTGAGCATAAACATTCAAACCCAAAATCAGCGCCATTAAGCCCACTGAATCCTAAATAAATGATGGGGTTAATGACAAAGAAGCGAGTGCTACTATGCTAAATATTCCGCCAAAAAGCCCAAAGATAAAAAATGTTTGCTAACTGGCGCAAGAAATCCGTCGAGCCCGCGGTCTCTTCTGACATGCTAAGCAAACAACGACGATACAACAGCCTAGTCAAGGCGCTACATGCAGACATTTTCCGCTACGCCTATTGGTTATGCGGCGATAAGCACGTGGCTGAAGACATTACCCAAGAAACCTTCTTGCGGGCGTGGCGCTCTTTGGATTCCCTCAAGGATGATAAAGCGGCGAAAGCTTGGCTGATCACGATTCTTAGGCGTGAAAATGCGCGGCGTTTCGAGCGTAAACAGTTCGATTATTCCGACGTTGAGCAAGATACCTTAGAGGACAATATCTCCAATAGCAGTGAAGAGCAGACCGAGCAATATCTGATCCGTCGACAAATTGGCAAGCTGGATATCGAATACCGCGAACCACTCTTACTCCAGCTCATTGGTGGCTTTAGCGGTGATGAAATCGCCGAGCTGATGGAGCTCAATCGCAACACCGTAATGACGCGTTTATTTCGGGCGAGGAGCCAATTGAAAGAATTACTTGAGAAGAATGATGTGAGAGGTCAATCCAATGGATGAGCTTAAATTTAGACGTCAAGCTTATGAAGATCCTCATAATCAAGATGCTGACTTTCTGGCGCAGATCAATGCAAAGCCAGAAAACCAAGCCCTAATCAATGAGCTTAAAAACCTTGATGCCAAACTGAGCAACGCATTGAAAGTAGATGTGGCTGAGGATCTCGCCGACAAACTCATTTTGCGTCAGCAGTTACAACAGCACCATAAACAGCGCCGGCAAACGTTTTTTTTAGTGGCCATGGCAGCCTCGGTTGCGTTTGTGGTAGGGATCAGCTTCAGCCTATTACGCTTAGGGCCTATTGATTTGGCTGAACATGCACTGGCCCATGTCTACCATGAAGATATTGCCTTGCATGTCGATCAAAATGTCAATTTTAGTCAAGTCAATGCCCAGCTTGCGTCGATAAAAGACTTTGGCAATGCCAAATTTACCCAACAACCGGGCAAAGTGTATTACACCTCTTATTGCGATTTTCAAGGGGTAAAAAGCCTGCACTTAGTACTTCAGGGCGAACAAAGTAAGGTGACACTCTTTATCGTGCCACTCGAGAAACGTATGGTGTTGGATAAAACCTTCGCCGACGGTAAATATCAAGGAATGGGCTTTGAAACGCCCGATGCATTTATTTTGCTCATAGGTGAGGATCAAGCTGACCTTAGCTATATAAAAGACGAAATCAAGAATATATTTATTTAAGCTATTGTTATAACTTGCATTTAAAAATCAATCTCCGATATTTTCATGTTATCGGAGGTTAGATTTCAATCACACTTACATCTGCTAATGGGCGCACGTTCAAACATCTGGTAGCATGCTTGCCACTTTTAATAATAAAAAGATGGGAAAAGGCAAGATGACGATTGAAACCCCGATTTTAATCACATTTGTTGGTTACTTAGTATTGATGATGGGCATAGGTTTTTGGGCTTACCGTGCTACCGATACTGTTGATGATTATATTTTAGGCGGCCGCAAAATGGGCCCCGCAGTAACCGCGCTCAGCGTGGGTGCATCTGACATGTCAGGTTGGCTGTTACTGGGGTTACCCGGCGCAGTTTACTTAAGCGGCTTAGGTGCAGCCTGGATTGGCGTAGGATTAATTATTGGTGCTTGGCTAAACTGGTTATTTGTTGCCAAACGACTGCGCATTTATACCCAACTCGCCGATAACGCCCTCACTTTACCGGATTTTTTCGAGAAACGTTTCCACGATACCCAAGGCTATCTCAAACTGGTTTCCGCAATCACTATTCTGGTGTTTTTTACTTTCTATGCCTCCTCTGGCATGGTCGGTGGCGCGATTTTGTTTGAGAAGGTCTTTGGGCTTGATTACACCGCAGCCCTCGTGATTGGCTCGGCCATCATAGTCGGTTACACCTTTATTGGCGGTTTCTTTGCAGTGTGTTGGACTGACTTTTTCCAAGGCAGTTTAATGCTCATCGCCCTATTGATTGTCCCTTTCGCCGTTTTCGCTCACCCCGAAAGCCATGCAGGTATTGAAACGATCGATCCCGCGATGTTGGCATTGGTCAATGACAAAACCACTGCCATCGGCATGTTATCTTTGCTCGCATGGGGCCTAGGTTATTTTGGTCAGCCACATATTTTGTCGCGTTTTATGGCGATAGGCAGTGCCGATGCCCTGCCCTTGTCACGCCGTATTGCCATGAGCTGGATGGTGTTATCTCTCATTGGCGCATTAGCCACAGGTATCGCAGGCTCGCTCTATTTCGCCAAAGAGCCATTAGCCAATTCTGAAACAGTGTTTATCCATTTAGCTCAAGCGGCGTTTAACCCATGGATTGGTGGGCTATTAATCGCCGCTATTTTATCGGCAATCATGAGTACTATCGACTCACAACTCTTAGTCTGCTCAAGTGTCATTACCGAAGATTTCTACCGTAAATGGTTGCGCCCAAAGGCCGATGATCGCGAGCTAATGATGGTAGGTCGTTTAGGTGTACTCGCTATCGCTGTGATTGCAGGTGTGATAGCACTCAATCCTGAAAGTAGCGTACTCAGCCTAGTGAGTTATGCTTGGGCAGGCTTTGGTGCGGCCTTTGGTCCCGTAGTCTTGTTATCCCTGTTTTGGAAGCAATATAGCCGTAATGGCGCTATTGCCACTATTATTGTCGGTGCATTAACCGTGGTGATTTGGAAGCAACTCACTGGTGGCATTTTTGAAGTATACGAAATCCTTCCTGGGTTTATATTCGCGACTATTGCGGGTATTTTAGTCAGTAAATTCTCTGCTCCAAGTGAAAAAATAACGACAGAGTTCGAACAATTTAAGTCTGCACTCTAATCTAGATATGCTTCCATATGTTTAAAAGCGCACAAGTGTGCGCTTTTTACATTTTGTATCCTTTTAAATACCCTACACACCATTACAAACCGTTAACTTCAATTGAAACCCATAGCAGCACCCAAAGCCCTTCATATCAAGCATCTGGCCAGACCATTCAAGCATACTAAAGTATCACTCTTGTTTTAAAGACTTTTAATTAACTGAAAATTAACATACGTCACTTCTGGTCGGACTTGTTGAGGATACATTGAATCCATAAGATGCCGGAGACTAATAAATGGATTTAAATACTTTCGGCGGACTAGGACCGAATAAAAATCCAATACTTATAAAAAATAGAGAGAATAATAATGAAAACATTCAACAAGACACTCATTGCCGTTTCTGTCGCATTAGCAAGCACACAAACCTTAGCTTCAGGTTTTCAACTAAACAGCCAATCAGCAACGGGTATGGGCCGTGCATTTGCGGGTGATGCGGTTATTGCCGATAACGCTTCTGTGTTATCACGTAACCCTGCTGCTATGGCATTATTCGATAAAGATGCGATCTCCTTCGGCTTAACTTATGCCGATATTACTGTTGATGTTAAAGACGTTAACTTTGCCGGTGGTGCCGTTGACTTAGGCAGCATCGATGACGCGGGTAGCTCTAAAATTATCCCTAATATTTTCTACATCCACCCCATCGACGATAAGTTCGCCGTAGGTTTTGCCGCTTTCTCTAACTTTGGTACCGGTACCGATGCCAGCTCACTTTCAAAGAGTTTACCAGCAGGCTCACCAGCACCTTATGATCTGCTTGGCGAAACAGAAGTAACAACGGTTAATTTTAACACCAGCCTTTCATACCGTATTAATGACATGTTCAGTATCGGTGCTGGTATTGATGCCATTTACGGTGAAGGTCGTTTAACCCGTAACATGGGCGCGACACCTCTGGTTGACGTCGACGCTGACGGTTGGGCGTTTGGTGGTATTGTGGGTGCCACAATTGAGTTAGATAAAGACAATCGTTTCGGTATCAGCTACCGTTTCAGCCCAACAGTGAATGTTAAAGGTGATGTTAATACCATTACATCAACCAATATACCAAATGTTGGACAAGTGGCTGTTGCCACCAGTTTTGATAGTTTAGATGTACCGCTAGCGGATATCTTCCAAGTTGCAGGTTTTCATCAAATCACCCCTAAGTTTGCTCTGCACTATACAGCGCAGCACACCCAATGGGGTAATTTTGAACAAATCACAGCTAAAGATGGTGTTGCAACCATTCCTGCTGTTGGAGTGACTCAAGCCGTAGGTGATGTTGCGCTGAAAGAATACCAATGGAAAGATTCATGGTTATTCAGCCTAGGTGGTACTTATACTATCAACGAACAATTCACCGTTCGTGCAGGTTATATGCATGACCAAGGCGTTGTGGACGAAATTAGCTCTATTTCATTCCCAGACTCTGACCGTAACTGGTACACAGCGGGTATGAGCTACCATATCAACCTACAAAACACGGTTGACTTTGGTATCGCTTATATTAAAGGTGAAGAAGTTCACCTGATCGAAAACAGCGCAATCGCTGGCCCTGTTAATGCGATTACTGAATCGAGTGGTATGTACTACTCAGTTCAATACAGCTACCAGTTCTAAGATAAATTCCTAACACCAAAAGCCGCATTTTTTGCGGCTTTTTTGTATCTTAAGCATTTATTGCCTAAAGTTAATTCATACTCCTGTAAATGCAGCTACGGCTATGGCTAAAGTCATTGGACTCGGTGGAATTTTCTTTAAAAGTGTCGATCCCGTTGCCTTGGCAACTTGGTACAAAACCCATCTTCAAGTCCCTATTGAAAACTGGGGAGGCGCCGCGTTTTATCACACAGATAAATCAACTCTTGGCTACCATGTTTGGACTCCTTTCGCCCATAACACGGACTATTTCGCCCCCTCAGATAAAGGGTTTATGTTCAACTTTGTCGTTGACGATCTAGAGCAAGCCCTAGTACAAGTAGAGCAAGGTGGCGGTCAACCGATTGGTGGTATTGAAGATTCTGAATTTGGCCGCTTTGGCTGGTTTATTGACCCTGACGGCAATAAAGTCGAATTATGGCAGCCAAGCGCCATCCCTCCTGAAAAATAAAATGCTTTAAACAGATATTTCAAAACTCATCTCTCAACATAATCTCCTCTGCCTTAAGCGGCATCTATTCCGAATAAACCCAGTGCATGACTGAGGTTTATTCGGTATCGTAGACTGAGTTTATCTAATCAAGAGATTCTTTTTATGGAAAAAAGTAACATCCTTCCTGCCCTGCTGTTAGGTGGTTTCCTTTGCGCTGGACTTGTTTATGTAGGCCAGACAGCAAGCTCAGCACTATTGCAAATGAAAGCCATGGAACGCACGGTCACGGTAAAGGGCTTAGCGGAAAAAGAAGTCAAAGCCAATGTGGCAATTTGGCCAATCAATTTCACTGAGGTCGATAACAATCTGCCTAAACTCTACGAGACGGTTCAGCAAAAAACCGATCGTGTTGTGGCGTTTTTAAAGGAACAAGGCTTTAGCGACAGCGAAATTACTGTCTCTTTGCCTTCAATTGAAGATCGCCAAGCCCAAGGTTATGTCGATCCCAACGTCAGATACCGTTACTCGGCAAAAGTGAACCTATCAGTTTATACCCCACAAATTGATCTCATGCTGAACACCCGTAAGCAAATGATTAACTTAGTAAAAGAAGGTATAGCGATCGCTAGCCAAGATTATGATAATCGCACTGAGTTTCTGTTTACCGATCTCAACTCAGTCAAACCTGTCATGGTGCAAGAAGCGACTCAAAATGCCCGCGAAGTGGCTGAAAAATTTGCTAAGGATTCGGATTCTCGCCTCGGAAAAATTAAAAGTGCGAGTCAAGGCCAGTTCACCATTTCAGACCGCGACAGCAGCACGCCTTACATTAAACAAATTCGCATCGTTTCCACACTAACCTATTATTTAAATGACTAAATTTTAGGCTTAATTTGAAGATCTGAAGCACGAGGAATAAGGCGCTATAGGCCTTATTCCTTATTCCTAAATTAGGTAAAAACACTACATTAAATTTTTCTAATAAATATTGATTGCCTATTGAAAACAACTCCATTAGAATTTTCTCATAAATTACATCTGGGGTGATATAAGTTATGACATCAATTTCTCGTGCTTTTTTCTTACTGCTGGCACTTTCCAGTACGCAAGCTCAGGCAGCCTCAGTCGAAACCATCGAAGTCTTAAATAAACCCTATCCGAATTGGGTCACCTTAGACGCCACCATTGAAGCAGTAAAAGCAGCGACGGTATCGGCGCAAACCTCTGGTCGTATTGTCAAACTCAACTACGATGTTAACGATGTCGTCCCCGAAGGAGCCGCCCTACTGGAAATTACCAGTAAAGAGCAAGGCGCTGAACTGGCAAGCTTTGAGGCTGATCTAGCCAAAGCGAAGGCTTTAAATGTCGAAGCTCAGGCACAATACAAACGTTATAAAGAGCTATTTCCCCAAGGCGCGATTTCTAAGGGCGCGATGGATGAAGCCACCGCCAATGCTAAAGCAACAGAACAAGCCGTCAGTGCAGCACAAGCCCGTGTCATCAAAGCCAACGAACCCTTAAAATACACTGTCGTTTCAGCGCCTTTTAGTGGCATAGTCACTGAGCGTTTTGTCGAACTTGGCGAAACCGTAAGCCCAGGACAAGCACTACTTTCAGGGTTTTCCGCGAGTCAAATGCGCGCCATTACTCAAGTGCCACAGCGTTACATTAACCAACTTAAAAATTCCCCCGAATTTCTCGTCCGTTTAAGTGATGGGCGCGAGTTCACCTCAACCGACCTCACGATTTTCAGTTTCGCCGATCCCGTCAGCCACAGTTATCAAGTGCGAATTAATCTGCCAGAAAATGAAGCCAATCTTCAACCCGGTACTTGGGCAAAAGCTTCCTTTAAAAATGGCGATCGGGAAAAAATCCAACTGCCCACCTCTGCACTGCTCACAATGAACGAACTGAGCAGTGTTTACCTTAAACAAGGCGAAGCCTTTGTACTGACCCAAGTCCGTGTCACTGAGCCCTTAGATGGCGAAGTAGAAGTGCTTGCGGGCCTTAAGTCGGGTGACAAGGTGGCCGTTGATGCCTACCAAGTGTTGCTCAGCAAGAAGCAATAAATTCCCTAGCGACTTAAGCTTTGTCGAGGTTGTTTTATGAAACATGCTCCAGTACCACAAACCACACTTGGGATTTCCGGACGAATTGCCGCTGCCTTTCAAAATAGCGCCATCACGCCGCTATTAGCACTTCTCGGGCTCTTACTTGGCTTATTCGCCATTTTGGTGACACCAAAAGAAGAAGAGCCACAAATTGATGTCACCTTTGCCGATGTGTTTATCCCTTTTCCCGGTGCGACACCCACGGAAGTTGAAAACTTAGTCACCCTGCCAGCGGAACAAGTGATCTCCGAAATCAAAGGCATAGATACTCTGTACTCGTTCTCCCAACCCGATGGCGCGCTGATCATCGTCATCTTTAAGGTCGGCGTTGCGCGCAATGATGCCATCGTCAGCCTATACAACCAGATTTATTCCAATATGGATAAATTGCCAAGGGGCGCTGGCGTGGGCGATCCGCTAATTAAACCCCGCGGCATCGATGATGTGCCCATTGTCAGTTTGACCTTATGGTCAAAGGACAGGCAAGTGTCTGCTGAGCAGCTAACCCATGTCGCCCTTGGATTAGAAACCGAAATTAAGCGTATTCACGGCACTCGCGAAATCGATACCGTTGGCCAGCACGATATGGTGGCCAACATACGTATCGATCCCGCCAAGATGAACAGCTTTAATCTGACCTACGATAAGTTAAGACAAAGCCTGAATGACAATAATATGGTCTCTATGCCTGCATCCTTAGTGCAAGGCAATCAAGAGATAAAGGTCCAAGCTGGGCAGTTTTTACAATCCATCGACGATCTCAAGCAATTAGTCGTCAGTGTCTATCAAGATAAACAAGGCAAAAATATTCCGATTTATTTGGCGGATATTGCTGAAATCAGCTTAAAAAGTGATATCCCGAAACAGAGCGTTTGGCACGCAGATAAAACCGACATTTATCCCGCTGTCACAATCGCAATTGGTAAACAAGCAGGCCAAAATGCCGTCGATATCGCCGACAGTGTGATTGAGCGGATAGCTAAGGTCGACAATGTGTTGATCCCGGCAAATGTCGAAGTCACAGTGTCACGTAACTATGGCGAAACCGCGGCGGATAAATCTAATACCCTTATTTTAAAACTGATTTTTGCCACCAGCGCCGTAGTTGTACTGGTCTTTTTAACCATGGGCGCCCGCGAATCCTTAGTCGTGGGTGTGGCCATTATTATCACGCTAGCGATCACCCTTTTCGCCTCTTGGGCATGGGGATTTACCTTAAACCGCGTGTCCTTGTTCGCGTTAATCTTTTCCATCGGCATCTTGGTCGACGATGCCATAGTCGTAGTAGAAAACATCCACCGGCATATGGCGCTCGGCAAAAAGTCCTTTAGTGAGCTTATCCCAGTGGCGGTCGATGAAGTCGGCGGCCCGACGATTCTGGCGACATTTACAGTTATCGCTGCCTTGCTGCCGATGGCTTTTGTATCGGGCTTAATGGGGCCTTACATGAGCCCGATCCCCATCAACGCCAGTATGGGCATGTTAATTTCCCTCGTTGTGGCATTTGTGGTCACTCCTTGGCTCAGTCGTAAACTGCTGAAACATAATGACCAACACGATACTGCCCAAGCCTCGCACGAGGATGAAGCTGAAACTAAGATGGTGTGCCTCTTTACTCACTTAATTGGTCCTTTCCTGCTGGGTAAAAATGCCCGTAAGGCAAGAGTGGGACTGGCTGCTGGCGTATTTGTGTTGATCGGTATCGCTGTCGCGCTCCCCGTGGGTCAGCTCGTGGTACTGAAAATGCTGCCCTTCGATAATAAGTCCGAGTTTCAAGTGATGGTGGACATGCCAGAAGGCACTCCCGTAGAGCAAACACAAAGAGTATTGCAGGATTTGAGTCGCTACCTAACAACCGTCCCTGAAGTCGAGCATCTGCAATTGTATGCGGGCACTAACGCGCCAATGAACTTTAACGGCTTAGTGCGCCACTATTTCCTGCGTCACAGCCAAGAGCTTGGCGACATCCAAGTGAATCTAGTGGATAAGAAACACCGCAAGCGCGACAGCCACAGCATAGCGGTATCGGTGCGAGACGAACTGCAGCAAATTGGCGAGCAATATCAAGCCAATATCAAAGTGGTTGAAGTTCCACCTGGACCACCAGTGTGGTCGCCGCTGGTTGCAGAAGTGTATGGCCCAAGTCCCGCTATTCGCGAGCAAGCCGCATATGAGATGCAGGCGCTGTTCCATGAAACCAAAGATGTGGTCGATATCGATATTTTCTTGCCCGCCGCCCAGCAAAAATGGCAAGTGATGATCGACCGCAGTAAAGCCAGCCTGATGGCCGTGCCCTACAGCAATATTGTCGACTTGATTGCCACCTCAGTTGGCGGCAAAGATGTGAGCTATTTACATCAAGCCCAGCAAAAACAACCGATACCGATCCGCCTGCAATTAAACGAAGGCGCGAAAGTCGATTTAGAGCAAGTGCTGAATATGAAGTTACTGAGCCAAACGGGGCAATCTGTGCCTGTCTCTGAGCTGGTGACCATCAAACGCGGCAAAATCGATGCACCAATTATCCATAAGAATATGATCCCTATGATCATGGTCGTCGCCGATATGTCGGGACCACTGGACAGCCCGCTCTACGGTATGTTCGATATGGCGGGCAAAATTGATGGCACCGATGGCTTAGGGTTTGATCAGCATTATATTCACCAACCCACAGGGTTAGACTCAGTCGCCGTGCTCTGGGATGGCGAATGGAAGATCACCTACGAAACCTTTAGAGACATGGGTATCGCCTATGCGGTCGGTATGATTGCGATTTATTTATTGGTGGTCGCGCAGTTTAGATCGTATCTGGTGCCGCTTATCATCATGGCGCCAATTCCACTGACTGTGATTGGCGTAATGCCTGGACATGCCCTGCTCGGAGCGCAATTCACCGCGACGTCCATGATAGGCATGATAGCGCTGGCGGGGATTATTGTGCGTAACTCGATATTATTGGTCGATTTTATTAATCAAGAAACCGCATCCGGCGTGCCCTTTGAGCGGGCAGTGATCCACTCTGGCGCCGTGCGAGCTAAACCTATCATGCTGACTGCATTTGCAGCCATGATAGGGGCATTGTTTATTCTTGATGATCCGATTTTCAATGGCTTAGCGATCAGTCTGATCTTTGGTATTTTTATCTCGACCATACTGACGTTAGTTGTCATCCCTGTGCTGTACTACACGGCCATGAAAAACCGTATGAATACTGTTCAGATACAAACACAAAATTAACCACAACAAAGGCCATCACCAAGATGGCTTCAAGGAGTAAGGTATGTCATTAGAACGCAGTATTATGGCTTTTGCCGGATTTATGGTGTTACTGTCACTGGTGTTAACCGCCTATGTGCACCACAACTTTCTGTGGTTAACCGCATTTGTTGGCGCTAACCTATTCCAAAGTGCTTTTACCGGTTTTTGTCCTGCCGCCATGGTTTTACGCAAATTGGGTGTAAAATCAGAGGCTGAAATTGCTAAACAAAGCTAAGCCACATACAGTCACTACTTAAGAGTTAAGATAAGAGATAAGAGATAAGAGATAAGAGTTAGGTGAGCAAGTACACGCTTGGCTAATACAAGCGTGCCAAAAAGCCGTCAAGGAGAGATAAAGTGACCCACAACCTCGTAACCCGTGGCCAAAGCCTAATGCGCTTAGCCCTATTAAGCATTCAATCACTGGTTCTCATGCCACTGCTGCTAATGCCCATGATAGCCAGCGCCGCCGACCAAGATCCTGCAATCGCATGGGATAAAATTGCCGCAGGCGCTATGGTGCTCGATGTTAGAACGCCTGAAGAATTTGCCGAAGGTCATTTAGCGAATGCGGTCAATATTCCCTTTGAGCAAGTGACAGAGGAGTTTGCTAAGCGTGGCATCGCCAAAGATGCTCCCGTCGTCTTGTATTGCCGCAGCGGTCGTCGTAGCAGTATTGCGACCGAAGCCTTAGTCGCTGCCGGATACACCCAAACCTATAATGGTGGCGGCTATTCCACCTTAGTTGAAGCGCAAAAACGCCCGCTAAGTAATTAACAACCATCAAATTGGCTCTAGTGTGGGGAAGTAAGAATAAATCACTTTAGTACTCTCACCTCGCTCTAGCCATTCAAGGCTTAACGGCTAAAAGCGCCCTAGGGCGCTTTTTTATTGTCTAAGTAAAATATCGAAATTAAGCAGGGGGTGGATTAATAGGTTCTTACCAGATTCATTGTGGACGAAAGAACACAGGATTTTTTAGTAGTTCTATAAAATAAGTAACACCCGTATTCCCAAAAGCCTAAGTAAAGTCAATCCATTGGCAACTGCCACCCTATTGACAGCCTTTTGCAACAATTTCGCATAATCAATCACTTGAGAAAATATTATCATTATGATGAAAACTTAAAGTTTGTTTTTATTATTTTTAATTACAAAAAAATATATATATAAATTTCAATGCATTGATAACGGTAAAATCAATCAAAAACCCGTATATGAAGTCGTAAATTCGTATTCACTTATTCACGTTTATCACATAAAAAAACAAATATTTTAATAAAATTTGGTTACAAATCGTTACAACTTGAATTTATATGCACTATAAATGACTATTAAATCCAAACACTTACCAACCGCCATACCGTTAACAATTGATTTACAAATGACGTGGTCGCAGATAAATTCACTAACCGAGTAGCATCTGAGTCGTAGTTATTCTTATGAAACATAAAATAATAATGATTAACACTAAATTGACCATGGAAGAAGAACATGACAATCAACAGAACCACTAAAATAGCGTTAAGCCTTTCAAGCTTAGCTATTGCGATCTCAGCTGGTGTACAAGCAGCACCACAAGCCCCAGGTTTTGCCGTAGCATTACAAGCACAAACCTCCCCACTGCCAAAGCGTTACATTGTGAAGTTTAAAAACACTGATGCCGCGGCCATCATGTCAGCCAATAGTGTGCAATCAACGAGTGATCTGCAGTCACTCAATGACGCGACAACAGATACGCTACCAACCACAATGAATTATCAGCCACAAATGGCTGAAATCAGTGCCCAACATACCACATTAAATAAAGTACAAGCGAAGGAAATGAAGCGTATCGGCCGCAGTAACAGCTACTCGGTGAAACTCGATGCCAAAGGGATCAATGCATTAAAAACCCGTGCTGATGTGGAATATGTCGAAGAAGATATGCCACGCCGCTTTCTAAGTGAAAGTACGCCTTGGGGCCAAACTTTTGTGGGAGCAACCCAGCTAAGCGATAGCCAAGCGGGCAACCGCACTATTTGTATTATCGACTCAGGCTACGACCGTAGTCACAGCGACTTAGGTGGCAACAATGTCACAGGGACCAATAACTCAGGCACGGGTAACTGGTTTGAGCCGGGCAATAATAACGCCCACGGTACCCACGTTGCGGGGACGATTGCGGCGATTGCCAACAATGATGGCGTGATCGGCGTTATGCCAAATCAAAATGCCAATATTCATGTGATCAAAGTGTTTAATGAATCTGGCTGGGGCTACTCTTCATCCTTAGTCGCTGCCGTAGACACTTGTGTCACCAACGGCGCCAATGTTGTCACTATGAGTTTAGGTGGTTCAGGTTCTAGCACCACTGAGCGTAACGCTCTGGCCGCCCACTATAATAATGGTGTTCTCCTGATTGCTGCTGCGGGTAACGATGGGAATAGCACTCACAGCTACCCAGCATCCTACGATGGCGTCATGTCTGTCGCCTCTGTGGATAGCCATAAAGACCACTCAGCATTCTCCCAATACACCAACCAAGTGGAAATATCTGGCCCTGGTGAAGCCGTTCTATCGACTGTTACCCGTGGCGAAGGCCGTTTAGCCGATATCACTATCGGCAATCAGTCTTACTTTGACTCAGGTGTCGTACCGCACAATCGCCTGATACCTTCTGGTAGCAGCTATGTCCCCGCACCATTTAACGGTACCAGCACTGCAACTTTGGCAGAATGTACCGTTAGCGGCACAAGCTTCAACTGCGGCAACATGACCAATAAGATTTGTTTAGTGGAACGTGTTGGTAATCAAGGCACTAGCTACCCTGAAATTAACGCAGCTAAAGCCTGTAAGAATGCAGGTGCCAGTGCGACGATTGTTTACAGTAACGCGGCATTACCCGGCTTACAAAACCCCTTCCTTGTCGATGCTAACAACGAAATCAATATGGTTTCTGTATCTGTTGATCGTGCAACAGGTTTAGCACTGCGCAATCAACTGGGCGCGACAGTCACTGTCAGCAACCAAGGCAATAAAGATTACGAGTACTACAATGGTACATCAATGGCGACACCGCATGTGTCAGGTGTTGCGACCTTAGTGTGGAGCTACCACCCAGAATGTAGTGCGGCGCAAGTCCGTAACGCATTGAAAATGACTGCAGAAGATCTTGGTACTGCAGGTCGTGACAACTACTATGGCTATGGTTTAGTTAATGCAGTTGCAGCAAAAGCCTTCCTAGACGCATCTTGTACTGGTCCAACGGATCCTGTCGATCCAACCGAACCGGGCGATAGTGTTCTGGTGAACGGTGTGGCGAAAACAGGTTTAGCAGGCGCAACAGGTGAAGAATTACATTTTTCATTTGAGGTTCCAGCAGGTGCAACTAACCTAGGCTTTGTGATGAACGGTGGCACAGGTGATGCGGACTTGTATGTGCAATATGGCGCGGCGCCAACCACCACTAATTACGATTGCCGTCCGTATAAAAGTGGCAATAGTGAGTCTTGTCCAATCACCAACGTACAATCAGGCACTTACTATGCTATGGTGAAAGGCGATTCGGCTTTCACTGGTGTGTCGTTAACGGCGAACTACACAGCGTCTAATGGCGGCGGTACGCCAACGAGCTATACCAATGCTGATAACTATAATATTCCTGATAACAAAGCGGCGGGGATCACTAGCCCAATCACGGTTACTCGCACAGGTGATTCAGGTACTGTGACTGCAGTCGTGAACATAGTCCACCCTTACATTGGTGACTTAAAAGTGCAGCTGATCAGCCCTTCAGGAAAAACGGTTACCCTGCATAACAACACAGGTCTTGGTGCAGACAATATCAACAAGAGCTATACCGCAGATATGACAGGTGCGAATTCGAACGGCGTATGGAAGTTAAAAGCCGTAGACAGTGGCCGTGGTGATGCTGGCTATATCGATAGCTGGGAACTGAGCTTCAAATAAATCAAAATCGATACTCTTACTGATACTTAAAAGTGATAAACGGAAAGAGCCTGCAATTGCAGGCTCTTTTTTTACAAAACATGTTATTCAATATCTTTGAGAATTTCAGGCTCAATCAACACGCTGGTTTCATTATCCGATAACCAAATTTGGCCTTCACTAATCGAAACTTGCAATGCCATATTACGCCCAACAAAGGCTTCCATCGCCGTGACGGACTCTTCGGCAATATTCCACACTTTTAAATTCTGATAACGCTCTAACGCTTGCTGATTCTGTTTCCACCAAATCGGTACACTGCGACCACCATAGGTAAAGAGCTGCACGACTTTGGCACGGCCGCTGGCCTTTCGCAGCCATTTTTCATCGGCCTGACCAAACTCAACCCACAGATCAATTTCACCGGATAGGGTTTTGTCCCATAGCTCTGGCTCGTCATCGACGCACAGACCTTTACTAAAACTTAAGGTTTCGCTGGCATTCACAATAAACGCGAGTAAACGCACCATCATGCGGCCATCGGTTTCGGAAGGATGCTGTGCAAGCGTCAATTGATGGTCTTGGTAATAATTCCGATCCATATCGGCTATCTGTAAATTGACTTTAAACACGGTCGCCTTGAGGGCCATAGTCATCCTAAATGCAGAGTGAAATCCTGAAACAGCGAAATCCTAAAATAAGGCTGCCGAGTCTACCTGAGACTCGGCATTAGCTCAAACGAACAATAGAATACGCCCATGAAATCGAACATAAAGTGCAATCGAACAAAAGGTTAAATCGAACCCAAGGCTGAATCGGTAAGAAATTAAATCGCACCGGGTCGCAGATGTTTAGCCATGGGGAAATGGGCTTTCAACAAGCTGATTTTTTGCGTATCCGCTACCAGTAGCATGCGCGTACCCAGCTCATACTGTTGACTCAACTCACTGAAAGCGGGTAAAAAACCGCGATCTGCGTCGCGGCGAACAAGTTCAGCGAGTTCAACGCTTAAATCACCTTGGCTGTATATACAATCGAGGCGCTGCAATAGCGGCATGGCGGCGAGCGGCAGTAAGTCCACAGAGGTTGCATCATCCAACAAAAGGATTTCGCCGCGGCAGACTAAGTTATTAAACGCATTATGGTAATGCTCAGTGGTACGACTATCGAAACGGTCGCCATTGGTATCGAAAAAACGCTCCCAAAATAAGCGGCGTTTCGAGGTTGAATCGAGTTTATCTTGTACTTCGACGCGTCTATCGGCGACAAAATCGAATAACGGTTTGAGTGACTGCGGTAGGCTAGATTCTAAACGCGAGCGAATCGTGCGTGCAAATACTGGTGCAGCGCCCGCAGTGCTGATCGCGACCACTAAACGACCTCTATCCACAATAGAAGGAGTGATAAAGCGGCAAAAGGCGGGATTATCAACAGCATTAACCCAGATACCACGCGCAGTAGCTAAGGTCGCTAACTCGGCATTAAGACTGTCGTTTGCCGTAGCTAAATACACTAAATCATAATTTTGAATGTCGGCATGGACAACTTCACGCTGGGATAACAAAATGCGGCCAGCATCTGCATAACGTTGCACTTCAGGGTTCACCTCTGGCGCTACCACGTGGATATTGGCTTCAGTACGTGTCAGCAGTGCTAACTTACGGCTCGCCACATCGCCCGCCCCCACCAGTAGAACATTCAAATTAACCGTATCGACAAACAAGGGAAAATATTGCATTAGATGAGATCCTGAACGCTTAGTCC
The DNA here is from genome assembly GCF_025653705.1 of Shewanella sp. SM87. Classification (NCBI taxonomy): domain Bacteria; kingdom Pseudomonadati; phylum Pseudomonadota; class Gammaproteobacteria; order Alteromonadales; family Shewanellaceae; genus Shewanella; species Shewanella sp. SM87. The sequence goes on from NZ_JAKKSC010000001.1 coordinate 27,991, forward strand.
TGCACGACTGGCAGTTGACGCTGTACCCAGCCCTTATAGCCACCAATCATAGATGCAACGTGGGTGTAACCCATAAGTTGCAGATTATGGGCAGCCAAGGCGGAGCGCGCACCACCCGCGCAGTAGAGTAATATGGGTGTATTTTTATCGGGGAAACGCGCTTCGATATCACGCTCTAAAATACCCCGGCTTAAATGTTTCGCTTGGGGTAAATGATCTTGCAGCCACTCACGATCCTCACGCACATCAACAAGGTGCCAGCGGTCATCGGCCTGATAAGCTTCGATTGTCACTTCGGTGATATTAGGCAGAATAGCGTCAACAAGGGCGGAAAATGCATTGGGATGCTGCATCACTAACTCCTAGATAAGATATTGAATGACATGATGAATGTCCGCTTATCAGCAAAGTGTAATCTTCTCATCCTGCAGACGCAATCTTTCAGCCTCACCGCAAAGCTGAGAAGGTTGCCAGTGAAAGGCTAGTTGTGGCTTTCGCTGCGCTCTGAGCTACATTGCCAGCAAAGCTCAAAACTGCCTTCATTAGTCTCATGGCATTGCACACACTGCCATTGCGGACTTTCAACATCCAACGCATTCAATTGAACTTGTGCCGACGCGTATTGGGACTCACCTACCCATAACTCGACGTTTTGCATCCCAGTAGGGAGTTCACCAATGCCGCCTAATAACGCTTCACCTCTGAGTTCAACATGAATGCCACAGGCCTCCAATAAACCTTTCCATGTGTGGGCCTGCAATAAATTACCACCAGCAACTAACACTTTACGTTCTTCCATGCGACATCCTACGGCTACAACTCTCTAGAATATGGGTTGCCGACATCCTACTGCTAAATAGCCGAGGCTGTCGAGCGCTGATTTTTACATCAGTTGTTAAATAAATTAACATTCACCTTTTACAGCATAACTGACTATAACTTTGTGAGTTTGCTAGCAGAATGTCAGATATGCCTCAAAATTGATGCAAAAAAAAGCCACCTCATAGGTGGCTTTTTAACTCGAAATTAACCTTTAAGGCATCATAGGAGGTTGGTCTGCGCCTTCTTTCTCAATCTCAACTGGCATCATGTGTTCACGATTGATACCCAGTTTAACGGCCAAGAAGCTCGCCACATAGATAGAGGAATAAGTACCCACAAAAATCCCCAACAGCAATGCAGTCGCAAAGCCATGGATCATAGTGCCGCCCTTAAGGAACAAGGCCACAACAGTCACCAAAGTCGTGCCCGTTGTAATAATGGTACGGCTCATCGTTTGAGTGATTGAAATGTTAACTATTTCTTCAGGATCGCTCTTACGCATCTTAAGGAAGTTCTCACGGATACGGTCAAATACCACAATAGTATCGTTAAGTGAGTAACCCACCACCGTCAACAAGCCCGCCAATACGGTCAAGTCAAATTCCAATTGGAATAACGAAAACACCCCTAAGGTCACGATGACATCGTGCGCCAGTGCTGCTACAGAACCAAACGCTAAGCGCCATTCGAAACGAAACGACACATAGATCATGATACAAATCAGCGCAACTAATACCGCCAATGCACCTTGCTCTGCCAGTTCTTTACCCACTTGTGGGCCAACAAACTCAACACGCTTCTGCTGCACTTGTGGGTCAACTTTCTGCGCGGCTTCCATGACAGACTTAACCTGCACATCGCTCTTAACGCCTTCTTTCACCTGTAAACGTACAAGTACGTCACGGCTAGAACCGAAGTTTTGCACGATCGCACCTTCGGAATCTGGCGTCGTCAGTTGCACACGCAGCGCATTCAAATCAACCGGCTGAGTAAACTCCATTTCAACAACAGTACCGCCAGTGAAATCAAGACCCCAGTTAACACCATTAGTTGCGAGCGATACCAGCGAGCACAGCACTAACACTGCCGACATAATGCTAATAGGCAGTGCATGGCGGAGGAAGTTTACTGTATGTTTTAAGGATAAAACTTCAATCATTGTCACTTCCCCTTAGATAGACAGAGTCTTCACGCGCTTACCACCCCAAATCGCGTTAACGATTGAGCGAGTACCCACGATGGCGGTAAACATAGAAGTCGCAATACCTATCATTAAGGTCACAGCGAAGCCTTTAATCGCACCAGTACCTACGGCAAACAAAATGAGCGCAGTGATGAAGGTGGTGATGTTCGCATCGGCGATAGTTGAGAAAGCATTACCATAACCTTCATGGATTGCCTGCTGTACGCTACGTCCTGCACGAAGCTCTTCACGAATACGCTCATAAATCAGCACGTTGCCGTCAACCGCCATACCGACCGTCAACACCATACCGGCAATACCGGGTAGGGTTAACACAGCGCCAGGGATCATAGACATCACGCCCACAACCATGACTAAGTTTGCAGTTAAAGCCAGGTTAGCAATAAGCCCAAAGCTACGGTAGTAAACCAACATAAAGAGTAAGACAACTGCCATACCCCATACCATAGCTTGCACACCGCTTTGAATGTTTTCAGCACCTAAGCTTGGACCAATGGTACGTTCTTCAACAATTGATACAGGAGCAATCAAGGCACCCGCACGCAGTAATAGCGCAAGGTTTTGTGCTTCACCATGACTTAAGCCAGTGATCACAAAGTTACGGCCTAAACGGGCTTGAATAGTAGCAACCGAAATTACTTCTTCAATTTTCAGCATCTTAACGCTGCCATCGGCATTGCGATCACCACTGTCTTTATACTCGATGAACAAAGTCGCCATAGGCTTGCCTATGTTGTCTTTGGTCACGTCAGAGAAAATGGTACCACCTTTAGCGTCGAGGTTGATACTGACCTGAGGACGACTGTACTGGTCAAAGCTAGGTTGTGCGCCAGTGATATGATCACCCGTCAACATCACTTCTTTCTTCAATATCACAGTGCCACCTTCGCGGCGCTGATACACTTCAGAACCCGCAGGTACACGACCTGATTGCGCAGCATTCGGATCGGCTTTGTCATCCACCATGTGAAATTCAATTGATGCGGTTGCACCTAAGATTTCCTTAGCACGAGCCGTATCTTGCACACCTGGCAACTCAACGATAATGCGCTCGGCGCCTTGACGTTGTACTACAGGCTCAGCCACACCTAACTCATTAACACGGTTACGAATTGTGGTAATGTTTTGTTGCAGTGCTTCTTCTTTAATCTGCTTTAGATAAGCTTCACTCATCACAGCTTGCAGCGCGAAATCTTCGCCACGGCTAGCGTCGGTGAACACCATATCTTGATTGCGAGTCTTAAGAAAACGCTCGGCAGTCGCTAAGTTTTCAGCATCACGGAACTTGATTTCAATTCCAGTGGCATTAACACGAATACCAGCATAACGAATGGTTTCTTCACGTAATTGTGAACGGAAATCAGCGACTTTAGCTTCTTCCATCTTACGAATCGCTTCGCCCATGTCCACTTCCATGAGGAAATGCACACCACCGCGAAGGTCAAGACCAAGCTTCATTGGGCTACCACCCATGGACTCAAGCCACTTAGGCGTCGCAGGCGCTAAGTTAAGTGCCACAGTAAACTTGTCACCTAAACTGTCAGCAATGATTTCTTTCGCCAGTAGCTGTTGATCCGCATTTTGCAAACGGACTAACAACTGACCTTTTTCAAGCTCAGAGCGCTTTACCGCAATGCTCTTACTGGCTAACAGCTCGTTCACACTGGCTTGGGTAGATGCTGTTACTTCAGCACCTCGAGTCGCCACCACTTGCACCGCGTGATCTTCACCAAAAAGGTTAGGTACGGCATAGAAACAACCTATGGCGATGACGAGCATCACCATAATGTTTTTCCACATTGGGTATTTATTTAACACGCCTGAGCCCTCTTGGCTTACAACGACTGGATAGAGCCCTTAGGCAATACAGCTGCAATATAGTCTTTTTTGATCGTGATTTGTGTTGTGTCGTTCAAGCTCAGTAACACGTAATCGCTTTCGTCGCTGATTTTTGCAATCTTGCCTAAAATCCCACCACTGGTTAACACTTCATCGCCTTTGCCTAATGAAGACATCAGATTTTTGTGCTCTTTAACGCGTTTTGATTGCGGACGGAAAATCATGAAATAGAAAATCAGGCCGAAAATCGCCAGCATGAAAATCAGTTCCATCGTGCCGCCACCTTGTGGTGCGCCGGCAGCGCTTGCATATGCATTTGAAATAAACATAGTTTTTCTCTTCTTATTAGCAAAAAATCAATCGACTAACTCTGGTACTTCGCGACCTTGACTGGTATAGAAGTCCGCCACAAAGGCGTCTAATGTACCCGTCTCAATCGCACCGCGCAAACCTTCCATTAACATTTGATAGTATCTCAAGTTGTGAATGGTGTTTAAACGCGCACCCAGAATCTCATTACAACGATCTAAGTGGTAAAGATACGCCCGTGAATAATTTTTACAGGTATAACAATCACACTTAGTATCAAGTGGTGACGTGTCATCTCTATGACGCGCATTGCGTATTTTGATCACACCTTCACTCGTAAACAGATGACCGTTGCGGGCATTACGGGTTGGCATCACACAGTCAAACATGTCAACACCACGACGTACACCTTCAACTAAATCTTCTGGTTTACCGACCCCCATCAGATAGCGAGGTTTGTCTGCAGGAATTTGCGGGCAAATATGCTCAAGAATGCGATGCATATCTGCTTTAGGCTCACCTACGGCCAAACCACCGACGGCATAACCGTCGAAACCAATATCGACTAAGCCTTTTAAGCTTTCGTCGCGTAAATCTTCATACACACCGCCCTGAATAATACCGAAGAGTGAGTTAGGGTTCTCTAAACGGTCAAATTCATCACGCGAACGTCTCGCCCAACGCAAAGACATCTGCATTGACTTGCGCGCTTCATCTTCGGTGGCAGGATACGGGGTACATTCGTCAAAAATCATCACCACATCACTACCCAATGCATCTTGAATTTGCATTGATTTTTCAGGATCTAAGAAGATTTTTTCACCATTAATGGGCGAACGGAAATGTACACCTTCTTCGGTGATCTTACGGATATCGCCAAGACTAAACACTTGGAAACCGCCCGAGTCCGTTAAAATAGGACGCTGCCAGTTCATAAAGTCATGCAAGTCACCGTGCTTACGCATGATTTCTTCGCCTGGGCGCAACCATAAATGGAAAGTGTTACCGAGCAAAATATCCGCGCCAGTGGCACGTACTTCTTCCGGTGTCATGCCTTTCACTGTGCCGTAGGTTCCTACCGGCATAAAAGCGGGGGTTTCTACTGTGCCACGATCAAAAATTAACCGACCACGGCGCGCACGCCCGTCGGTAGTGTCTAATTCAAATTTCATAATTCACCTCGCCAGATAAACAGTCTGACTACATTTTTAATGGCTAATGCCATTTTGATTAACAATAGAGATGGGGACAGCGTTAAAAGGTTCAATCTTTTAACGAAAAAAATTGCCGCACAATCTCACTTTGGGCGGCTATTTTAAAACAAAATCTTGGTCTAGTGGGCTTTTTTCGTCACAAACATCGCATCGCCATAGCTAAAGAAGCGATATTTTTGCGTGATAGCATGTTGATACGCCGCCATAACATGATCAAAACCGGCAAAAGCACTCACTAACATGATCAAAGTTGATTCAGGTAGATGAAAATTTGTCACCATAGCATCGACCACTTGGAATTCATAACCTGGGTAAATAAAGATATCAGTATCGCCGCTAAAAGCTTTGAGTTCGCCAAGGCTTGCGCGTGCCGCACTTTCTAAGGAGCGCACTGACGTCGTCCCTACGGCCACCACACGTTTACCCGCAGCTTTGGTTTGCGCGATTAAATCAACCACTTCCTGCGGTACATTCGCCCACTCGGAATGCATCTTGTGTTCAAGAATGGTATCGACACGCACTGGCTGAAATGTTCCCGCGCCCACATGCAAGGTCACAAACGCGACATTCACGCCCTTGGCTTTTAATGCATCGAGCATGGCATCGTCAAAATGTAAACCCGCCGTTGGCGCGGCAACTGCACCAGGGTTTTGGTTATACACAGTTTGATAGCGCTCTTTGTCGGCATCTTCATCGGGTCTATCGATATAAGGAGGCAAAGGCATGTGCCCTACTGCTTCAAGCACTTCTAAGATGGTTAACTCGGATAACAACTCAAGTTCAAACAAAGTATCGTGACGGGCGACCATCTTCATCTGATAGCCACCGTCGAGATGAATTAACGAATCCACTTTAGGGGATTTAGAGCTACGAACGTGGGCGAGGATGCGCTTATCATCGAGCATACGCTCAACTAAAATTTCTAACTTACCGCCACTGGCCTTTTGACCAAACATGCGCGCGGGGATCACTCGGGTATTGTTGAACACCATTAAATCGCCGGGATTAATCATCCCCAGCAGATCGGTAAACTGTTTGTCGCCTAACGCACCAGAGTTGCCGTCTAAGGTTAACAGACGGGATGCATTACGCTGCGCCATAGGATAACGAGCGATCAGCTCATCGGGGAGATCGAAAGAAAAGTCTGCAACGCGCATATTGGCCTCTAGATAGCTTAGAACGGCGGCTAGTCTATGGTTAGAGGCCAATAAGATCAAGATTACTTATTGCCAGTGTCCACTTCTTGCTCGGGTTCCACTGGATTGATGCCATCTTGGGGCAGATTGTCATCGGTATCGAATTTTAGCCGCGAGCGACTAAAGTCATCCATGCTGAAACGGTGTTGTTCAAAGGGGATTTCTATTAGCACTTTTTTGCGCTTCTGCTGCTCGTCTTTACCGAGCATTTTGGTGAACCAGTTCCACATCATCCATGATCCTAAAAAAGGTTATTGATTTTATTTCACTTTTCCCTTATCGATTACTATGTCAACGTTGAAGTCAGCCATAATTATTTACGGCGAATCAAATGTCATTATCAATAAAAAGTGAAAAAATACTGCATTTTTAGCTTCGGCGCTTTCCTAAGCGCGCTTGTGCATGATACCGTGAACCGACGTGGTTAACCAAGCACAAATAATGAACTTTCTTACACACTTACATCTCGCCGACATCAGTAAAACCCACCTTGCTGCCAACGTAGCAGGTAACTATATTCAAGCGCCAATTGCACAAGCTCCAATTGAGTTACGCCAAGCTTTATGGCTAAACCAAGAGATTAATACCCTTTGCGCCAGCCATGAATTGACGATTGAATTAATGGAAGCTTTCCCTGCGCCCTTAAGAAGCATAGCAGCAGAACTCATGGCGGTGAGTTTCGATCACTATTTAGCTTACTATTGGGAAGAATATCACCACCAACCCTTGGATGAATTCAGTAGCAAGGCCTATGACGCGTTAGATTCTTTCGCCACGCAAGGCGTTGATCCATACCATCCAGAGGCATTATTTACACTCTTGCCCACAATGCGCAGCGCCGATTGGCTAGGCAGCTACACCACCGAAAAAGGATTACAACAAGCCTTAGCACAGGTGGCCAAACAGCATCCGCAAGCCGCACTGTTTAAAGATGCCCATAAAGTCGTCAATAAAATGCAGATAGAAATCGAAACCGCGTTCCGCACTTTTTATCCGCAGCTGATGGCTTATACCCGTATTTGGAGCCGTAAGACACCTACAGAATATTTGCCCTCCCCCCTCTAAGAATAAGCAAGCATGAGATTATGCTGTGTGCCAGCGTAAATTTTGCTAGTATTGCCGCGCAAAAATGAGGACAAGATGCAGATATTTGATTACCAGCCCCCAGCAGTTCCTTGGCTAGACATACGCTATAAAGATAGAGATCTGATTATCATCAATAAACCTTCGGGATTATTGTCTAATCCGGGTCGAGCGGCTCACACCTTCGATTGCGCGTTAACCCGCTTACAAGCCCTTTATCCAGAAACGATTTTAGTGCATAGGCTCGACTGCGCGACCTCGGGCATTATGGTGTTCGCCCGTAATAAAAAAGCGGAATCGCATTTAAAAACACAGTTTCAAGATAGACAGAGTAAGAAAGTCTATATTGCCGAAGTGATGGGACATGTGCTGCAAGAACAGGGGATTATTGACCTCGCGATAGTGCCAGACACTGAACATCCGCCCTATCAAAAAACGCTACAGGCGGGAGAGACTGGCGGCAAAAGCGCCCTCACTCACTACCGTGTATTAGAGCGCCGAGAAAACAGCACCTTAGTCGAGCTTTCGCCAGAAACAGGCCGCACCCATCAATTGCGTGTGCATATGCTTGCCCTAGGCCATGCGATTTTGGGTGATGAGTTTTATGGTGATGCCGAGGTTATCAAGGCCAGACCGCGTTTATGTTTACATGCACAAAGCTTAAGTTTGACCCATCCCTATTCGGGTAAACCGCTGTTTTTTAGCAGCAAACATCCATTTACTGAATAACTTAAGCCACTCGCTACAATTCCATAAAAGCAAAAGGTCGCGACTTAGCTCTTAGCTATCGTGCGACCTTAGTTATTTACGGATTCGACTGTCGTCGTTTAAGCGACACGTATACCTTGACCAAAATAGACATCAGCCGCTAATTTTTCTGCTTGGAAATAACAGCCCTGCTCATTACAAAATTGTAATTGCTGCGACGATGTCACGATAAAGAATTCACCAAAGAAATTGCCGCCAACATCTTCCAGCTTATGGCCCTCAGGAGTTTGCGTCATATAGACTTCATCTAAACTATGGCAGCCATCACTAAACCAAGTTTCTAAAAAATATTTATCGTCTTCTTTATAGAGGGTAATTTTGTCCCCCAATAAAGGACGCCCATCTAACCAACGACCTATAATTTCACGATTTTGCATATCTGTCTCCCGCCAATGAAGGCGACGGCGTTTTTCAATCCCAGACATCCTGATATCCTTATGCAATACCCAATCACCTAAAGTGAATGTCAGTTGTGGTAGTACATTAAGCATAGAACCCATTTAACTCTTTACTCCCCACAGCAGCAAATTACTTCAAATCGCCCGTCAAATGTAACTTTTTGGTTAATTTAAATTTGCTAAATGTTTAAAATATAAAAGATAAATACCTTTGACTAATTAATCGGCAGTGTAGCTCAATCTAAAAATAAAAACGCGATCTTTATCACTATTTACTTATCGCTAAAGTAAAGGCAGCTAAAAGACTTATCTAGCGAGCTGAATAAAAACACCGCGCTGTATAGACGTCGATAAAATGAGAACGGCAGCCAAACAGACCAACTGGCAATGTCAGCAAAAGTCCAATAAATCCCCTCTATATTACTAACTGCCCTCATAACATCCTTGCTAACCGTTATGCGTCAAGTTGAAGAGTTTGTATGGCACTTAGTCACAAGCGCCAATATATTTTCCATTGCCAACGAGTTTCGACTTGATTTTCATTGACTCTTCAGAGGTGGTCACTTCAAGCTTAGAAGTGAACGTTTTCCCATTGAAACGCATTTCACCCACTGTTTTAGATGCACCATCAGGGCTAGTGCATGATGTTTCAAACACCATCTTGTTAGCACTGATCCAATTGCTGTTGGTTTGGCATTCTTCGCCTTCATTTTCTTCAGGCTCTAAATCAAGTGCAGAGGCGATGTCATTTATGCATTCAGTTTCCGTGTAATCAGGCCTTTTGGCCATGCTCCGCATCATTTTCTCCATTTCAGGAGGTGCGTCTATTTCTACTATTTCGGATTTCCAAGTGGTTTCCCATAAACCCGGTTTGAAGTCATAGTTTTCAGCGTGAAGATGAGTTGATGCCACTATGAGTCCAGTTAACATCACTTTAGTAATTAGGTGGGTCATTTATTATTCCTTTAATTAATGAAAAACAAGTAAGGTTTTAGTGCCTAGCGCCCAAATTTAGCACGCAAAGTCGTGCTGCGGGTTGAGGTCGCAGCCAGCAATTTTGCTGGCTTTAACATTTGTTTTTAGGGGCGACAACCATCTTAATCGTCCGACCCACTATAAACATCTAAACTTAAAACAATTCTACGTTGACCAAGTGCCAGCATGATTTCAGGTGACAAGCTCAAACCATCATTCCAGTTGCCCATAAACAAGCCGCAGAACATGTCAACTTTGTAGCTTTGGTAAAGCTTTTCCCATATCGCTAAGTCACTTGTTAGCTGGGATAAAATTGCTCCAATCTGCGCGTTTAGGTCTTCTGGCTCTCTCTTTTTAGCCTGAAAATGCCAGCTACCCGTTTTGGCAATCCGCACTTTTCCACTGGTTTTGCTGACATCTTCATCACCTTTCTTTTTACTTTTAGTTGCTGTACCACCAAGTAAATTTGATACGTCTTCAGGTATCAAATCATCCCCGAAGATCCGAAGAGTGGCTTGTGAATATTCAAATGCACCCATAAAAGGCCCTAATGCTGAGCTAAAAAGCGCCAATGCAGCGTAGCGTTGGCGTCCATAGAAAAATAAAAACGCACACACTTAACTATTTGTATTAACTAGAAGTTATCAGCTTTCTACCGCTTTTCATATACAAGAATCCATCAGAAAGACACGCATGCGCGTTTTCCAGACCAATTATCCTAAAACGGTAGCCTGTAAGTGTTTAATTTTAAATATTTTTAGATTTAGATGTTTGAGATAACACGCACGTGTATTGACAGAAAGCACTCACAAACAAGCAATTTAGATACAATTGTATCTCTTCCAGTTTCTACGACTCTTGTTGAAGAGTTAAGCACAAGGGGGCTGTAGCGTTATTTCTACAAATCTAGAACTCAATCCTTTGGTATGAATATGCTCCATATATTGCCCACTTTCGTTTTTTAGTTTGGTTTGATCATATTGATGAACTCGCAACAAAAATAACTCAAGAAATTGTTTTTTTAAAATTTTTACATAACCCCGTAACGTACGCATTTCATATATCAAATGGACTTATAGGAGCTTGTTACATCTTTTATTGCCAATTTTAATAGGGTTTCTGATATAACCCATAAGTGAATTACCGCACAAATAAGACCAAGTGATATTTCAATATCCCTACAAAACAAAAATAAAGCAGGAAGCGCTATGCATAACATTCATCGTCGTCACTTTCTTAAAGCAGCGGGTGCCGCTACCGCCGGACTCGTCACAGCCAATATTGCCCTCAACGCCTACGCCAGTAGTGTCGCCCCTAAACCGCAAGCGGGTAAATCCGTTATCGGACTCATAGCACCCAAGATGGACGTGGTTCGAGTTGGCTTTATCGGTGTTGGCGAGCGGGGTTTTAGCCATGTCGAGCAATTCTGTCATTTAGAAGGCGTTGAACTTAAAGCCATTTGTGATACTCACACAGCGGTGCTGGACAGAGCCGTGGATCATATCGTTAAACAGAATCGGCCAAAACCGGCTGTCTATACTGGTAATGACCTGAGCTATCGCGATCTGTTGAGCCGCGATGATATTGATATTGTGATCATTTCTACTCCATGGGAATGGCACGCACCTATGGCGATAGAGACGATGGAAAGCGGTAAACATGCCTTTGTCGAAGTACCGTTAGCACTCACAGTAGAGGAATGCTGGCAAATTGTGGATACCGCCGAACGCACTCAGAAAAACTGCATGATGATGGAAAACGTCAACTACGGCCGTGAAGAACTTATGGTACTCAACATGGTGCGCCAAGGCGTGTTTGGTGAGTTGCTCCACGGTGAAGCCGCTTATATCCACGAGCTACGTTGGCAGATGAAGGAAATAGACCATAAGACGGGCTCATGGCGGACTTATTGGCATACCAAGCGCAACGGTAACTTGTACCCGACCCACGGTTTAGGACCAGTTTCCCAGTATATGAACATCAACCGCGGTGATAGATTTGATTATCTAACCTCGATGAGTTCGCCCGCTCTTGGCCGTGCGCTCTATGCTAAACGTGAATTCCCCGCCGATCATGAGCGTAATCAGCTCAAGTACATCAATGGGGATATCAATACCAGTCTGATTAAGACCGTTAAGGGCCGGACCATCATGGTGCAGCATGACACTACGAGCCCAAGACCTTACAGTCGCCACAATTTAATCCAAGGGACAAATGGCGTGTTTGCGGGTTTCCCGAATCGTATCGCCGTCGAAAATGGTGGCTTTGGTCAAAGTTACCACGAGTGGGATATGGACATGCAAAAGTGGTATGACAAATATGATCACCCTCTGTGGCAACGAATAGGCAAAGAAGCTGAGATTAACGGCGGCCACGGCGGCATGGATTTTGTGATGTTATGGCGCATGATTTATTGCCTGCGCAATGGCGAGGCCTTAGATCAGGATGTGTACGATGGCGCGTCTTGGTCGGTGGTGAATATCTTAAGTGAACATTCACTCAATGACCGCAGTAACTCAGTCACCTTCCCAGATTTTACCCGCGGCGCATGGCAAACGGCCAAACCCTTAGGGATTGTCGGCGCTTAAGCAGCGGCTTTCGCCAAACTCATCATTTTGATGGGTTCACCATAAGGATAAGTGCCTCGGCCTTATCCTTTTTCTTTTCTTAAATGAAGCTTAGAGATGCCCACACCATCAATAGCAATAAGGGACAAGCAATTAGGGGCAACAAACTCATGATAAGAAACCAACTATAAACGCTAATAGTAGCCAATTTCTTTGATTTTCAAAGAAAAATCACCACTCTGCTGGGCACCAATCACTAGCCCTAGACTACAGACTTGGCTTAAATCTATTGCCACTCGGGAAATCGGTTTACCCCGACATTGGGGCAAGAAGTCACTGAAGGGAATTTCTATCCGCTGCCAATTCAAGACTCTAGCGCCACTCACGCCAAACGTTTGATGACTGGGCGCGGGCATAGGCGCTTGATAAACCGTACTTTGGGGTGTGTCGACGTCCTTTAAATTCACTTTATAGTCTTTAGGTCGGTCGCCATCGAGTTCGACATAGATCCCAGTAAATCCACTGACATCTATAGGGCTAAACTCACAACGCACTGAAGCAAACCCGCCGCCATTTGCCAGCGACACATGGCCACTAAACTCACCATAGCCTAAAGGTGACACCGTCATCTTACTGCGGGACAAACCGCCCATCACAGTGTCATTTATTCCATACCAAGGCTTTGCTGCATCTAGCACTTTAAAATCAAAAAAGATCATAACGACTCCCATAAAAAAAGCAGCCACCTAAGTGACTGCTTCCATAATACTTTTCAATACGAATAACAGCCCTCGTTAACGCAGTTTAGCTTTATTATCAGCGGCTTCACAAGCCGCAGCGGTAAAGATAACGTCAGTAGAGCTGTTCAATGCGGTTTCGGCTGCATCTTGAACCACACCAATAATAAAGCCGACAGCGACTACTTGCATGGCGACATCATTAGAAATACCAAACAAGCTACAAGCCAGTGGGATCAACAGTAATGAACCACCCGCCACACCCGAGGCGCCGCAAGCCGAAATAGCGGCTACAACGCTCAATAACAATGCGGTGAGTAAATCGACTTGAATGCCCAAGGTATGCGCCGCAGCTAAGGTCAATACCGTAATAGTGATCGCCGCGCCGCCCATATTGATGGTGGCACCTAAGGGAATAGAGACTGAATAAGTGTCTTCATGCAGATTTAATTTTTCACACAGCGCCATATTCACCGGAATATTCGCCGCACTCGAGCGGGTAAAAAATGCAGTCACGCCACTTTCACGCAGACAACGAAATACCAACGGATAGGGATTACGTTTAATCTTCATGTAAACAATTAAAGGATTAACGATTAAGGCAATAATAGCCATCGCACCTAATAACACAGCCAATAACTGCGCATAACCCGCAATTGCGGCAAAACCGGTTTCAGCAAACGTCGCAGCAACTAAACCAAAAATACCAATAGGTGCTAAACGAATAATGAAATGCACCATTTGCGAAATGCCGTGGCTCATGTCGGCAAATACTTGCTTAGTAGAATCGCTAGCATGATGTAAGGCTAAACCTAAACCCACACCCCAAGCAAGAATACCAATATAGTTGCCCGTCATTAACGCATTCACTGGATTATCAACCAGTTTAAATAATAAGGTATGGATTACTTCACCAATACCTTGTGGAGGACTTGTGCCTTCCACACCAGCAACCAAAACTAAAGTCGTGGGGAAAATAGAGCTTAAAATCACAGCAGTTAACGCCGCGGCAAAGGTCCCCAATAAATACAGGATCACAATTGGGCGCATATTGGTTTGCGTATTTTTCTTTTGATTGGCAATCGATGATGCAACTAAGATAAATACCAGTATTGGAGCAATCGCTTTTAGTGCTCCAACGAATAAACTGCCTAAGAAGGCGATATCTTTTGCGCTATCGGGTGAAAAACTCGCTAACACCACACCAGCGATAATCCCTAATAAGATTTGTAATACGAGACTGCCATTAGCCAACTTAGCTAATAATGATGATTCTTGTTTCATGGTTTAACCTGTCGTTATTATATTTCGGTTGAGATCCCCAACGCGCACCTTCGGAAATGAGGCCAATAAGGTTTTTATAGGATGTGACTAGACTTGTCTAGTTTTGCGGGGAAATAAGCTAACTAAATTACCCTTGTCCCGCAAAAAGCATACAAAAAACTAACAAGCGCCTTATTGGCGCTGCTTCATGGCTAAATCGGCACCACGCAACATGGCATCAATCAACTCGTGGGCATCGAACTTAGTCAGCGCTTCATTTGCCCCCACTTGGTGAGCCTGACTCACGCTTATTTCGCTGGATAAAGACGTGTGTAAAATGATGTATGCCTTGGCGGTCAGTGGATTATCACGCACCTCAAACGCCAGTTCATAACCATCTAGTCCCGGCATCTCGATATCACTCACCAGAATATCTATGGGATGATGCTCTAGTGCCGCTTGTTCCATCATGACTAAGGCTTCTTTACCGTCGGCAGTCACTCGATAAGGGATGTTGATCATATCAAGGGCGTCGGATAACTGTTTACGTGCCACCTTAGAATCATCCACTAACAGGATATTCATGGGTTTGAGTTTCTCACGCTGCACATCGGTCAAGATTGCCCGATTTGCCTGTGGGTTATTCGGGAAAATTTTCGACAGCAATAACTCAACATCGAGTAATTGTACTAACTGGTCCTCAAAACGAGTCACGCCAGTCAAGTAAGCATTCTTACCCAAATTGGCAGAAGGCGCCTCAATATCGCGCCAATTACATTCAATAATCTTATCGATACCACGCACTAAAAAGCCAATGATCATCCGCTGACAGTCAGTGATGATGATGTAGCATTTTTCGCGCTCTTCAGGGGCTATCGGCCGATAACCAATCGCTGCCGCCATATCTATGATAGGGATCGTATGGCCACGAATCGTTGAAGCGCCAAGAATCGTCGGATGAGATTGGGGAATTTTGCTTAGCTGTGTGTACGGCACCAGCTCACGCACTTTCAACGTGCCTAAGGCAAACACTTGAGTCTGTGATAACCGAAACAGTAGTAATCCCTGTGACTGACTTGCCTTACTTTTCATAATTAGATAAATAACTCACTAAAAACAACCTTCGGATAGCTTAACCTTAACACAGTAAAATTTTGATGACTAAGGTCAAACGAATGAAACTATTATTACCTATTTATTAATAGGTTCGACGCCAATCGCCGACAAATGCTTAGTCTTGCAATGCATACAAGACATCAAAGGCGAATTGATCCCAACCTTCGGCAGTAAAAGCGATATCGCGAATATTACGAACTTGGCTCACCGCATGTAATGGCGCTGCACCATTGACCATCAAGTAATAGGCCATGATAAGACTGGTGCGATCCTTACCCGAGCGACAATGGATCACTACAGGCAGCTCATCGGCTTCACATTGCTGAATAAAAGCGAGTGCCTTGGGCAACTGAGCGACACAAATCGCCACATCCCCATCTTGGGGCGGCACATTGCGCGAAAAGGCAATACATTCGTAACGTAAATCAAGCTGCTTAAACGCACTCGGCTCGCAACCCTCGCCCCCATTGACCGACAGAATGGCACCAATACCGGCCTCTTTGAGCGCTTGTAAATCCCAAGGATCTTTATTAGGGCCACTGCGCCCTGCGACTTTACCTTCAACTAACCAGAATAAGTGTTGCATAAACCTTACCTACGACAAGTGAGATGACAAGGAACGCCAGAGATAAGCTAAGAATAGCTTGTTTCCAACGACTTAAGATTTTTTACCCCAAAATTCAGCATTGGCAGGCGGTAACTGTTTACGTTTTTTTTTACCCATACCTTCAGGCTTGGCGACAGGTTTAGCTTGTTCTAACAGTTCGGCTGGCATTTCATCATCGGCTTCAAAACCGACAATTTGCTCACGCACTAACTTAAGTTTGTTCTTTTTCTCTATCACGCCAAAGTGGTGATAATCCTCATGGGAAATCAAGGTCACGGCTAAGCCTGCTTCACCGGCGCGGCCACTACGGCCAATACGATGCATATAATCTGCAGGGCTCCTTGGTAAATCAAAGTTGATCACCACAGGCAGTTTATCGATATCGATACCACGGGCGGCAATATCGGTCGCAATTAACACACTGATCTCGCCATTTTTAAAGCCATCGAGCACCCGCGTACGCGCACCTTGGGCTTTATCGCCATGGAACACTTCGGCAGTGATCCCACGTTTAGACAGCTTTTGCGCTAAGTGATTACAGGTATTTTTGGCACTCACGAAGATCAACGCCTGTGACCACTGATGTTCTTTAATCAGATGCGCCAATAATGCGGTTTTCATCGGACGATTAACCGTAATCACCCGTTGATGAATCGTGCTTTCTTGCTCACTTTGCAATTGATATTCAAGTGGATTATTAAGCAGTTTTGCCGTTAACTCACGGACTTCTTCAGGGAATGTCGCAGAGAATAATAAGGTTTGTTTCTTGACGGGCAAAGCGTCGAGCACTTGGGCTAATTCTTCTGTAAAACCAAGGCTTAACATGCGGTCGGCTTCATCGAGCACTAAGGCGCTGACACGATTGAGTTTGATGGCATTACTGGACAACAGATCTAACAAACGACCCGGCGTTGCTACTAGGACGTCGGCGCCAGAGCGTAGACTCTGCATTTGCGCATTCACCGACACACCGCCAAACGCAGCGACAATTTTTAGCTTGCCATTAAGATGTGAGGCATAGGATAAAAAGCTGTCGGCGACTTGTTGTGCTAATTCACGGGTTGGGACTAAGACCAAACAACGAACATAAGCGCCTGTCTTATCCTCTGTTTTTGCGTCAACAAGTTGTTGCAACAGCGGCACGGCAAAGGCTGCCGTTTTACCCGAGCCCGTATTAGCACCGGCTAACACATCGCGCCCCGCAAGCACAGCGGGGATCGTCGCCGCCTGTACTGGTGTGGGCGAAACATACGCTAATTCGGTTAGTCGATTTAGCAGAGGTGCAATAATGCCGAGTTGGGCAAAGCTTGCCGCAGAGGAAGAAGCCTGAGTCATAGAAAGTTTAACTGCTCACCAATATCTTAATAGGCGGCTATTCTAGCTTAAATATCGAGGCAATGCTTGGCAGTTTCCAGCGTTAATAACTGCTGTTTCATCGCAAGCCCATAGGCGTAACCCGTTAACTTGCCGTTTTTGCCTATCACTCTATGGCAAGGCACGATAATCGCAATGGGATTGGCACCATTGGCCGCGCCCACGGCGCGCACCGCCTTAGGCCGACCAATTTGCTCGGCAATCTGCCCATAGCTGCAGCTCTGGCCATAATCTACATTGAGCAAAGCTTGCCAAACTTCACGCTGAAATTCAGTGCCTTTAGGTGCGAGCTTTAAATTAAATTCAATCAGTTCACCTGCAAAATAACGCGCGAGCTGCACTTGAGTTTCACTAATATGCGCCTTAGCTTGATTGAGGGCATCCTCACTCACCTTAGCAAGCGCAATCTCAGTGCGATCCGAGCCGACAACCGTTAAATGACTCAGCCCATAGGCATTGGCATTTAACTGTAATATTCCGGCAGGACTCATAAAAGTATCTACGGCACAGGGCTGATACGCAGCAATACTCGGCGCTTGGCTCAATTGACGAATCGCATGTTTCATAATCTGTCTCTTTGTTTGCTCTAAATTTGGTTCTAAATTGGCTCTTAACTTAACGCTAAATCATCTTTTTAAACTAGCAGTTAAATGTGAGGCGGCTTGATGGTTATTGATGCCAAAGCTGAAAAGTTAAATAACTGCCCCAAGGCGCGATTTCTTGACTCAGTTGCTGACACAGCTTCGGGTAGTTGACGGCACCCGCAGCAGCTTCTTCTAGCCTATGGGTCTTGCCATACAAGGCCAGCAAATGCTTTTTAACAATCAAATCGGTATGCAAAAACACATTGGGATCGCCCAAACCGCGGAGCTTAGCATACGCGATTGTCCAAGGACCTATGCCCTTAACGCTGAGCCAATCATCGACACTCGCCTCAGGATGATCACAGATAAACGCCGCGAGCGCATTGAGGGCTAATTTACGAGCGCCGGGCATTTTTAGCTCTGTTAGACTCGCCTCACGAATGGCCTCGGGTATAGGAAATAAACGATACTCGCAACCATTGAGACTAAAGCGCTCGCCATAGGCTTCAACCAATTGATTAAGTAGCTTAGTCGCCTGCACTACCGTCACTTGCTGGCCTAAAATCGCACGGCAGGCCGCCTCAAATAAGGAGCCAGCACCGGGAATCCGTAATCCCGAAAACGGTGTTAATCCTAAACTTGGTAGCGCACTTAAGCCTTGTTCAATCAGCAGCATATCCGCATCGAGATCTAAAATGCGTCGTACTTCAGTGACCAGCAATTGCAGCTCATCGACAGGAGAGTCTTCGGTCAACATTATCGCGAGTTTGAAGCGATTTAGCTTAGGCTCATGGATAATGTGCACTGTGCCGCGCATCTTACCTAGGGCAAAACAGCGACCATATTCGAGCCCATTATCGCCAACTTTGGCCTCATCTACCACGGACGCCTCATCGCCAACGACATCGATCGCTTGTGGATGACTCATCTGCGGTGTGAACCATTCCATCCCTGTTACCGCACGTAATCGATAAAACGCCAGCTGTGATGTCCAATCCAATGGCGGACGATAATACTGATACAAGGTTAATCCATAGTGCGGCACAAATTCACCCATAGTATCAATCTCACCTAATCCTGTTAGTGGCTCAATCATGGACTCCTTTGCCGCTTTGGTTAATGCACTCTTTCTTAACTGGGTCGGCGTCAATTGCAAGGTTTGCTTAAACGCCTCATTGAAACGGCGAATACTGTTGAAACCCGCCGCCATCGCGACTTGAGTGATAGGTAATTGGGTTTGGTGCAATAATTGTTTAGCAAACAGTAATTGCCGATATAAGGCGTATTGTTTTGGCGAAGTGCCAAAGCCTTCGGTAAAGAGCTTATTGAGATAACGACTGCTGATCCCTAATCGGTCAGCCAATTGTGTTATTGTCGAAGCTGGCTCTCCCGATGATTTTCCCGCTAAGGCGCCCGCTTCGATTAAGCTAATGGCCCTCGCTAACGTTGTGCCAGTCCCCTTCCAAGGATTCGATCCCGGCGCACTGTCGGGCCGACAACGCAAACACGGGCGTAATCCTGCCTGTGCAGCTTTCACGGCCGAATCAAAATAACGCACATTTTGCTCTTTTGGCGCGACGGCGGGACACACAGTTCGGCAATAAATGCCCGTCGTTAATACGCCCACAAAAAACTTACCATCAAACCGCGGATCGCGGCTCATCCTCGCCTCACGGCAAATGGACGCAGAAAGTAGCCCCGCACTGGACTCCAGTGAATGCACCGAATCTATTTCATCACGCTTAATCGCACTCTTAGACACTCTATCTGCACTCATTTTTCACCACGCCCGACAATATTCGCTCACAATTAATTTCTTGTTCATTACTTTACGTAAAACTAGCATGTAGCACTAGCGGAAAACGGAACTCAATCATTTCAATGCTTTTAGGGCATGAAATCTTATATACCCAAGCTACCTGAAGATACGAGTTTCAGAGCGTCTAGGGTGCTTCAATTCAAGGCGCATCAATGACAGAATGTCGGCCACCTTTTGAATTGGTGCGACACGGAAGTGGAGTGCCCTAGACGCTCCGTCCCGGCGGGTTTTAACGCACTTTATGCCGTGTTGGTTATTTTTAACTTAGTCCACTAGGTCTGCAAATAACCGCCTTGCCTAAAGTGCGTTAAATTCCCGCTGAATCCTGCATCTTCAGGTTGTTTGGGTATATGCTAGAGCCGACTATTTTTTATCTCACCATAGAGTTAATTCATGTTTAAACGATTTGAATCCTGGGTTGAAGCCCTACCCGATGATGAACCCACTAAACCACCCACAGGGGTTTATGCTTTTTGTCGCCACTACACTAAGGGCTACGAACTGCCGCTGATCTTAATGTCAGTGCTGACAGCCATGCTGGCCATGCTTGAAGTGTCACTGTTCGGATTCATGGGCCAATTAGTGGATTGGCTGGTGAAAAAAAATCCCGAAACCTTATTCCAAGACGAAGGCACGACCTTAATGCTGATGGGAGGTATGGTGATAATTGTGATGCCAATATTGGTATTACTGCATGCGCTTATCATGCATCAAACCTTGCTCGGCAATTATCCTATGTCGATCCGCTGGCTTGCACACCGTTATTTGCTAAAACAAAGTGTATCGTTTTATCAAGATGATTTTGCTGGCAGAATCGCCACGAAAGTGATGCAAACCTCCTTAGCCGTGCGCGAAACTGTGATGAAATTACTCGATGTGTTGGTATACATTTTAGTGTATTTCACCTCAATGCTAGTGATGATTGCCAGCGCTGATCTGCGCTTAGTCATACCTATGCTAGTCTGGCTTGCACTGTATGTTGGTCTGCAATGGTACTTTGTGCCTAGACTAAAAAGTGTCTCTACCGAGCAAGCCGATGCGCGCTCAACCATGACAGGCCGTATCGTCGACAGCTATACCAACATCACCACAGTGAAGCTATTCGCCCACACACAGAAAGAAGCCGAATACGCCAAATCCAGTATGCGGATATTTTTAGACACGGTTTATCGCCAAATGCGCTTAGTGACGGGCATCAGCGTAAGCGTGCAAATCATCAACTATCTGTTGGCCTTTAGTATTGCAGCAGTATCGATAGCCCTATGGACCGATAGCGCAATCACGGTCGGCGCCATCGCCATTGCGGTCAGTTTAGCACTGCGCTTAAACGGCATGTCACAGTGGATAATGTGGGAAATCAGTTCGTTATTCGAAAATATCGGCACGGTTACCGATGGAATGAACACCTTATCGAAAACAACGATCATCCAAGATGAGCCAAACGCCAAGGCGCTGGTCGTCAATCATGGCAAGATTGATTTCAACCAAGTGTGTTTCCATTACGGTGAGCAGACTGGCGTGATTGAAGATCTGAATTTGAATATTAAAGCAGGTGAAAAAGTTGGCTTAGTGGGGCGTTCTGGCGCAGGTAAATCGACCCTAGTGAATCTACTAATGCGATTCTACGATGTTGAAAAAGGTCAGATTAATATCGATGATCAAGACATCAAGATGGTTATGCAAGATTCACTGCGTTCGCAAATTGGCATGGTGACCCAAGATACCTCCCTCTTGCACCGCACCATTCGCGAGAATATTCTTTACGGCAATCCCAGTGCCAGTGAAGAGCAACTTGATCGCGCGATTAAACAAGCTCAAGCCTATGACTTTATTCAGGAACTCAGTGATCCTAACGGTAATCATGGCTTAGATGCCCAAGTGGGTGAACGCGGCGTAAAACTCTCTGGTGGCCAAAGACAGCGTATCGCCATCGCGCGGGTTTTATTGAAAAATGCGCCCATTTTACTGCTTGATGAAGCCACATCTGCGCTAGATTCCGAAGTCGAAGCTGCAATCCAAGAAAGTTTGTATGAATTAATGCAAGGCAAGACAGTGATCGCGATTGCCCATCGACTTTCTACTATTGCCGCGATGGACAGGTTAATTGTATTAGATCAAGGCCGAGTCGTTGAGCAAGGCACGCACCATGAACTCATCGCCGCAGGCGGTATTTATGCTCAATTATGGGCCCACCAAACCGGTGGATTCTTAGGTGTAGACTAAGCCAAAGGTAAGATGACGAAAGGCGACACTCAGCAGTGAGTGTCGCCTTTTTTATCTCAAATAAGTTTCCGCCTACTTCTGCCCTCTTCCCACAAAGCTTCACTCTTACACTCGCCCGCATATTCACCGCAACGATACGCTATTCAGCTATTACAATAGCTACCGTAAGAACAGTTCACTTCAAACTTTACTCGTTGAACGATTGGAAACAAGAGATAAACCGCGCTTAACGGCTCAACTTATCAGCATTGAAAGTAGCAGCATTCAAAGTACCAACACACTGAACAATCCGAAAGGTGAGTTTGGGCCATGGGTTAGCGCAAGGTTAAGCAGGAAAACGCTTCGATAATCTTTATCACACGATTGAACAGAATGACTTCACCACACTAAGTAAGCCTCTCGAAGCATCATTTATTTAGGTGGTTTGAATTGGTGGGTAAATTAGGCAAATAACTCGGAGCGTATGACTCGTAAATGAATCGGGGAGATCTCGATTTAATATTCAAAATTCAGACACAAAAAAACCACCTTGAGGTGGCTTATTGTCTTTAACCAAAGTTTCGATAAACCTTGATTAAAATTGGTATCCCCTAGGGGATTCGAACCCCTGTTACCGCCGTGAAAGGGCGGTGTCCTAGGCCTCTAGACGAAGGGGACCCGGACTTATGATTTAACTCGTAACCGAGCTTTGTAACACATTCACTTCAGTAGGCTAGGAAGCAAATGCCTTGTTCTTACCAAACAACACGTTAGTTGTTTGCTAGGAACCACTCTCTATAAAATATAGATGGTATCCCCTAGGGGATTCGAACCCCTGTTACCGCCGTGAAAGGGCGGTGTCCTAGGCCTCTAGACGAAGGGGACCCGGACTTATGATTTAACTCGTAACCGAGYTTTGTAACACATTCACTTCAGTAGGCTAGGAAGCAAATGYCTYGTTCTTACCAAACAACTCGTTAGTTATTTGCTAGGAACCACTCTCTATAAAATATAGATGGTATCCCCTAGGGGATTCGAACCCCTGTTACCGCCGTGAAAGGGCGGTGTCCTAGGCCTCTAGACGAAGGGGACCCGGACTTATGTTTTAACTCGTAACCGAGCTTTGTAACACATTCRCTTCAGTAGGCTAGGAAGYAAATGCCTTGTTCTTACCAAACAACACGTTAGTTATTTGCTAGGAACCAAAATGTGGTATCCCCTAGGGGATTCGAACCCCTGTTACCGCCGTGAAAGGGCGGTGTCCTAGGCCTCTAGACGAAGGGGACCCGGACATATTAATTTGAACTTAACGTTCCCGTTTAACATCTACGGTCTCATAGGCACTCTTCTAAGTAGCGAAGTGTGCCTTGGGTGTATTAATTTAAACTTTCGTTTCTGCTTAATAAGGCAGTAAATTGGTGGAGCTACACGGGATCGAACCGTGGACCTCTTGCATGCCATGCAAGCGCTCTCCCAGCTGAGCTATAGCCCCAAATTTTTGTCAACACAGCTAACTTTAGCAGTATATGTATCAGCAGAAATTTAGACTTTGTTCTTACCAAACAACACGTTAGTTATTTGCTAGGAACCAATATTTGGTATCCCCTAGGGGATTCGAACCCCTGTTACCGCCGTGAAAGGGCGGTGTCCTAGGCCTCTAGACGAAGGGGACCCCGGACATATTAATTTGAACTTTTCACTAGAAAAGGTTCCCGTTTAACATCTACGGTAAGTTTGGTGGAGCTACACGGGATCGAACCGTGGACCTCTTGCATGCCATGCAAGCGCTCTCCCAGCTGAGCTATAACCCCAAACCTATCGAACTACATTTAAGTGCACTGCAAGCATTTGCTCGACTGTGTCTCAACTGCGTGGCGCATTCTATGCAGCGCACCTAAAAGTGTCAACTCGTTTTTTTAGGAATTTATTCTATCTGCTACAAATTCAATCGCTTTGGATATTCTTTGCTCAGAACGGCTTCTTCCAATTAAAAATAGTGTGATATCTAAGCCTGGAGACTGCCCTGCCCCTGTTACTGCAACACGTAAAGGCATACCGACCTTACCCATACCCACATCTAATTCAGTCGCAGTATCTTCAATTGCCTGATGAATAGCTTCAGCTGTCCACTCAGTTAATGCCGATAATTTCTGTTGCACCAGTTGCAATGGCTCTAACGCAACACCGCGTAAATGCTTTTTCGCCTGTGCTTCATCAAACTCAGCAAAGTCTTCATAGAAATAGCGGCTAGATGCAGCTAACTCTTTTAGAGTCTTAGCGCGCTCAGCTAATGCAGTGACCACTTCAGCTAATGCTGGGCCATTTGACAGATCAATTTTTTGATCGTCCATGTGCCATTGTAAGTGTGTTGCCACATATTCTGGATCTAGGCTCTTTATATAGTGTTGGTTCAACCACACCAGTTTATCGGTATTAAAAGCAGAAGCGGCTTTGTTGATGTCACTCAACTTAAAGAATTGCTTCATTTCTTCTAATGAGAAAATCTCTTGGTCGCCATGTGACCAACCTAAACGCACTAAATAGTTCAGCAGTGCTTCTGGTAAATAGCCATCGTCACGGTACTGCATTACGCTAACAGCGCCATGGCGCTTGGACAACTTAGCGCCGTCATCACCTAGAATCATAGATACGTGTGCATATTCTGGGATCGGCGCCCCTAATGCTTTAAGAATGTTGATTTGACGCGGGGTATTGTTGATATGATCTTCACCACGCACCACACAAGTGATCCCCATATCCCAATCGTCAACCACCACACAGAAGTTATAAGTTGGCACGCCGTCGGTACGGGCGATGATCAAGTCATCTAATGCATCGTTAGAAAATTCAATCCGACCACGAACATGGTCATCAAATACCACTGAACCACCGATTGGATTTTTAAAACGCACCACAAATGGTTCATCAGTCTCGCGAGCGGGTAAGTCGCGACAGCAACCATCATACTTTTGTGCTTCACCGTTAGCGGCCTGTGATTCTCTTAAGGCATCGATTCGCTCACGTGAACAGTAACATTTATACGCTGTGCCCTTTTCTAACATTTGAGCAATGATTTCGTTATAACGGTCAAAACGCTTAGTTTGGTAATATGGGCCCTCGTCCCATGTCAAACCTAGCCAGTTCATGCCTTCTAAAATCGCATCGCAAGCGGCTTGAGTCGAACGCTCAATATCAGTGTCTTCAATACGTAATACAAACTCACCGTTATTTGCACGGGCTTGTAACCAAGAATAAAGTGCAGTACGGGCACCACCAACATGCAAGAAACCGGTAGGACTAGGGGCAAAACGCGTCTTAGTTGTCATAATGGGACACTAACCTATATAAAGTCGTCTAGATAAAGACAATCACGATAAAAAAAGTGGGCTTATTCTAACAGTCAAAGCAGGCGCTGCAAATGGGACAAGCTTCACAGTATCACTTATCTGGTTAAATCGTGTCGCGAATCCCTCCCTTTTATAGGGAAGCCAATATAAAGCGATATATAAAGGTGGCACTATTGCTATCGCCACCATTGATGAATGCTAACACTTGAGATGATTTTTCAGGCTTTATATTCCAACCCCTAAATCTCTACACCTATATTCCTTCGACTATAAATATCTGCGCCATCGAACACGCGCATCTATACACTATCAATGCACTCATACTATTAGTGCGTAGTGCGCTAATTTTTATAAATCACTCACTTCCTCAGCACTTTTACCACAAAAAAGTCCGGTGAATGGGATGAGTTCAACTCGTATTTAATCGCGAGCGTCCAAATTACGTACCATTGACTGGCGAATTAAATAACACTTTGATCGGCGGCGTGATTAGCATTAAGCCAATGTGGACAAAAATAGCGCGACCAATGCTTTTTTCACTAAAAAGCGTTGACACTAGATCGAACCTCCCTATAATACGGCTCCACACAGCGAGGTCGATTAGCTCAGCTGGGAGAGCACCTCCCTTACAAGGAGGGGGTCACTGGTTCGAGCCCAGTATCGACCACCATATTTTCTACAAAGAAATTATGGCATACAAAATGTTATATCCCAGGTCGCTTAGCTCAGCTGGGAGAGCACCTCCCTTACAAGGAGGGGGTCACTGGTTCGAGCCCAGTAGCGACCACCATATAACTTGATGTATTAATGTGTAAAAGTCATTCCCAGGTCGCTTAGCTCAGCTGGGAGAGCACCTCCCTTACAAGGAGGGGGTCACTGGTTCGAGCCCAGTAGCGACCACCATTATTTAGTGAAAAATGACTTAAAAATTGTGTAGTTTAAGAATGCCCAGGTCGCTTAGCTCAGCTGGGAGAGCACCTCCCTTACAAGGAGGGGGTCACTGGTTCGAGCCCAGTAGCGACCACCACATTCTGCAATACACATGTTATATCCCAGGTCGCTTAGCTCAGCTGGGAGAGCACCTCCCTTACAAGGAGGGGGTCACTGGTTCGAGCCCAGTAGCGACCACCATATTATGCAATACACACGTTATATCCCAGGTCGCTTAGCTCAGCTGGGAGAGCACCTCCCTTACAAGGAGGGGGTCACTGGTTCGAGCCCAGTAGCGACCACCATAAATCTCCCCAATAAACTTTACCCACGTGCTTACTCAACTATGCTTGATCTCAATCAGCGAGTGATAAGTTATGCTATTCGGCATTTTATATTTCGTTAAATACTAAGCACTATCGACACTCAGCCTGATTTCATTCTGCTTTAGCATTTTTGGAGATCAACATTATGGCCAGCGTCAGTCAATCCGCTTCTCTTGCCAATATTGCCACTTATTTAAAGCATACCCATGCCTGCGATGAGCAAACAGCTCTAAAAGAGGCGCGGGAAGTCATGCATAATCTCGTCAGCATGCGCCAAAAAGGCTTTATTACCGGTTGGTACTTTGATGAACAGGGCCATTTAGCCTTGTTACCTAGCGATGCTATCCTTAAACGTATTCTTTTAGAGGATGACTAACAGCATCAAATGAATTGTGTCTTGATTGACTACGATAGCTATCGACTTAACCTCTATAGACTTCACATCTCACCTACACTTCTTCTCCTAAAGCAGCCCACCACAGTATTTGTCGTTATATCGCATACTTTTACGGCTTTTTTTGATCTAAAAATAACTAAGTTTGTTTAATTTATCTGCAACGACAAAAGCCGTCAATTTGGGGCCGATCTTCACTATGGGTGGGTTTCCACCCAAACACAAAATCACTGTGAGCGAGATCTCACCCACCAAACTAAAAGTGTGACAAACATCAAATGAACTACACTTTAGTAACCAAACACTTACAGAAGCCAGTGTAAGTTGGCGTGGTATTTGCCTTTAGTAAGACAGACCTCAGGGAAATCAAGGCTGTATTCCTACTCAAACTTGGTAACAAACTAACCAAGACTGAGGACAAATCCTAACAACAGAAAAAGGAACTCAAGATGATATTGAATCAACAAACTGGATTGACCCGTCCACTCAAAACCTTAGTCAAAATGCTCGCTGTTGCCTCCGTATTTGCGACCAGTTTTAACGTATTTGCAGAACCGATTGAAATTAAGTTTTCACACGTAGTGGCAGAAAACACACCTAAAGGCCAAATGGCACTTAAATTTAAAGAACTCGTTGAACAACGTTTACCAGGTGAATACAAAGTCAGTGTATTTCCTAGCTCACAGTTATTTGGGGATAACAACGAATTAGCGGCACTGCTGTTAAACGACGTACAATTTGTCGCGCCTTCACTCTCAAAGTTTGAGCGTTACACTAAACGTCTACAAATATTCGATTTACCTTTCCTATTCAATGATATGGATGCCGTGAACCGTTTCCAACAAGGTGAAGCTGGTCAAACATTACTGAACTCCATGAGCCGTAAAGGAATTGTCGGTCTGGGTTATTTACACAATGGTATGAAACAGTTCTCCTCTAACACACCACTTAAAAATCCTGCTGATGCAAAAGGCTTGAAATTCCGCGTTATGGCATCTGATGTTCTAGCAGCCCAGTTTGATGCTGTTGGTGCAATCCCTGTGAAAAAACCTTTCTCTGAAGTATTTACTCTACTTCAAACCCGCGCTATCGATGGTCAAGAAAACACTTGGTCAAATACTTATTCACAAAAGTTCTATGAAGTGCAAAGCCAAATCACTGAAAGTAATCACGGTGTTCTCGACTATATGGTCGTGACCTCTGACACTTTCTGGAAAGGTCTACCTGCTGACAAACGTAAGATCATCAAAGAAGCTTTAGACGAATCTATCGCATTAGGTAACAAGATTGCTGCTGAAAAAGACAATGAAGACAAACAGTTAATCCTTGATTCTAAACGTTCACAGTTAGTGACTCTGTCTCCTGCTGAACGTCAAAAATGGGTTGAGGTAATGAAACCTGTTTGGGCTAAGTTTGAAGATCAAATCGGTAAAGATGTGATTGATGCTGCTGTAGCTGCAAATAAATAATAATGATGATAGTCGCCTAAGCTCAACCGAGCTTAGGCGGCCATTTCAGCGAGGGGATTATGGCTGTGATATCGCGAATATTTGGTTATGTTGAAGAAGGTGTGCTCAATTTATTGATCACTCTGATGACGCTGTTAGTGTTTTCAGAAGTCGTCGCTCGCTTCTTCTTCAACACGGGTTTTCTTTGGATCCAAGAACTTACATTAACCTTTTGCGGTTGGTTTGTGTTATTTGGTATGTCCTATGGGGTTAAAGTCGGTGCCCATATTGGTGTCGATGCGTTTGTTAAAAATTTAGCGCCAAAGGCTAAAAAGATAGTATCTCTTATTACCGCCTTTGTTTGTATCGTCTACTGCGGACTCTTTTTAAAAGGCAGTTGGGATTACTTAAGCCAGATGTATCAAATCGGTTTGCCTATGGAAGACATACATTTCCCACAATTTATATTAAAAAGCCTCGATCCAGATTTTGCTTGGAACACTTTAAAAATCGATATTGAAGATGGCGCAATACCGATTTGGTTATCTCAAAGTATTTTAATCATTGGCTTTTTTATGTTGACTTGGCGTTTCGTCGAACTCTTTATCGCCATTCTGCGTGACCAAGTCTCAGGCTTCCAATTTGCCGATGAAGCGAAAGAAAGTATGCATTTAATCGATGAGAGCGCTAAAAACGCTAAAGTAGATCCAGTCTCTGACCAAAAGGAGGCTAAATAATGGCTATTGCAACCCTATTTACCGCCCTATTCGTATGTATGTTTCTCGGTATGCCTATCGCTATCGCATTAGGTTTTTCCAGCATGCTGACGATTTTATTGTTCTCGAATGACTCCTTAGCTTCAGTTGCACTCAAGCTGTATGAGTCTTCATCAGAGCATTACACTTTACTCGCAATCCCCTTCTTTATTCTGTCATCCGCCTTCCTATCAACGGGTGGTGTTGCTAGACGGATTATCGATTTTGCCATGGACAGTATTGGACATGTCCGTGGTGGATTAGCAATGGCATCCGTTATGGCATGTATGCTGTTTGCTGCAGTTTCTGGATCATCTCCTGCGACTGTTGCGGCAATTGGTTCTATCGTCATAGTCGGCATGGTAAAAGCAGGTTATCCCGAAAAATTTGCTGCAGGCGTGATCACGACCTCTGGCACTCTCGGGATTTTGATCCCACCTTCAATCGTCATGTTAGTGTATGCCGCAGCAACTGAAGTGTCGGCTGCAAAAATGTTTATGGCAGGCTTAATCCCAGGTTTAATGATGGGATTTATATTGATGATCGTCATTTATATCGTTGCCCGCTTTAAAAACTTGCCCTCACGTCCTTTTCCTGGCGTTAAACAACTGGGGATTTCAAGTGCCAAGGCTATGGGTGGATTAGCACTCATCTTTATCGTATTAGGCTCTATCTATGGTGGCGTCGCTAGCCCAACCGAAGCATCAGCTGTGGCTTGTGTATATGCTTACCTTATTGCGGTATTTGGCTACCGTGATATCGGGCCATTAAAAGACGTGGCATGGCGTAATCAAGGTGAAAACTTAGCCAAAGCAACTGCGCGTAACTTAGGCCATATGTTCTTAGGACTGATTAAAACGCCTATCGACAAAGACATACGTCATGTTGTGCGCGATGGTGCCAAGGTCAGTATCATGCTGCTGTTTATCATAGCTAACGCTATGCTATTTGCGCATGTATTAACCACAGAACGTATCCCTCACATTATTGCTGAGTATATTGTTAGCATGGGTTTACCCGCCTGGGGATTCCTGATCATCGTTAACTTACTGTTGCTTGCTGCCGGTAACTTTATGGAGCCATCGGCGATTGTACTCATTATGGCGCCAATTCTGTTCCCTATTGCAACGCAATTAGGCATAGATCCTATCCACTTAGGTATCATCATGGTCGTGAACATGGAGATCGGTATGCTAACGCCGCCGGTGGGACTCAATCTCTTTGTCACCGCGGGGATCACGGGGCGCAGTATTGGTTGGGTGATTCAGTCGGTTCTGCCTTGGTTACTCGTGATGCTAGCCTTCTTAGCCCTGATTACTTACGTACCACAGATTTCACTCTTCTTACCTGAATGGTTGGATTCGATGCGTGGATATTAGTCTGCAATTCAAGGTTGTGAGATTACCCCTTGATTACAGATAGATTTTAAGCGAGCCTAGTCAGGCTCGCTTTGTTTTATTATGCGCAGTATCAGTTATTGATCCCGTTGCTTTATCAGGATAACCACCATGTTGCCCATGACGCCTAAGGCCAAGAAACGCCTCTTTCTGACCGTTGTGTTACTTGCAGGCCTATTTGCAACCCTCAAACTGACCTACTGGGTGCATTTGCATCAAGGTAAAATCGAGATCCAAAAGCAATCGGAGAAACAACTAAAGGAATTAGTCAGTTTTCTCGATGGTGCACTATCGCGCTACGAAAGTATTCCCCACGTGCTCTCGACTAACCCAATGCTCGCCAATGTCCTGAACGACCAGCAGAATCCTGATAAAGTCCAAGAGCTTAATTTATATCTCGAAGAAATTCAGCATGTCACCGAAGCATCCGATATCTATCTGATTGATGCCTTAGGTATCGCCATTGCCGCCAGTAACTGGCAACAAAGTTTTTCCTTTATTGGCAAGGACTACTCCTTTAGACCCTATTACACAGATGCTATCTCGGGCAATCTAGGCCGTTATTACGCAGTGGGTACCAGCTCAGATAAGCGCGGATTTTATTTCTCTTACCCTATTTATCAACAAGGTGGTAAAGGCATACTTGGGGCCATCATAGTCAAAGTTAACATTGCCGACATAGAGCAACAAAGTACCAGTATCGCAATTGCGGGGCAGTATCAGTTCCTTATCAGTGATCCTGAAGATATCGTCTTTATTTCCAGTATCGATGAATGGCGGTTAAAGTCATTAACCCCGCTTACCCAAGCCAAGCAATATGCCCTTAATGCCTCTAAACGCTATGCAGAACGTCCCATAGGAGAGTTGTTGATGAAGCCGCCCTATGAAAGTGGTAGTCAAGCTATGCTCTACCAACTGCAAACGGGTACAGACCATGAACAATACATGGACATCCACCAATCAATGGCTAAGGCAGGCTGGCGAGTACACATCTTAGCGCCAATCAAACCTTTACTGACCTCTTTGCCCGCGCTGATGTTACTGTCAGCTAGTATTTATCTTTTGCTGGCACTCAGCATCCTATTTAACGCCGAGCGCCGTCGCAATCTACACCGAATGCAACTAGCGCAAAGCCTTTTAGAACAGCGAGTTGAAGAACGCACTCAGGACTTACAGCAGGCCAACAATCAGCTCAAAGATACTCAAGATGAACTCATTCAAGCGGCAAAACTGACAGTAATAGGCAGTTTATCCGCCAGTATTAACCATGAACTCAATCAACCACTCGCGGCACTTCGCAGCTATGCCCAAAATACCCAAACTTTTCTCGCCCGTGATATGCAAGATAAGGCACTGGATAATATCAAGATTATTATTGAACTTACCGACAGATTAGCCGATATTGTTGGGCAATTTAAAAGTTTTACCCGCAAGAGCCAAGGCGCTGATAGCGCAACCGATATTGGCCGCTGTATCAAGCAAGCCCTGACCATAGTTCAACCTGCTATTGATAAACAGGGTGTTGAACTCGATGTGCAATTACCCAACGGCAACTATCAGGTTTGGGGCGATAAGGTTAGATTACAACAAGTGTTTGTCAACATTATGAGCAACGCTATTGTTGCTATGCAACAATCGGTTAAACGCCAATTGGTTATCCGCGTGACCAGTGAAGATAAGTTTTGCATCAGTATCCAAGATTCAGGCCCGGGTGTACGTGAAAGCCAAATGGAGAAAATCTTCGAACCCTACTTTACCACCAACGAACGGCACGGACTGGGGCTAGGCTTATCGATTTCACAACGCATTATCGAATCCATGCAAGGCCAAATTAACGTTGCCAATGCCGAAGAGGGTGGCGCTATTTTCCAGATTATTTTACCTATTTACTTGCTCGAGGAACGTTAGTTTTATGAGTGTGCCCAATTCAATTCAAGATTATTCTGTTCTCATCATCGACGATGAGCCGCACATAGGCACAGTTCTCGTTCAACTATTTGAACTGGAGGGCATTAAGGCGCTCGCCACCACAGAACCCAAAGGTATCGCTAAGTTGCTGCATAAAGATTGGGCGGGAATGGTGATATCGGATGTCAACATGCCACAATTAGACGGCATCAGCTTAATGCAACAAATCCGTCTGCAAGATCCCGCTCTCCCCGTCGTCCTACTCACTGGTTTTGGTGATATTGCCATGGCAGTCAATGCCTTAAAACAAGGCGCCTACGACTTTCTCGAAAAACCCTTTAATAACGAACATATACTCGATGTGGTTAAACGCGCCTTAGAAAAACGCAGTCTGACCTTAGAGAACCGCAAGCTTAAAAAGGATCTCGAAAGCCAAAGCGTACCGGGCCCTCGTATTTTGGGCAACAGTGTCGGCATCAACCGTATGCGCCACATCATAACGCAAGTGATAGATACGCCTGCGGATGTGTTAATTGAAGGCGAAACAGGTACAGGTAAAGAACTTGTTGCCCGCTATTTACACGACCACAGCAGCCGCAGCCAAGCTAACTTTGTCGCCATCAACTGTGGTGCAATCCCCGAAAACCTGATTGAAAGTGAACTCTTTGGCGCCGAAGCGGGGGCCTTTACTGGCGTCGATAAGATGCGCATTGGCAAATTTGAATATGCCAATGGTGGCACGTTATTTTTAGATGAAATTGAAAGTACACCACTGTCGCTGCAAGTAAAACTGCTGCGAGTGCTTGAAGATCGTAAGGTTGAACGTTTAGGGTCTAACAAGAGCATCAACTTAGATATTCGCGTGATAGCGGCTACAAAAGTCGATTTAAAAGGTCTGTGTGACACCGGGGAATTTCGCCAAGACTTGTTGTATCGCTTAAATCTGGTGACTGTGCCCATCCCTCCCCTGCGGGATCGCCGTGAAGATATTCCATTACTCTTTTTACACTTTGCCCGCGTCGCATCGGCACGCTATCACAAAGCGCTTATCGCCTTAAATGCGGAGCAAAATGCGATACTTACTTCCCACGACTGGCCAGGCAATGTGCGTGAGTTACGTAATCTCGCCGAACGCTTTGTGCTGCTGGGCGGAGAAGCCGCCTTTGCTGGCACATTAGGCAATACTCCAAGCCTGCACTCGAGTATGTCCCTGCTACAAAGGGTAGAGTTTTTTGAACGGGTACTGATTGAAGAAGCACTTAGCCACAACAAGGGCAGTATTAAGCAGACCATGGAGCAGCTAGAACTGCCCCGCAAAACCCTCTACGACAAAATGCGTAAATACGATTTAGACCGCAAACAGTACATTAATTCCGATGACTAAAGGACATATTTAAGCTTTAGACTAACGCCCGTTTGACATGAGTTTGATGGTAATGCAAACGGGTGATTGCCAAGGCGATCAAAGCTAATAAGGTTAACGATCCCATCACCACACCTCGCCACTGTGCCTCATGCCAAAACATCATCAAATAAGGGCCGCCAATCGCAGCACCTAAGTAATAACAACATAAATAGAGTGACGTCGCCTTAGCTCGATCACGACTGGCCCGCATTGCAACAAAGGAATTACAGCAACTGTGGGTAAGGAAGAACCCACAGGCGGTCATTAAAAAACCTAAGCTAATGGTTAAGGTCGTATCAAACAGGGTCAGTAAACTGCCGAGTAACATCACGCACCAAGACCACTGATACAACTTATGTTGACCAAATTTGGCGAGCCATTTCGCAGTAAAATACGAAGCGACAGTCCCGCTGGAATAACACAGGAAAATCAAGGTGGCTTGGAAACGACTCCATTCATAGGGTGGAGCCATCAAATGCAGTTGAATAAAACTAAATTGATTCACCATCATCATAAAGGTCAAGCCGCCAATTGCGTAGACCAAACGCATTTGCGCATCGGTGAGATGATGACTAAAGCCATGAAGATCTTGCGCTAAACGGGCGCGTTTTGATAAGGAAGGCTCAGTGTTACTGGGTGACATCGACTGCGCATCGGCAAGTGAAGGCAGTAAATAGTTCACTAAAGCCACCCCCGCTAACGTTACTAGAAACAGCAACCACATAGATTCTTGCCAAGATAAAAACTGCGACATTAAACCACCGAGCAGACGTCCAACAATCCCGCCAATACTGTTCGCCATAATATAAATACCTGCGGCTTTCAGCATAGTGCTTGGTGATAATTGCTCCTTAAAGTATGCCATAGCAATCGCAGGTACGGCAGCGAGTAATGCACCTTGTAGCAATCGCACTAGCACTAATCCATTAAAATCCGGCGCCCAGATTAATAGTAAGTTAGACAATGCCAATAACCACAAGCTGACAATGATTGGAGTGTGTCGACCGATACGATCTGACAGTACCGCATACAAGAGCAATGAAAAGGCTAAGGAAAAACTGGTTACCGACAGGATTAACGTCGCTTTAGAGCCTGATACCGCAAAATGTTCCGCAATCAGCGGCAACATGCCTTGCATTAAATACAAGTTGATATAGACCACCACTGAAGCGACGCAGAGCGCCCACATCAATCGGGTGTCACGCTGTTTATTGTCAATCATAGTATCTAATACGGCTTGCACGGGAGCCTCGACCAAGTATCACTCATAGGATAGACAAAGATTATCACTGGGCATAACATAACAATAATAGATAATATCTATCGTAATCATTGATTTTTGTTATAGAAATAGCGCGCCAAAAGTACACATCTTGCCACTGATAAAATAGTACGAGCCCGATTAATGGATATTCGCCAACTCAAACATTTAGATGCCCTTGCCAATACCGGCAGCTTTACCGCCGCAGCCAAGAAACTGAATATGGCTCAGCCCGCGTTAAGTCAAAGTATCAAGCGCTTAGAGGTCGCACTCGGCGTCACCTTAGTCAATCGTACGAGCAACAAGAATGATAAACTGCTCACACTCACGGCCGAAGGTATAGTCCTGCATCAACACGCCACTTTGATCCTAAAACAAGTTAAGCAGGCCGAAGCGCAAATCCGCGCCATGGCCAATCTCACCTCGGGAGAGGTCCGCATTGCCGTGCCGGGCATGCTGGGTTCTTTCTATCTCCCCTCGCGCTTAATGGCTTTTCGGCATAAGTACCCCGAGTTGAAACTATCACTGTTTGAAGGCGGGACGCGGGATGCACTGCGCATGTTGCAACAGGAAGAAGTGGATATTGCGATCATTACCGCCCAAGACCTACAGCCCGAATTTGATAGTCAGTTGTTGATCCGTGAGCAAATGGTGATCGCTATGGGTGCCGAACACCCTTTAGCGGAACATAGCGCTGTGAGTCTACATGACTTTTTCGACCATGAATTAGTGATGTTCAAAACAGGTTATTTCCACCGAGAGTGGATACTCTCTCAAGCCAAAGAATTAGGCAAAAAGCCCAATATTGCCTTCGAGACCAATTTGATTAATCTGATTAAACAGATTGTTTCCCAAGGATTTGGGATCACCAGTGTACTTGAGATGGCGATAAGCTCAAAAGATGACATTTTAGCCAAACCCTTCGATCCACCGGTATTTTTAAACCTCCATATTGCATGGAAAAAGCAGCGCCCCGTCAGCCAAGCAGACCGCGCATTTGTCGATTTTTTAATGTCAAATCGCTAACACAAACCAGCAAATACAAAAAGGGCTGATATCAATATCAGCCCTTCTCTCTTACCATTAAACCTTCCGATTTTACTCTGAGGGTTTAGCCTTGTTTACGACGACCAAAAGCAAAAGGTAGCAACAACAAGCTTAACCAACCTAAGGCACCACCATCATCTTTCTTGGCTGGTGTTTCAGTCACAGATACAGACACAACACTTGAATCTTTATTGCCGTGGTTATCAGATACTGTCAGTTGGAATGAAACAGTCTGAGCAGAGCCACTCACGTTTGGTGCAACGAGATTAAGCTTGGCCGCATTAGCGTCAAAGTTAAAGCTGGTGCCCCCTAACTGAGTCCATTTGTAGGTCAAAGGATCATTGTTGGCATCCGACGACTTGCTCGCATCGATGAACAAAGGTTTACCTTCTTGGACAGTGGCAGGAGCTTCAATCACAGCGACTGGCGCCACTTCTGGAACATCAAATTGATACTCCTGCTTCAAGATTTCAGCCGAGTCGTTATTCACTTTGTTGGTCAATGCCACTATGTTGTCTTGACTCGCCTTACGTGGCACTAAGTCAAATGTGACATCTAATGCCGCAGCAGCAGAGGCCATTTCGATAGTCCAAGTGATCTTATTGCCCACTTGCGCACCTTGATGGCTAATATTAGCCACTTCATGACCTTCAGGTAATAACGCCTCTAGGGTGTAAACACGGGTTTCTTGCGTTTTGTTCGCTTCAATACGTGTCTTCATCACTTTAGCGGTGCCAGGTGTTAATTCACCAGAAACAGTACTGCCTAGAGGAGGTAATACGTCATCACTAACGCGCTCAAATACGACCGGAATTTTAACAGGTGCGACTTTGTCATCAGTGGTGGTCAGCGTCAGCATAGCTATGCCAGCATCTCCCACTAGCATCGCTTGTTTCCATGCTAAGTTGACATTGAAATCTTTATGATCACCCGTAAGATTTGCAGTTAAGTTATCACCCGCTTCATCATATAAGGTTACTTGTTTCAAACTAAAGGCATCATCCGCATCGGCTGCAGATGCCTGATAGTTTTGTACAACGACAATATACTCACCCTTCACTGGGTTCTTAATGGATACACTTTCCTTTGAACCGCCAAACGCAGAAGATGCCGCGATAGAAAGCTTGCTACCGTCTTTCTTATCGAGTATCACAAACATGTCTAAGTCAGGAGAGGTTGTATTACCGATTGATGCATTGAAATATAAAGCTTTATCTTCAACATTAAAGCTAAATACTTTTACGCCATCGGCCAAATCATCAAATGCACTATCGGTATTTGAATCCTGTTTCACACTTGATTCATAAGTAGCGCTTAATTTAAGTGCAGTCACTGTCGCCGCAACACCGGGTAGATCAATCGCTTTCAAGTGCGCCAAATTACGTTCATCTGCATCACGTGAGGCTGAAACATTAACCAAAGCAGGTAAATCGCGTTTAGCTATCTTAGCTACGATCGGCATATTAGCCGTTGGGAAAGTATCGGACGTTAATACTAAGTTACCAAAGCCCCAACTTGCACCGACGTCAGTCACATCCGCAGTCACTGTAATCGTTTGGCTTTCACCTTTTTTGAGATTAAAGCTTTCTGGCGTCACAGTTAACGCGAATTTATCCGTTGCGGAAACGCCTTTTGCAGTCCAGCTACCATCAGCCGTTGCAGTAACAGTACGTGTCCAAGTACAAGTATCGATACAACGTGAATCAGCCATGCTTGGAATGTTTAGCTTACGTGGATCACCACCTGTCAAAGGATTAGCAATCTCGTAGTTTAAGGCACTTTCATCCATCACTAAGCCCGTTTTTGCCGCTAAATCAACACGAATACGACCGGCTCCTACGTCAAACGGATCAGCAACGGTTTTACCATCGGCTTTTTTCATGGCTTGGGCTGTCGTTGACGTCATCATTAGCGCAGAACGAATGTTGTCTGGCGTCCAATCCTTATGCAGCGATTTAAGTAACGCACCAGCACCGGCAACGTGAGGACTCGCCATTGAAGTACCTGACATCAAAGTGAAATCGGCAGGATCTGTACCTGTTTCATCATGGCCAAACTGTTGGTCGGAATAAGCAGCGTAGATGTCACTGCCCGGTGCAGCAACATAGGGTACGAGTACATCGTTAGTCAGATTAGGTCCAATCAATGAACTGGCAGATAAAACATCCGCTTCTTTACTGGCAACTTTAGGGGTTGGAGACAGCGTGATTTCAAGAGCAGGATTTGCCGCCATAGCAGCAATCAATTCTAAGCCATCAATATCACCAATAAATACCGCTGGAATATTCAATTTATCCAGCCCCGACATAGTCAGACGCGCATTATTTTCACCATCTCTATTGAAAACAATCACACCCTTAGCGCCAGCGGCCATTGCTGCGGCCACTTTGATATCGAATGAGCAAACACCGCGTCTTAAAACGGCGATCTTGTCTTTAAAGGCATCTGCTGGGAACGGTTTACAGGCTTCAAAATTGGTCGCATCGATTGCGCCAGCATAAAGGGGCACACCTTTGAGCACTTCAGTTTGAACCGGACCAGAACCAGCAGTGTAATGATAGTTTTTACCATTAAATTCCACGGCGCGTACTATGTCACGGTTATGAGTCGAGTTAGCGACCGAAGTATACCAAGGTGCATTTTTAGGCGTAGAGTAAGGTGTTTGATTAATCGCAGGGCTCGTGCTTGTCGCGGCACGAGTGTTACCCGCAGCCACTGCAGCAAAAATCCCCGCATTACGCGCGGCTAAAAAGCCTTGTTCCGTCGCACTATTCCACGGGTTTCCACCACCACTGATAGAAAAGTTCAGCACATCGACGCCATCTTTAATCGCATCATCTAAGGCTTTTAAAATCGGTGCGGTCGGGCAGCCAGAATAAGTGTCGCCCGCATTACCCGGATTACAAATTTGATAAGCTATAATGTTTGCATGTGGTGCAACACCTGAGATTTGTTTAAATTCAAGGCCTGTCGCAAGGCCATCGCTTTCTAACTTACCTGTTTCACCTTGCACATAAGGCACATTCACTAGGATGTTACCTGCTGCGGTACTCGCAACGTGAGTACCATGCCCACCGTAATCCTCACCATTTTTAGCTGGAGGGGTGTCACCAAACACTTTTGCATCGTCGTAGTTATTTGTTATCTCAGAGTAACTGCGAACTCCAATCAACTTGTCATTACACATGCTCGCGAAATCAGTTTTACAATCACCAATATAGATGCCTTGACCTAATGGGTTTGTGTGGTCATAGCCATCTTGGCCAACATCAGCGAAAGAAGCATGATCTGAGTTAATACCTGAGTCGATAATACCGACGATCACGCCTTCCCCCATGGCTTTCGTGCCCGTCGCGCTGCCATCCCATACATTAGGAGAACCGATAAGCGCTTGACTGACATCGGTTTCCATTTGCTCCATACGCTCGCGCTCAACAAACGCAACCTCAGGTAACTCAGCCATTTTCTTCGCTTGAGCTTGAGTCATGCGAACCGCCATACCGTTTAACGCATACTGATATGTCGTTAATGGTTGCAGATTGGTGCCAATAGCCGCACTCGCGTTAGCTAAAAATCGGTTCTGTTTTACTTTCAAATAACTAACATAACTTTTGACTTCAGCTTTAGAAGCATCAAGTTTACCGTTCACAGCAACCTTTGAAGTACCGTTTACCTGCACTCTTTGTGAACTAGTCGCTTTCAATCCTGGAATAGTTCCTTGGTAATTAGCAACCGAACTATCGCGTAAACGAACGATATAAGTATATTCACCCTCACCTAAATCTGCTTCTGGTACAAACTTAACCTCAGCTCCGGCAGCGTTACCGCGTAATGAAGTGACTTGTAATTCACTTGGAATATCTAACTGCAAGGTTTCACCCGTAGGTGATAATACGGTTTGTGCATTTGCCGACGACGATAACAGTGCCATAGACACTGCTAATGCTATTTTAGTTTTCATTGTGACTTCCCTAATTCTTATAAGTTGTATGATTTATAAAACTCAGGTTTGGGTGGCATGAAAACGCTGCGGCAACCAAAAACATCACCCGTAACTGACATTTTTTATGAATAACCATTCAATTTACTGTGATGATGATCACTGAGTTTTATCGCGACAATTTGTAACACGCGATGATACAAATTAAAACAGCAAATTAACAGAACGTAATTCAGTAAATGATGAACAAGCTCATACCTTGTTAAAATAAATCCATATAACCTTTATCAGACTGTTTTATGTCCCAACGATAAGTCGTAGTATAAAAATCGATAAAAACAAATAATAAACATTAAATCATATATTTAAATTTAACCTTTAAGTGTCAGCTCAAAAATACTCTTAGGTTAAACAGAATGAATACCCGTAAATAAATATTCTTTTTTATAAATATCATTAGTTACAAAATAAACGCAAAAGATCCTTTACGAAACAATAAACAACAAAAATCACATCATTAATTTAACAAAATATATACATATTGTATTTGTATGATATTTTACAAAATGATACCCCTTATAAAAATTAACTAACTTATGCATTAATATTCTTAATCCTGTATAGAGCAAGTTAATACTTAATCTCACATTTACAGCATAGCAAGCGGATTATTGACCACAAAAAAGCCCTTTCAATATAGAATTGAAAGGGCTAAATCTTCATCAATATAAGAACAATATTATTGCAGTTGTGGCCAGTGGTTAATTAGCCATCACCGCCTTCATTAACACTTCTGTCGTGAACTTATCATTATTGATAACTGGGAACCTGTCATAGGTTTGGAAGATCACTTGGTCTTGAAACTTAATCATCGCCACTACGCCATATTGGATACTTTTATCGATCGATTTAGCGGGCAATGTAAATTTAAATGGCACAGGTGCTCTGGCGATATTGAAGGTTTTTTGTGCGACGATGACACCTGGAGTATTCAAATCAATAATGGCAATAATGATTTGGCAGCCTTGAGGTAATGGGATCTTCTCTAGATAGCCAGCTGCGCCATTGATGATAATCGGTTGATCAGGTGTTACAGTCACGCAGCCATTGAGCAAGACAGCCATGAGAGAGAACAATATAAACGATTTTATTTTCAGATACATACTAACGTCCTTTTACCATGCGTATCAGGCCTTCTTGGGTAGAAGAAGCCACTAACTCGCCTTGTTGATTGAAAAACTGCCCTCTAACGTAACCTCTGCCACCGCTAGCATTAGGACTATCGATACTGTAAAGCAACCACTCTCCCATATTAATCGGGCGATGGAACCACATCGCATGGTCGATCGTCGCCATTCGTACCCCAGGACTTAAGAAGGATACACCGTGGGGCTGAGCTGCCGTGACTAAAAAGTTAAAGTCTGAGGCATAGGCGAGTAAATATTCATGGATATGGGCATCATTTGGCATAGGACCATTAGCCCTCATCCAAACATAACGGTACGGCTCGGTTTCTTTAGGCGCAAAAGGGTGCAGTG
Source organism: Shewanella sp. SM87 (assembly GCF_025653705.1). Lineage (NCBI taxonomy): Bacteria > Pseudomonadati > Pseudomonadota > Gammaproteobacteria > Alteromonadales > Shewanellaceae > Shewanella > Shewanella sp. SM87. The sequence continues at coordinate 69,764 of NZ_JAKKSC010000001.1, forward strand.
GATTGACCAATCGCATCTCAATTGGCGCATCGGCCATAAACTTTTCAAGTATGCTCGGCGGTACTTTATCCCGCATCGTCAGCGCCAATTCCTGCTGATTCAACAAACCTTCAGGTCCGGGTACTTGCGGCATAGCGGCTTGATGACTAAAACCTTCCTCAGGTTCTTGGAAGGAGCAGGTCATATGAAAAATCGGCCGACCTTTTTGAATAGCACTAACCCGACGAGCGCTAAAACTACCGCCATCACGCATATTTTCTACTTCATAAACAATCGGCAACTTCTCGTCACCTGCACGTAAAAAGTAGGAGTGTAATGAATGGATCTTACGCTCAGCAGCTACTGTCTGTTTTGCGGCGCTCAGTGCTTGGCCCATCACTTGACCACCAAACACATGCCCAAAACCCAGATCTTGGCTTTGACCACGAAAGAGGCCAATTTCAATTTGCTCAAGGGAAAGTAATGATAAAAGATCGTCTAATACCTGACTCATGGGATCCTACTGCGTAATTAGCAATTAATCTTAAAGGGTAACTCAGTTAGCCTTAAGCTGACCAGTCTTCTATCGATGATTCACAATCAAATCATCACTCAACGATGAGGAATTAAACGAGGCACGTTGGAGTATCTGTGTTATTTATTGTGCTTAGCATTTACGGCTTTATTGAGCCACTTACTGCATTTAAATCGCTATAGATGCAGGCTTAGTTCAAATACAAGCATGATGAATCAATCGATTTTAATGTGATGTTCTAGCGCACTTAACTTAGACCAAGACAAAACCTTATCCTCTCCACAGGAGTGCAAAGTCACGGGGAAGGATTGGTGTAACTGTGGCCACTGCTGCGCGAGGTTATCTGGCGTAAAAAGACCTTCATTAAAATACATAGGCTGAAACTCGACAAACATGCCGTGGCTAACACTGCCCGCTCCGGCGAGTAGATGTTGACCATTTGGCGCCTGTTCACTCACCAAGAAAGCCGTAGTAGCCGTTAATGATTCAAAGGAAAATAGCGGCTGAATCGCACTCGCTAAATGTTTGGCCGTCATCGCGGTTACGGCCTGAGGGCATAAGCTATTGACTCGAATATTATGAATTTCACCTTCTAATGATAAGCTATTCACCATGCCGACCAGCGCCATCTTGCTCGCACTAAAACCAACTTGGTGCAAGTCACCGAACAAGGCCGAAACTCCCGTTGTCATCATTATCCGGCCAAAATTCTGTTGTTGCATATAAGGCCAAACAGCTTGAGTGAGATAAAAGCTGCCATTGAGATCGACATCCAATTGCCGTTGCCACTGCTCAAGTTTAATGTGCTCAAAGGGACAAGCACCATAAACGCCCGCGTTATTAATCAAGATATCAATGCGATGCCAGCGTAGGATCACCTCTTCAATCATGCTATTCACTTCATTTCGCTGACTCACATCAAGCACAAAATAAATGCAATCTCCACCGAGTTTAATAATGCTGCAATAGGTCTGCATTAATTCTAAGTTGGCTTGGCTCGTCTGAGCGCCGTCGGTGGAAATTGACTCATAAGACGATAACGGCTGGTCGACGAGTATCACTTTTGCCCCCCGTTCAGCCAACATGATGGCATACGCTCGACCTAACCCAGCTGCAGCCCCAGTGACTAATGCCACCTTATTGTCAAAACGCATCCAAATATGTCCTTATCGGCATTGTTGTAGCGGCAAAAAATAACGAGCATAGGGTAACAACCGCCTATGCTATCTACTAAACAAAGTATTTAGCGTTACGCCTATGTCATGGACAGCACAAAGCCTCCATTAACATTAACTATGGAAACACAGACTTTTTTGATTTTCTTTGAACTTAACGACAAATCTCATCCTGCATCAGTGAACATATGTGCGCCAATTCAAACTCTGTTAAATGCGTTTATTAGATAGTGCTCACTTTCGTGTTAAATCTTGTTATGCTATGCGCTAATTGAGCCCTTGCTCGGTACCATTCCCATTTACCAATAATGACTGGACGCCATGAATCCTTGGATTTTAGCAATAAGACCCCGTACGCTACCCGCGGCCATAGGTCCCCTACTGATAGGCAACATTCTCGCCCTGCATCTTGAGAGTTACAGCTGGTTAATCGCTGCCACTTCAATGTTGTGTGCTGTCTTATTACAAATCGCCGTCAACCTCGCTAACGACTATTTTGATTTTAAAAACGGCATAGATACAGATGAGCGCTTAGGGCCCATTCGCGTGACTCAAAGTGGTTTAATTTCACCAACAAGCGTTCGCAATGCCATGATATTTTGTCTCTTAATGGCGCTTGCCGTGGGATCATATCTGATTTGGCACGGAGGGTGGCCCATCGCCATTCTCGCCGCAGCCGCTATTTTAGGTGCTCTTGGCTACAGTGGTGGCCCCTATCCCCTCGCCTCCCATGGGCTCGGTGAAGTAGCGGCATTTGTTTTTTTTGGCTTAGTTGCAGTGGTGGGCAGTTATTATCTGCAGGCGGGCGATACAACTATTAATGCTTGGTTATTAGGCTGTGCGATTGGCTTGTTTAACGCTGCGATTATGTTGGTGAATAACACTCGCGACATCCGTACCGACACCCAAGCGGGCAAGCATACTCTAGCGGTACGTATCGGCGAAGCTCAGGCAAAAGTGCTTTATCAAGCTTTAATCTATTTGCCCTTTGGCTTAGTCATCGCAGGCTTTTTATTCGGTATTTTACCCGGTTTACCAGTACTACTTGCGGGATTATCTCTGCTTATTGCCCGCAAACTCAGTAGCGATTTTTATGCCGTTTCTGGTGAAGCCTTAAATCCGTTACTCGGCCGTACAGCTAAGTTAACCATGATTTTCAGTACCTTGTTTAGCGTGGGTTTAGTGTTTACCGCATAAGAGTAAATCAGCTAAGCTAATGCTACACCACAGCTCAATGCTGAATATAAAAAGGTTCATATCTTCGATAGATACGAACCTTTTTTATTGGCCGCAACACAACTTCAATTTGGCTTATTATCGACGAGGGAAATCCTACCCTCCATTTATTGCCAGATATAACCAGAGATCAGCGTGTTTAACAAAATACCATTAAAGTTGCGTTCGGCATGGGATGAACCATTATGGCCTGCACCAAAACACACATGTAGCGGTAATAAATGTTCTTCCCGCGGATGACTAAAACGCGCTTCAGGGGCTGATTGCCAATGAATTAACGCTGTTTTTACCTCGGCAAAACTAACACTTGCCGTTAAAGTTTGCGTCAACCAATGATCAAATTCTGCACTGCGGCTTTGCACTGTGAGATCGCTTGAGAAAAATGCCCGCATATTGTGAAACGACATGCCAGACCCCACGATCAACACCCCTTGGTCCCGCAGCGGCGCTAAAGCCTCCCCAATCGCTATATGGATTTTAGGATCGAGGCTGTGGACTAACGACATCTGCACCACGGGAATATTCGCCTCAGGATACATCAACTTAAGTGGTACAAAAGTACCGTGATCAAATGCGCGTTCGCTATCTAAGCGGGCGGCGATGCCCTTATCCGATAGCATATTCGCAATCTGTGCGGCTAATTCTGGCTCACCGGGTGCAGGATATGTCAGCTGATAAGCCTCAGGTGGAAATCCATAGTAATCATACAAAATACTTGGCTTTGGGCTACTCGACAAAGTCACCACAGATTCTTCCCAATGGGCAGTGATCAACACAATCGCCTTCGGAGTTGGCATTGGCGCTGTTACTGAAGTTAAAAATGCACGCAACTCCCTATGATTAACATCATTGAGCAAAGGCATAGGGCCACCACCATGGGGCACAAATAGCACAGGCATACGACTCGCGTTAACTTGCATCATAATCCTCTCGTGTTGATTAACTTATATCTGTACTACTGGCTTTAAACTCAGCATTTCTCACTTAACTCACGGTTCTACATAACACTTCAATGCACGCTTAAAATGCGGAGCGATTCAGCACCAACTGCCGCTGAAATTGCACTAAACGCTCAATAATTTCATCCAGTTTGATAACCAGAAAGAGGCCAGCCGATAAACTCAATGCGGGCAGTGCATTAATCGGCGCTTCATAATTAAAGTGGAAATAAATCGCCCCCATCATAATCGCCAGTAAACCGCTCGCCGATAGCACTCGGTAGTCACGTAGACACAACCCAAGGGCGCCAATCACTTCCATCAAACCAATAAAATAACCAAAACCAGTGGGAAGATTCATTAATGTGAACGGAACATGGAACATAGACACGCCAAATAACTTGGCAAATCCCGAGATGAAAAACACTATGCTCATCGCCAATGTGACGGTTGCAGCGGCGCGATTGAGTGTATTGGCACAAAGGAATAACTTCTGTGTATCAACCTCTGCAACTAAGCCATTGATACTTGAACCCTTAGTATCACATAAGTTTGAAAATCGCATCGCACACACCCCATTGATCTTAATATTGCCGTCAATCTTAGGCATAAATGCGCAGACGACGAGCGAGAATGGAGTAAATTATGAGCCGATAAAAGATAAATAAATATGGAATAAAATCTAAGATCTCTTAAACTAATAATTTATAACTTGCGAGCAATCCTTGTGACCTTAGACCAACTGCTGATGTTTAAAACCGTAGCTGAGGCGGGCTCACTCAAAGCTGCCAGTGACAAGCTACATAAAACCCAACCCGCCATTAGCCAAAGTATCAAACAGTTAGAATACCAACTCGATCTTATCCTGTTTAATCGCGAAGGTTATCGACTCGCCATCACTGAGCAAGGTCGAAAACTGCTGCAACATACCCTGCGGGTACTGAATGAAGCGCAAGAAATGAAGCAAGTAGCGAAGCATTTAGCCAAAGGCAACGAAGCGAGTATTACCTTAGCTTTTGAAGCCTCCTTTAATCTTGCTCGGATTTTGCCGATTTTAGAACTGACTCAAAATGAGTTCCCATATACTCAAATTATTCTGAAACAAGAGTTTTTAACTGGAGCACTCGAAGCGCTAAATCAAGATAAAGCCGAAATCATCATCTCCGCAGGCGGAATTGAGCCCATACGCTCGAGTCATTTAGAATTAGCCTATTTATTTTCCGGTAGTCTGCTCGATGTCGCCGCACCGCGCATGCTTGAGCGTCATCCAACACTGACCTACGCACGAGAGCTCGTTAATGAATACCAAATCGTGATCCAAGATACGGGCTCAGGCACTGCGAATATTGAGTTTGGGGTACAGGCGGGGCAACGACGTTGGTATGTTAATGATTTTTATACCAAGAAAATGCTTATTCAAAGTGGTATGGGCTGGGGCAAGCTGCCGCACTATATGATTGAAGACTCACTCAAACAAGGTGCATTGATTGCACTGGATCTGCGTGAAAGGCAAAACAATATTCAACTCGATTACTATGTGATGCGAAAACCCCACTCACCTTTAGGCCCCGTCGCCCAAGCACTCTGGCAAAAGCTGATCGCCTTTTCATCTGAACTGAATTCTTAGGACTTCAAGCATAAGATTTAGCTTAGTGACTTAAAATGAATTGAAGTCAAAAAGTCATAAGCCGTTATAAAATCATCGACCATAAAAAAAACGCCCCTTGATAAGGGCGTTTTCATTTTGTTAGCGGGCAGAACCTTAGACTAAACCTTAGCTAAGGTACGCTCTTTGGCGCTCCAATCTAAGTGATATTTCTCGCCTGCTGGGGTATCGATACGCTCAAATGTATGGGAACCGAAAAAGTCACGCTGACCTTGGAGCAAGTTTGCCGGTAATGTTTCGCAGCGGTAACTGTCGTAATACGCCAGAGCCGAGCTAATACAAGGTGCTGGAATGCCTTGCATCACCGCAGTCGCGACTGCGGTACGCCATAGGCCTTGCTTTTCAGACAAGGCAGACGCAAAACTGTCCGCCATCAACAGATTGCTAAGATCAGATTTGTCTTCATAGGCTTGAGTGATTGATTGCAAGAAAGTCGCGCGAATAATACAACCCGCACGCCAAATTTTTGCAATTTCAGCAAAGTCTAACTGCCATTTTTGTTCATGAGCCGTCATCGCCATCAACTGGAAGCCTTGGGCGTAACAACACACTTTCGCGCAATATAACGCGCTTTCAAGGGCTTCGATCAACAGTGCTTTTTGTGCGTCATCGATAACAGGTGCATTTGGCCCAGCCAATTTCTGGCTAAGTTGTAGACGTAAGGATTTTTGGGTACTCACGGCGCGCGCATACACAGCTTCAGCAATCGTCGGTGCAGGGCAACCAATTTGTAAACTGCTCACGGCCGTCCACAAACCTGTGCCTTTTTGGCCCGCTTTATCTAAGATCATTTCCACCAGCGGTTTACCCGTTAATGGATCGGCTTGTTTTAAGACTTCGGCACTGATCCCCATCAAATAGCTGTTTAAACTACCTTTGTTCCAGCGTTCAAACACATCGCCCACTTCTGCAGCGCTCATGCCTAAACCGTCATGCAGCATTTGATAGGCTTCGCAAATCAACTGCATGTCAGCGTATTCAATACCGTTATGCACCATCTTCACATAATGGCCAGAACCCGCAGGACCAATATAAGTCGTGCATGGCTCGCCTTCTGTCACGGGATTACCCGGCTCGAAGCGTTCGATAGGTAGCCCAGTTTTGGCATCAACCTTAGCGGCAATCGCTTTCCAAATAGGTGCCACGTGATGCCATGCATCGATATCGCCGCTTGGCATAAGTGATGGACCGAAACGCGCACCGACTTCACCGCCCGAAACTGCAGAGCTGAAAAATACAAACTGACCTTTGTAGCGCGCTTCACGCTCAACAGTGTCAGTCCATAGGCTGTTACCAGTATCGATCACAATATCATCGGACTCAATTCCGGCAGAAATCAAAGCACTACAGACACCATCGACGGGTGCACCCGCGGGAACAGAAAGCACAAGAATGCGGGGTTTTGTGAGACTGGCTAACATTTCGGCAAGATTAGCACAGCCAAGAATGCGAGGTTCGAGTCCAGCGCGTTCCTGTTTTTCTTGCTGTATAACACCATTAACTTTAACAGGATCGAGGTCAAATGCACTGACGTGATATTGGTTATCCGCGATGTTTAGCGCGAGGTTTTTACCCATAACGCCAAGGCCAATTACGCCGATATCATTAAGATTGCTGTGGTTTTGCATTATATAATTCCCACGGGTCACAGAGGTTAGAGCTAACCAATTTTGAGGGGTAATTATACCGATCTTTGTAACTTAATTACCAGAGAGAAAAGGCGATGCATACGATTGGCAATCTCGATTACAGTGAGATTGCCAATCCCGTATTGCGAAACGGGTTAGTTAGAACTTAGCCCAAGTGATACTTGTATTGGCACGTTTATCGACAACTTAGTTTGCGAGTTTAAGCCCTAAAACCCCCAGTAATATCAGTATCAAACTGGCAATCTTAAGTAAGCTAACTCCTTCTCCTAACAGGATAATCCCTGCAATTGCGGTGCCCATAGCGCCAATACCGACCCACACGCCGTAAGCCGTACCGATAGGTAGCTGCTTAACCGCGAGTCCTAGTAGCAACACACTCACTGCCATCGACGCTACTGTAAAGATACTTGGCCACAAACGTGTAAAACCTTCGGTATATTTAAGCCCTATGGCCCAACCAATTTCGAATAAACCCGCAAGGACTAATAAGAACCAACTCATAGTGAACTCCTAATTAGGGGTCGTCCCCTACCAAATTAAGGCATGTTTAGGGTCGTCCCTAAGCCGGTGAGAATACAAAGTTGTCAGTGATGTGTATCTAAAATATCCATAGATACACATTGCTTCTAGTGGTGATTTTAGTTGAATGAATTAAACAATTGCTAATGCTCAATTCCCGCATATAAACAACTCAAAATAATGCAATTGAGTAGCAAAAACATTCAATAAATACGCGGCAAGAATAGCAAATCATAATGGACTATTGCTCAAATTGAGCGGGGATATTTGTTTCAATTCGCAACAGCAAGCGATTTTTAGAATGGGAATTTCCTACATGAAATCCCCATTCACTAAACGCAAGCTTAGATTAAGGCATCGGCATAACCCATGCGAGTGAGCGCGGTGCGCACTAGCTCTAAGGTCTGTGGATCTTCTATGGTCGCTGGTGCGGTATATTGCTGATTATCGGCAATTTTTCGCATAGTACCGCGTAAAATTTTACCTGAGCGCGTTTTAGGTAATTTTTGAATCGCACTCACTAACCTAAAGGAGGCGACGGGACCAATCTCTTGGCGTACCAGGGTTATTAACTGTTTATGCAGCTCTTCATCACTGATCGTCACGCCTTTCTTGAGTACCACTAATCCGAGGGGAACTTGGCCCTTAAGCGCATCATCTACCCCAATTACCGCGGCTTCGGCCACATCAGGGTGTTGACATAACACTTCTTCGAAGCGTCCCGTCGATAACCTGTGCCCCGCTACGTTTATGATGTCATCGATACGACTCATAATGTAGAGATAGCCGTCTTCATCGGTATAACCCGCATCGCCAGTTAAGTAGTAACCCGGATACATAGACAAGTAACTATCTTGATAGCGTTGATCATTTTGCCACAGTGTCGTCAATGTCCCCGGCGGTAGAGGCAATTTAATCACTACATTACCCGAAGTATTGGGCGCAACTTGCTCACCTAATTCGTCCAATACTTCAACCGCATAACCCGGCACAGGTAAAGCTGGCGAACCTGGTTTAATAGTAACCGGCGCTGTGCCCATCAAATTTGCAGCGACAGGCCAGCCCGTTTCGGTTTGCCACCAGTGATCAATAACAGGTTTAGCGAGTTTAGTGTGTGCCCAAACTAAGGTATCGGGATCGCAACGTTCCCCCGCCAAAAACACATTTTTAAGACAATTTAAATCAACACCTTGTAGATATTCACCGTCAGGATCTTCACGCTTGATTGCGCGAATAGCCGTCGGCGCGGTGAAGAAGCTTTTAACCTTATATTTGGCAATCGTGCGCCAAAATGCGCCAGGATCTGGCGTTCCCACAGGTTTGCCTTCATACATTAAGGTTGTAGCGCCCACCAGCAGCGGTCCGTACACAATGTAAGAATGACCCACAACCCAGCCCACATCGGACGCAGCCCAAAACACATCACCCGCTTGAATATCGTAAATATGCTGCATCGACCAAGCCAGAGCCACGGCATGACCACCATTATCGCGTACCACACCTTTAGGCTGACCCGTGGTGCCTGAGGTATAAAGCACATACAAGGGATCGGTAGCCTTGAGGGCGACACAATCGGCCTTAGGTGCAGTTGCTAATGCGGCTTGCCAATCTAAGTCACGACCCTCAAGTAAATCGGCCTGATACTGGCTACGATTCAAAATTAGGCAGTGATCAACCTGATGCACTGACTGCGCTAACGCTTTATCTAACAGAGGTTTGTAAGGGATCACGCCCGAAGGCTCAATGCCGCAAGATGCCGACAAGACCAATTTAGGCTTGGCATCGTTAATCCGAGTCGCGAGTTCATTGGCGGCAAAACCAGCAAAAACCACCGAATGAATCGCACCTATGCGGGCACAGGCCAGCATAGCGAAGGCGGTTTCCGGCACCATAGGCATATAAATCACCACACGGTCGCCCTTCCCTATACCAATAGATTGCATAAAGCCCGCGAGTCGGCTCACTTGAGCCTGTAACTCCCCGTAGCTAATGCCGTATTCCGTATCAGTAACAGGACTCACATACTGGATAGCCACTTGGTCACCGCGTCCAGCCAACACATGGCGGTCAACGGCGTTATAACAAGTGTTCATCTCACCATCGGCGAACCAATGATAAAACGGTGCCTGCGATTCATCGAGCACAGTGTGCGCAGGTTTAATCCAATCGAGCGTTTTCGCCGCTTCTCCCCAGAATTCGGCTTTATTAAGCAAGGATGCTTGGTGCAACGCTTGATGTTTTTGTTGGTTCTGTTTTTGATTTGTGGCTTGCGCTACAGATGCATTTTGCTGTTCGGTCAACATATGTCCTCCAATCAGGACTGCGACTCACATCGTCAGCCGCAATAACTACCCCTTCCTGCTTCTATTATTAGCAAGGAGGTCTAAAGCCCACTATTAGACGTTAGCCTATAACCAGAAGATATTTGTGGTTTTATGTGAAAACACTAATTTAAAGCACACGTTTTAATCTCGCTGCACAGGCTGATGGCAATTGGGATTGACACTTTTTTGCCAACAGAATAAAAGCCAAAATCTTTACCTTTACGTAAACTTCATATATCTTGCTTAAAACTGATTATTTAGGGTGCATGAATGAGCGCAACGAACACACCACAAACGACTTACTCGATCAGTGATCTCTCAAAAGAGTTTGATATCACTACTCGTAGTATTCGTTTTTACGAAGACCAAGGTTTGCTTAAACCTAAACGCCGCGGCCAAACCCGTATTTATAGCCTCAAAGACAGGGTGCGTCTCAAGCTCATTCTTCGCGGTAAACGCTTGGGCTTTTCTTTGGCAGAAACCCGTCGTTTGTTCGAATTATACGATGCCGACAAGAGCAGCACTTCACAACTCAATACCATGCTGGCGCTAGTGGAAGAAAAGAAGTCCGCACTACAACAGCAAATGGACGACATCAAAGTCGTATTGATGGAACTCAATTCCGCCGAGCAGCAGTGCCGTTTAGCCTTAGAAGATAACAAAACGGCAAAAGCCTAAATCCCCGTTGACACAAAATCAAATCAATTTGATGGCGATAACGACTACGGATTTAAGTACAAGATTTAAAAGACTCAAGCACCTAAAAATCATAAAAACTATAACAATCTGAAATTAGAACATCTGAAAGGACACAAGCAATGAACTCTCTCTACACAAGTCTAAATTTTGGCCTAGGCGAAGACGTCGATATGCTGCGCGATGCAGTGCAGGATTTTGCCGCGAATGAAATCGCCCCAATTGCCGCGAAAGTGGATCACGACAATGCCTTTCCCAATGAACTTTGGCCTGTGCTTGGAGGAATGGGACTGCTCGGAGTAACGGTACCCGAAGAGTTCGGCGGCGCGAACATGGGCTACCTAGCCCACGTCGTCGCAATGGAAGAAATCTCCCGCGCATCAGCTTCTATCGGCCTAAGTTACGGCGCCCACTCAAACCTGTGTGTCAATCAAATCAACCGTAACGGTAATTCAGCGCAAAAAGCCAAGTACCTGCCAAAACTGGTGAGCGGTGAGCATATTGGCGCGCTGGCCATGAGTGAGCCAAACGCTGGTTCTGACGTGGTTTCGATGAAGCTACATGCCCGTAAAGAAGGCGACCGATTCATCTTAAACGGCAACAAAATGTGGATCACTAACGGTCCAGATGCACACACCTATGTCATTTACGCGAAAACCGACTTAACCAAAGGCGCACACGGTATTACCGCCTTTATCGTTGAACGTGATTCGAAAGGTTTTAGCCAAGCGCAAAAGCTCGACAAACTCGGCATGCGCGGCTCTAACACCTGCGAACTGGTGTTTGAAGATGTAGAAGTACCAGAAGAAAACATTTTAGGCGGCCTCAATAACGGCGTAAAAGTGCTGATGAGCGGCCTAGATTACGAGCGCGTCGTACTTTCTGGCGGCCCGCTAGGGATCATGAACGCCTGTATGGATATCGTTGTGCCTTACATCCACGAGCGTGAGCAATTTGGTAAATCGATTGGTGAATTCCAACTAGTGCAAGGCAAGTTAGCCGACATGTACACAGGCATGAATGCCGCCAAATCCTATGTCTATAACGTGGCAAAATCCTGCGATCGCGGTGAAACCACCCGTAAAGATGCTGCAGGCGCCATTCTTTATAGCGCAGAACTCGCCACCAAAATGGCACTGGATGCCATTCAACTGCTAGGCGGCAATGGCTATGTCAACGAATACGCCACTGGCCGCTTACTGCGTGATGCCAAGCTGTATGAAATCGGCGCCGGCACCTCAGAAATTCGCCGCATGCTGATTGGCCGCGAACTGTTCAATGAGTCGAAATAACGCGTGTTCAAATAATCTCTCACAAGTGAATGGGTAGCACCTCACTGTAACTTACAGTTTGCGCCACCCATTCGAGCAAGGTGATACCGAGTTTCCGCTTTATAAGGACAATCAAAGTGACGCAATTAAGCAGTCGTATCAACGCCCGTAGCGATGAATTTAAAGCAAAATCCGACGATATGGCCGCCCTAGTGGCCGATCTTAAAACTAAACTCAATAAAATCGAACTCGGCGGCGGCCCTGTGGCGCTAGAGCGTCATTTATCCCGCGGTAAATTGCTGCCACGTCAACGGGTTGAAAAGCTACTTGATGCAGGCTCACCCTTTTTAGAGCTATCGCAATTTGCGGCGTTTGAAGTTTATGACGAAGAAGTGCCCGCAGCGGGCATTATCGCTGGTATCGGCCGTGTGAGCGGTGTTGAGTGCATGATCATCGCCAACGACGCTACAGTTAAAGGCGGCACTTACTACCCGATTACCGTTAAAAAACATCTACGCGCCCAAGATATTGCCAGCCGTTGTCACTTGCCTTGTATCTATTTAGTCGACTCGGGCGGCGCTAACCTGCCTCGCCAAGATGAAGTCTTCCCCGACCGCGACCATTTCGGCCGCATCTTTTACAATCAAGCGCAAATGTCCGCTAAGGGCATCCCCCAAATTGCAGTAGTGATGGGCCTGTGTACCGCAGGCGGCGCCTATGTGCCAGCCATGGCGGATGAATCGATTATCGTAAAAGATCAAGGCACTATCTTCTTAGCCGGCCCACCATTAGTCAAAGCGGCCACAGGTGAAGAAGTCAGCGCCGAAGAGTTAGGCGGCGCCGAAGTGCACACAAAAATTTCCGGCGTAGCCGATCATTTAGCCCAAAACGATGAGCACGCGTTAGAGCTTGCCCGCCGCGCGGTATCACGCCTGAATCATCAAAAAGAAATCAAATCACTCTTAAGTCCTGTCAAACCACCGAAGTTCGACATTAGCGAACTGTACGGCATTGTCGGCACCGACTTGAAAAAGCCCTTTGATGTAAAAGAAGTGATCGCCCGTATCGTCGATGATTCTGATTTTGATGAGTTTAAAGCCAACTATGGCGCAACCTTAGTATGCGGTTTTGCCCGTATTCACGGCTACCCAGTCGGCATTGTCGCCAACAACGGCATTCTTTTCTCTGAGTCGGCGCAAAAAGGCGCGCACTTTATCGAACTGTGCTGCCAGCGCAAAATTCCACTGCTGTTCCTGCAAAATATCACCGGCTTTATGGTGGGTAAAAAGTACGAACACGAAGGCATAGCCAAACACGGCGCTAAGATGGTGACCGCGGTTTCTTGTGCCAATGTACCTAAATTCACTGTGATTATTGGCGGCAGCTACGGCGCGGGTAACTACGGCATGTGTGGCCGTGCGTTCGAACCGACCATGATGTGGATGTGGCCTAACGCCCGTATTTCTGTGATGGGTGGCGAGCAAGCGGCTGGCGTTCTCGCCACAGTGCGCCGCGACGGTTTAGCCCGTAAAGGTGAAGAATGGTCGCTTGAGGATGAAAAAGCCTTTAAAGCGCCAATTGTCGCCCAGTACGATAAAGAAGGTCATCCGTATCATGCCAGCGCCCGTTTATGGGATGACGGCATTATTGACCCCGCGCAAACCCGCGATGTGGTCGGCCTTGCCCTATCGGCAGCATTAAATGCTCCTATCGAAGACACCCGCTTTGGTGTGTTCCGTATGTAAAAGGCACATGTGAAAAGCATATGTCACACAAGAAGATAGGAAAATAATAATGACAGACACATTAAACAGCGCTAGCGGTAAAAAGGATTTAAGCAACTTGCAGCACGTGAGTTACACGCTCAATAACGGTGTTGCCGAGTTAATCCTTAACCGTGCAGAAGTGCACAACGCCTTCGATGAAGTGATGATTAGCGAGATGATTAGCGTCCTTAGCTATTTTGCTGAACACAAGCAATGCCAAGTGCTGGTACTCAAAGCGAACGGCAAAAACTTCAGCGCCGGCGCCGATCTCAATTGGATGCGCAAGCAAGCCAAAATGGACTTTGAGCAAAATCTAAATGATGCCAAAGCCTTAGCAAAACTGATGCAGGATCTTGATACCTTTCATAAGCCCACCATTGCACTAGTGCAAGGTGCAGCCTTTGGCGGCGCACTGGGGCTGATTTGCGCCTGCGATATCGCTATCGCCACGACGCGCGCCAGCTTTTGCTTGAGCGAAGTGAAACTCGGATTAATTCCAGCAGTAATTAGCCCTTACGTTGCCCGCGCTATGGGTAATAGTGCATCGCGCCGCTACATGCTGACCGCCGAGCGTTTTAGTGCAGAAACCGCATTAAAACTTAACGTCATTCATGAGATCAGCGATGACTTAGACGCCGCCGCAAAGCCTATGATTGACGCGCTACTTGCCAATAGCCCGCAAGGCATGGCATGGGTAAAAACGCTGCTGTCGCATCTTGAAGACGGCGTGATAGACCAAAACACCATTGATTACACTAGCGAGCGTATTGCCCGCATTCGGGTATCGACCGAGGGCCAAGAGGGCTTAAACGCCTTTTTTGAGAAACGTCAGCCTAACTGGCAACAAGCACACTCAATGCCCTCCAAGCCCGTGCAAAAGCCAAGTGATACCCAAGGAGCCCTTTGATGTTGACCAAGCACATGTTTACCAAACTATTGATTGCTAACCGTGGTGAAATCGCCTGTCGCATCATCAAAACCGCCCATGCCATGGGCGTTCGCACCGTTGCCCTATATTCCGATGCCGATAAAGAAGCACGCCATGTCGCCATGGCCGACGAATCCTTCTACTTAGGCGGCAGTGCGCCGGCAGACTCCTATTTAAAGGGCGATTTGATTATCGACATCGCAAAAAAAGCTGGCGCACAAGCGATTCACCCAGGTTATGGTTTCTTGTCTGAAAATGCCGACTTTGCCCGTAAATGTGAAGCCGCTGGCATCGCCTTTGTTGGCCCAGGCAGTGATGCTATCGATGCCATGGGCAGCAAAAGCGCCGCTAAATCTATTATGACTGCGGCAAACGTGCCCTTAGTGCCGGGTTATCACGGCGATGACCAAACCGATGCGACCTTAAAAGCGGAGGCTCTGAAAATCGGCTTCCCTATGCTGATTAAAGCGGCTTATGGCGGCGGCGGTAAAGGCATGCGTATCGTAGAGAATGAAGCCGAAATCATGGACGCCATCAACTCGGCGCGCCGTGAAGCGGCCTCCTCCTTCGGTAACGATAAATTATTGCTGGAGCGTTACTTGCGCCAGCCTCGCCATGTCGAAGTGCAAGTGTTCGCCGATACCTTTGGCAATGCGATTTACTTATCAGATCGCGACTGCTCGATTCAGCGCCGCCATCAAAAAGTGGTCGAAGAAGCGCCAGCCCCCGGTTTAAGCGATGCATTGCGCGCCCAAATGGGTGAAGCCGCAGTGGCCGCCGCCAAGGCCATCGATTATGTTGGCGCAGGCACTGTGGAGTTTCTGCTCGACACAGACAATAGCTTCTATTTCATGGAGATGAATACCCGTCTGCAGGTTGAGCATCCAGTGACTGAAATGGTCACTGGCCAAGACTTAGTCAAATGGCAGTTAATGGTCGCCAGCGGTCAGCCATTGCCCCTTAAGCAAGATGAAGTGCGGATCCACGGCCATTCCTTTGAAGTGCGTATTTATGCCGAAGATCCACAGAATGAGTTTTTACCCGCCAGCGGTAAGCTCAACTTTTTACGTGAACCCGAGCAAAGTAAATACGTGCGTATCGATTCGGGCATTCGTGAAAACGATGTGATCAGTAACTTCTACGATCCTATGATCGCCAAGCTTATCGTCTGGGATGAGTCGCGTCCGCGCGCGCTGCAACGCCTAGTGCATGCCCTCGAGTCCTACCAAATCAGTGGGCTTAAACACAATATTGAATTTTTAGCCAATATTGCCGAGCATCCCGCCTTTGCCAAGGCGGACTTTAGCACCGACTTTATTAACCGTTACGGCGATGCACTGATTGGCAGTGCTTCGAGCGAAGCCGACACTGCGCTTGCCTTTGCCGCGCTGTATCAAGTGCTTGCCCGTAAAGAAGCGGCCAAGGCACAGGCGATTAATAGCGCCGATCCTTACTCGCCTTGGGGCCAAGTCAGTGGCTTTAGACTCAACAGCGTCAGCCAGCATACTATTGCCCTGCTCGACGATGCCCACGAGTTACAACAATTGGTGCTATTAGACTTTGGCGATCACTACCTATTATCACAGCCTCAGTTATCTCAGCCAACTGACGCAGGCCAAGTGAGCAAGTCCCTCAGTGGTGAGCTTAAGCAGGATTTACTGTTAGCCGAAATCAACGGCCATAAGAGTAAAGTGCCCGTCAGTGCTCAGGGAGATGATTTTACGCTATTTTTACCCTCAGGCAGTTATCACTTCAGGGCGGTTAAAACCCAAGTGGTTGAGGCGCAGTCCAGCAATGAAGATAAGCTCAAGGCCCCGATGAACGGTACAGTCGTCACCCACTTAGTGGAAGTCGGGGCTGAGGTTAAGGCAGGACAAGGGCTACTGGTGATGGAAGCGATGAAGATGGAATACACCATCGAAGCGCCCTTCGACGGTATTGTTACCGAGTTCTACTTTAAGGCGGGCGAGTTAGTGAGCGATGGCGCCGTGCTGCTCCATGTTGAGCCCAAAGCCCAAAGCGAGGAAGCCTAAATGTCTGCGCTGGATCTTGCGAACTTAAGCGCCACTTCGGATAAGGTAAGCTTATTCGAGATGGGGCCCCGTGATGGCTTGCAAAATGAAGCCGCTGTGCCGACAGAGGCTAAAGTCGCCTTGATTGAAGCCCTTGCCGATGCGGGCGTGAAGCGAATTGAATCCGGCAGTTTTGTGTCACCCAAATGGGTGCCACAAATGGCCGATAGCGGCGACGTATTGCGCCAAATTCGCCGTCAAGCGGGCGTGGTTTACAGCGCCCTCACCCCCAATGTCAAAGGCTTAGAGCTAGCGCTGGATGCAAAAGCTTCCGAAGTCGCTATCTTTGGTGCGGCGTCACAAAGCTTTAGCCAACGCAATATCAACTGTTCGATTGAAGAGTCGATTGAACGCTTTATCCCGTTGATGGACATGGCAAAAGCCGCCAATATCCCAGTGCGTGGCTATGTGTCCTGCGTTTTAGGTTGCCCCTATGAAGGAGAAATTGCGGCGAGCGAAGTGGCAAGAGTGTCTGAAATCCTTTACAAAATGGGCTGTTACGAAATTTCGCTCGGCGACACTATCGGTGTAGGCACGCCATTAAAAGCCCGTAAAATGCTGCAAGCCGTGATGGAGCGAGTACCGGTTGAAAAGCTTGTCCTGCACTTCCACGACACCTATGGCCAAGCATTAGCCAATATTACCGCCTGCCTCGACTTGGGCGTGCGCAGCTTTGACGCCTCGGTGGCGGGCTTAGGTGGTTGCCCGTATGCGAAAGGCGCATCGGGCAATCTGGCGAGTGAAGACTTGGTCTATATGCTCCACGGACTCGGTTTGAAGACGGGTATCGATTTAGAAAAACTGGCATTAGCGGGTTTTGGGATCAGCAAACAATTAAATCGTCTTAATGGCTCTAAAGTCGCCAATGCAATCTTGCAGGGCGCTAAAGCCTAGACTCAAGCGTCGAGGCGCTAAACATACCTAGCGCCTTGGGGACTGAATAACAGTAAAAGGACATCAAAATGGCAGGACTCAATAAAGTCGTCAACAGCTATGAAGAAGCGTTAACAGGTTTATCCGATGATATGACCATTATGGTTGGCGGTTTTGGCCTGTGCGGTATTCCTGAAGGCTTAATCAATCAAATGGTGAAGATGGGCGTTAAGGGCTTAACCGCCATTTCGAACAATGCCGGCGTCGACGATTTCGGCTTGGGCTTATTGTTAAAACATCGCCAGATTTCAACCATGATCGCCTCTTACGTGGGTGAGAACGCCACCTTCGAGCAGCAAATGCTCTCGGGTGAATTGAATGTGATTTTAACGCCCCAAGGCACGCTGGCGGAAAAAATCCGCGCGGGCGGCGCAGGCATTCCGGCATTTTTCACCGCCACAGGCTACGGCACCCCCGTGGCTGAAGGCAAAGAAACCCGCGAAATTAAAGGCCGTCACTATGTGTTAGAAGAATCATTGACCGCCGATTTTGCCTTAGTGCGCGCATGGAAGGCCGATACCATGGGTAACTTAGTGTTCCGCAAAACCGCAGCTAACTTTAACCCTATGATGGCGACTGCAGGCAAAATCACGGTTGTGGAAGCCGAGTTTATTGTGGAACCGGGCGAGCTCGATCCTGATCATATCCATACTCCCGGCATCTATGTTGACCGCGTTATTCAAGGCACGTTCGAGAAACGTATCGAGCAGCGCACGGTAAAAGCAGCGAAATAAAAGGCGCTGGCAAAACCTTGAAACACAGTTAACGCAATTGGCACTTAGCTCCCTAAAGTAAAAAACTAAGGGTAAAAACCTAAGAGTAAAGGCCAAAGCGTCAAAGCCAACTAGAAAGGATAGATATCATGGCATTATCAAGAGAACAACTTGCTCAGCGCGTAGCCAAAGAATTACAAGACGGCTACTACGTCAACCTCGGTATTGGTATTCCCACGCTAGTGGCCAACTACATTCCCAAAGGCATGGAAGTCATGTTGCAATCGGAAAACGGCCTACTCGGCATGGGTGAATTCCCAACCGAAGACACCATAGATCCCGATTTAATTAACGCGGGTAAACAAACCGTTACCGCCGTGAAAGGCGCGTCGTTTTTCTCTTCAGCCGAGAGCTTTGCCATGATCCGTGGCGGCCATGTGGACTTAACCGTACTCGGCGCCTTTGAAGTCGATGTGAACGGCTCTATCGCCTCATGGATGATCCCCGGCAAGCTCATCAAGGGCATGGGCGGCGCAATGGATTTAGTGGCAGGTGCCGAAAATATTATCGTCACCATGATGCACGCCGATAAGTACGGCAACTCTAAGCTGTTACCCGTGTGCGAATTGCCGCTGACTGGTTACGGCTGCATTAAACGTGTCGTCACAGATTTAGCCTTTATCGAAATCAAAGATGGCGCATTCCATTTACTCGAGCGCGCACCAGGTGTCAGCGTCGAAGAAATCGTCAGCAAAACCGCCGGCAAGTTAATCGTGCCAGAGCATGTACCAGAAATGGTGTTTTAAGCGTTCTCTAAAATGCGCAAGTAACGTATAGCGGCTAAGGTTGAAACTCAAGTTAGTTTGAAGCTTTAACCTAAAGAATTTTGAGCGTTAACCGACGTTTTACGATACTAACAAGGCCCAAAAAATGATTCTGGGCCTCGTTGCTTTTGTTGTCCCCACGAAGCGGAGAACCATGAGTAAAATTCACCACCAGCTTGTTCACTACAAACCTTGTTTTCTGTGAGCTTTTGCAGTCTAGGTACTTTTTGAGAGCTTATCGCCATAAACAGCACTAATGCTCTGGCGACACGCCGTAAATCCATCTTTGGGGGCTCAACGAAAAAGTCCCTTTTTCCGATGGTCGCCAACGCAAGAGTGCGGTTTACTCCCCATCCCAGCATATTCAATAATGAACAATGTCGTGCATTAAACTGATAACACCATATGTTAGCAAGGTTCTTTGCTGGCGAATGTGTGTTCACCATCGCTACAACGGAGTCGCTTAATGCTTGCTTCAAAAATGCTACAGATAGTCATATTTAGCGCCGTTACGGTAAACTTGACGCCAGCTAAGTAAAAAGGATACACAGAATGTTAGATAAGTTTCTCAATAAACGCAGCCGAAGCCGCAAGCTGATGCGCGATTATCCAAAAAACGTGTTTGAATACAACCAGTATTTGTTGACTGGTTATATTGATACTGGGATAGCGGAAAAATTCGAGAGATTAAAAGCATATATTGATTACCCTGATGATTTTCGCCAGTGGGAGTTATTTGGATCTGAGTTCGCAGTACCTGAATGCCATTGGAATCTTGCGGCACAACTTACGTATATTGAATCAGGCAAGCTCGAGGCGGCACCGCTGCTGCATTCGCTCGCTTACGGCTATTTTGATACCGCCATAGACTATTACAAATACTGCACTGCGGTTGAAAACACCGGTGGTTTTACTAATGCTAGTTGGGATACAACCCATGTATTCAGGCTGGTGCTGATGCTTTTTTCAGGGCTTAAGACTGAGGCCGACGAGCTGTATTATGCCAACGCAATGGCTTGGCGCTCAGGCTGGATAATTCGCTCCCACAGTTTTATAGGCGATTTTTTGGTGCTGCTGTATGGGCGCTATTTGGGCGTTATTGAGCCGCCTTTTGCCACGGAAGTGCAAGTGACACTGCGAAAAACGGCTCCTTTCCCCTATGCGCCATTTTTAGATAACTGGGACACACAGGATATCGAATTCATCAGCACTATGCTGCAAACCCTGTGTGATCATCAGGTAGAACAAGCAGTTATTGGGGATAAAAAGTGCTTTTTTGAGTTCAATGGTGGACCGCACACATATTTACCATTGACAGCGTTAATGCTGCTGAAACTGCGATCCCTTAGGGGTTTGCCTAACCCACAATTCAGTCATCCAGCCTTTGGCGAGATCACAGCTTTGTTTGAACAAGTATCCACATCATTTAGTGATTATGTTGCAACGTTAGGGATACAGCGGATTGAAGATGCTGCTGATGAGGTGTTAACCAACACATTAACCAGAATGCAAAGCCAAGATTTTGATGCCCATGCTATTTTCGCCAAGCGACTGCCATCGTTTAGTGCTGGTTAAGATTTTGATTAACCAAATTTTCATAAAAAATGGATAACCAATAAAATTATGATTCTATTAATATTGAGGACCCAAGGCTTAAGGTTGAGCGTATTCAAGCCTTAAGTCATCCACAATACAAGCCAGAGGAAAGCTTATGTACCAGATTGCGATTGTGATATTTGATGAATTTACCGATATCGATTTCTTCTTAATGCGCGATATTCTCGGCCGTACAAAAACCGATTGGACAGTAAAAGTACTCGGGACCAAACCTAGCCACATATCAAGCTTGGGGATGACGGTTGCAACCGATGGTCATGTGGCCGAAGTCGCTGATGCCGACGTGGTATTATTCAGCAGTGGTTACAAAGGCGTACCTGCGGCACTTGCTGATACTGAGTTTATGTCCGCCCTTAAATTAGATCCCACACGACAATTGCTTGGCAGTATCTGCGCTGGGTCATTCTTCTTTGCCAAATTAGGGCTACTCGACAATCTTTCAGCAACGACTCACCCCGATGCAAAACCTGCCCTAGTTGCCATGGGCGTCGATGTAGAAGACTGCGCCCTCGTGATTAATGGCAATATTGCCACTGCGGGTGGCTGCCTTTCCTCACTCTATTTAACCGGTTGGGTTGCGGAGCGTTTATTCGACAGTGCGAAACGCCGCGAAATTCACAGGCAGCTTATTCCTGCCGGGCAAACAGATATTTTTGAAGCATTAATCCAATCCTCCATCTCCGCGGCCATTCGTTAAAAGTGATGTAGATACTCTCGATGAATGAAAAGGATCCCATGATAAAACTTAAAAATCTTCTCGAGGCTATAAAAGCCGAGCATCAAATAACCACCCCGAATGAGCTTGTGGCTTTGCTATCGCAAAATGAATTACTCATTCAGCAAATCCAAACTGCTGATGCGCAGCATTGGGTGCATTTTGCTAAGAATACCTTCGATGGTTGGTATTGCATTCGAACACCTATGCTCAGTACCTTTCATGTTTATTACCAAGAACGTGGACAAAACTGTTGGGGAGAAGATGTTTTTACCGAGCAAAGTGAAGCCATAGCAGCGGTTATTTTTATGTCTGGTATTTGGGATCAAGTACCCTAGCACTAAGCAAGTAAAAGCCTGCTCACTCATCCTATATCTTCACCTTCACGAATGGCGATATGTAACGAATCATTACGCGACTTTCAATATCGAAATCATCCTGTTAGGGTGAGTGCTTAGATTGACTCATAATAACAGACACATTTTTAGCGCTCTGTTTATCTCTCTCATTGTCCAAAGGAGCGGTATCTATGGACTGGCTTATTATTGCACTCGCAGGCTTTTTAGGCGGCATGCTCAATGCAGTTGCCGGTGGTGGCAGTTTTATTACCCTTTTAGCGTTAGTGTTTGTCGGGGTTCCACCGATTGCGGCGAATGCCACGGGGACAGCCGCGCTGCTGCCCGGTTATATCGCCAGCGCATGGCGTTTTAGAAAGGATATCGAATATCCGGCGAGTCTTAGCCTTAAGAATCTGATCTTAATTGCTTTAATTGGCGGCAGTATTGGCGCGGGTATTTTGCTGACCACCAGCGAGCAAGTCTTCGCAAAGCTGATCCCTTGGCTGATTCTACTGGCCACCGCGGCCTTTATTGTTGGCCCTTGGTTGCTCAAACGAAGAATCGCTGAGCAAGGCGAAAACACCTCTACGCCAATGTTAAGTCCGATAACGGCACTGATAATGCTGTCGGCTGTGTGTATCTATGGCGGTTATTTTAATGGTGGCTTAGGCATCATACTACTCGCAAGTTTTGGCCTGATGGGGCAAACCAATCTACATGGGATGAACGGACTTAAAAATCTGATTTCAGCCCTGCTCACCGCCATCGCCGTTGTGGTTTATGCCGCGGGCAATGTGATCGATGGGCAATATCTGTTGCTGCTTGCCGTTATGGCGATTGTCGGTGGTTATGTGGGGGCGGCGCTGGCCTACCGTATTTCACAGCCCTTGCTACGCGGCTTTATTGTGATCGTCGGTTTAGCGATGGCCTTAGGCTTTTTCATGCGCTAGTTTTTCATGCGTTAGTTTTCATACGTTAGACTTTTGATTTGTGAAGCTTAAGCTCATAACAGCTGGACAGGCGAGTTTTCGATACAAGGTCTCACCGATAAATTGCCCTTATGTGACTGACTTGTTACTCTGATCCATCCTATAGGAGAACAGTGTGATTAAGGATAGCGATGAAACTGATGACCTTGAAGCTGAGTACCTTGAGACTGAGTAAATTAATGCCAAAGACCTTGAAGCTCAGCACCTTAAATCTTGCCCTGTGTCTTATTGCATGCTCACCGGCTATTTACACCGAAACCGCTAGCGCAGCGACCATTAGCGTCAAAACGGAAACGGGTAATATTCAGGTAAAAACCATAGCCCAAGGGTTAGAAAATGTCTGGGGCATGGCATTTTTACCCGACGGCAGCATGCTCGTGACTGAACGCGCTGGCAGAATGCGCATTGTCAGCACCGCAGGCAAAGTGGGTGAACCCTTAACGGGTTTACCGCCTATGTATGCCAAAGGTCAAGGTGGTTTACTTGATGTCGTGCTTGCGCCAGATTTTGCTAGCAGCAAAAAAATCTATTTCAGTTATTCAGAACCCGCTGAAGGTGATGCAAGCGAGCTCAATAGCACAGCGGTCAGTTTTGCCACTCTCAATGGTAACAAGCTTGAAAATCTCACCCGCGTTTTTAGTCAGCACCCCAAAATCAACAGCGGTCACCATTTTGGATCTCGTTTAGTGTGGGCGCCTGACGGCACACTGTTTATCACACTCGGCGATCGCTATAGTGAAAAAGATAGCGCACAAACATTGGACAATCATTTAGGCAAAGTGGTGCGTATTCATGCCGATGGCTCAGTGCCTAAGGATAACCCCTTCGTCAATACGGCTGGCGCCTTACCCGAGATCTGGTCTATTGGTCACCGCAATATGCAGGGCGCGGCGATCAATCCCATCAGCAAAGTATTGTGGACGGGCGAACATGGGCCCCAAGGCGGCGATGAACTCAATATCGACCAAGCGGCTAAAAACTATGGCTGGCCAGTGATTACCTATGGTGAGAATTATGGTGGCGGCAACATCGGCGAAGGCACCCATAAGGTGGGAATGGAGCAACCCGTCTACAAATGGGTTCCCTCGATTGCCACGGCGGGCTTTATGTTTTACACAGGTGATAAATTTCCACAGTGGCGAAATAATCTGTTACTCGCCAGCCTAAAGGGAAAAACACTGGTGCGTTTAGTACTTGATGGCGACAAGATTATTAAAGAAGAGCGGCTACTGAAAACTGAATTAGGGCAAAGATTGCGCTCAGTCGTGCAAGGGCCAGATGGACTGATTTATCTCGTAACCGATGAAGCTAAATCAAAAATTTACCAGTTATCGCCGCAGTAATCTTAATCGCTGCACTTTTATCACAGTGCTTTAACTAAACCATGTTAACCACAGCAATAAACTCAATCGATAGAGAATTTAAGCCTTAAAACGACAAAGAGTGTTCATCTGGAACACTCTTTGTCGTTGGCGTGGCACTTATTAATTCATGCCTTTATTCGTTCACCACACACATGCCCTGCTCGGTTTGTACATAGGGAGCTAAAATAGGCATCATGCCCTTCATCACCTGCAATGGCAGCGCCGAAGTAAAACTAAAATCATCGGATTTACTGCCTGGCACGAAGGCGGTCAAAGTACCGAAGTATTTGTCACCTAGATAAAACACGAAGGTCGCAGTGCGGTTCATCGCCGTAGTCGCCACTTTTTTACCTTGCTGCATCTGAGTCACAATACGGTTATCACCGGTGCCGGTTTTCCCGCCTATGGCTAACATGCCACCTTTTTCATCGGTAAAAATGCCCTTTAAACGACGTGCGGTGCCGTTTTGCACTACGTTCGCCAGCGCTGCTTTTAAGGCTTGTGCTACTTCATGGCGCATTACCCGCTCACCTTGGGTGTTCTGATTCTGCAATCTCACTTCATAGGGCGTATCTGCGGCGAAATGCAGCTGATTGATACGCACTGTGGGCAAACGATAGCCGTCGTTTTGAATAATGCCCATCAGCTCGGCTAAGGCTGCGGGTCGGTCACCCGAGCTACCCAGTGCTGAGCCTAAGGATGGCACCATAGAATCAAAGGGATAACCTAAACGCGCCCAACGTTGATGTATGTCAAGGAAGGCTTCAACTTCAAGCATCACTTGCACTCGTACGTCACGGGCGTTTTTATGCCGCGTCCTAAACAACCAACGGTAAACCTCTTGACGTTGTGCTTCACTCGCCTGCTTAACATCGTTCAAGTTGGCATCAGGATTATGATTAAGATAATCCAGCACCCACAATTCCAAGGGATGCACCCGTGCGATATAGCCTTGATCTGGCAAATTATATTTATCCGGACCGTACTTGTTGTATAAGCTCTTAATACGACCATCGGTATAGCTTACCTGTGGCAATCTTTGCTTCAAGAAAGCCTTAAATGCCGCCATAGGTTCATCGGGCAGTAAATAGCGATACGCCGCCGTCAACTGCTGCTCCGACTGGGACAAACCGTCAAAAAACATGTCGAAACGCTCATTCGCAGCCACTTTTTTGTACTTACGATAAAACTTAGTAACGAAGGTATTACCTTCTCTATCAGCAAATACCCGCAGATATTCGTCACGGCGCGGATCTTTATCATTACGCAGCAACTGGGCCATATTGCCCTCGTTTTGCATACTACTGCTGTAATTCACAATATCGCGCATAAGGCGCACAAACGGCAAGTTAACCGAATCCTGCAGGGCTTGGTAAAGTGTTGGCGTTTTTAAATCTTCTGTTTTTTTAAAGTTATTAAACACATGCAACCCACCACCGGTAAAAAATTGTTCACTGGTTGAGGCCGAATATTCTCGCTGTAACGCCGCATCTAACATGCGGTCTAAACGTCTGTCGGGATTCAAAATCAAGTAATCAATCGCCCAACGGGTTAAATGATCCCTAGGTTCGATAATGATGGATTCCAATTCAATCCCATGTTTCTTGGAATACTTGTCGTGGATCTCGGCAATGATTTCTAAGTAGGTCGCCATCACCCGCAATTTAGCGGTTGAGCCCAATTCCAACTTACTGCCCTCGTTAATATCAAAAGGCTGATCGGTGCTATCCGTCTGCACTCTAACTCGGTTGGCGGTCTCAGTGCGCTCATAAAGCGTAAAGCTATACAGTACGTTTTGCAGTTGACTTGGGTCGAGTAACCGTTCGCCAAGCAGACCCACTTTCTCCGCGGTAGGCACTTGCGCCAGACTGCGTAAGTAGTGACTGACTTTCTGCTGTAAGTCACTGTGTAAGCTACTATTGACCGTCAAATCGAGCCTGTCTAAATCATACAGCCCCACATTTAACATGCCTGCGGTGCGAATGCGAACTGTGTTCACGCCCTTATCTGCGCCAGATTGGGTATTACGCTGCGGCTTGGCGACCTTAAACTGCAATTTCTGCGCGAGTGCAGCATCACGTAGACCACGATCAATCAAATAATACTGGCCGAGTAAACGGATATGGCTATCGACTAAGTTTTCAAGATCTTCATGACCTTGTAATAGATAGTAGGACGGACGACGTTGGGCGATCATCAAGGCAACTACTTGCCGG
This sequence comes from Shewanella sp. SM87, assembly GCF_025653705.1. Classification (NCBI taxonomy): domain Bacteria; kingdom Pseudomonadati; phylum Pseudomonadota; class Gammaproteobacteria; order Alteromonadales; family Shewanellaceae; genus Shewanella; species Shewanella sp. SM87. The sequence goes on from NZ_JAKKSC010000001.1 coordinate 96,227, forward strand.
AATACTTGTCCGCGCTTGGTGGCATTACCTTTGATCTGCGGCGATGCTAACAGCTTATTTGCAGTATCGAAATCGGTACCAAACCACGCCCACAATCCATCACCAATACCATGAACTTCACCATGATTTGGCGCCGAAGATAATGGCACGGTATTCAGATAATCTTGAACGATGCGCTTACGAGCAGGTTCAGTGTTTTCACCTTGTTGGTACACGCGCACACTGGCCGAGCCAATTTGCAGTAACTTATCCTTAATGCTCAAGGTTAAACCTTGGGAAGAATGGCGGAATTTCTCAATCTGAGTCGCGAGTGTACTGCCACCCGCGGTAGAGACATTCATACCAACCATTTCAGCAATTTGACTCATACCTGCCACCACAAAACGTGGCCAGTCGATCACAGGATTGAGTTTCTCTTCCGTCGTCCATAACTCGCGGTTTTCAATAAACAGTAAAGTATTAACGATTTCATTGGGGATCTTATCGTCGTCCTGATAAACCCGTTTAGGATAGGCAAATTCGTATAAATCAGTATTGCGGCAATCGAGCAGCGTCAACCCAGATTGAGCCTTTTCATGGTAAGGCGGAAAAAATCCAAGTTGAGCGTATTCCTGCAACGCTGGCGAAAACGCCACTTGTTGAGTAACCTGAAAATTCCGTTGCAATAACCTATCAATATATTGAGGTAACTTACTGTAGCCATGGCGCTCATCAAAAGGACCATAACTAGGATAAATAACCGCTTGGCTCGGTGAGCTTTCTAATTCATAGGTGAGCGTCTTAGCATATTGATTGATGAATTTTGCTTGGTAAAACGAAGTTTTAACCTCAAGTCCAATCAGCAATGCAGCGCAGCAAATCAGAATGAAAAATAAGAACCAGACCCTGCCCTTTGATCTGGCTTTACGCGGCGGCTTAACCTTAGCTTTAGGCTCAGGTTGTGGTGGACGAGGACGATAATTTTCGAACTTCATCTCTGATGTGGAATTAGGCAAAACAGCTCCAAAAAAACACTAAAATATTCATCTTTCATGCAACTCAGCAAATCCGTTGCCACTCAGTAAAGCAAGATATCAAACTCATCTAGCCATTATCCGGCTCTATTAATTAGTCTTAGTACCCATTATGTTCCACACTTTATCAAACCTAACTTCACTGTAAAGAAGGGTGCCTGTGACCCACAACCGCCACTAATCAATACTAATGTTAAGCTGATAGTACATTTTGCCAAATATTAATTTGTTGATATCAAGGTATTTTCAGCGATTAAGGCAACAGACAGTATGACTTAAAAACAAAACGAGCTAATTTAAGTCGCATAAAAAGAATGAGTCGCTCAATAATCACACGTGATTAACGAAGCCTCATCCCACATATTCATGCGCATCCCAGATAAATTCACGAAAATGCTTGCGACAGACAGACTCGTAACTTTCATTACCGCCAATCGCCACTTGCTCACCCTCGCGCATCACCTTGCCTTCACCATCAAGACGCACCACCATGTTAGCCTTACGGCCACAATGACAAATAGTCTTCAACTCAACTAATTTATCGGCCCAAGCTAATAAATAATGACTGCCGCTAAAAAGTTCGCCTTGAAAGTCCGTTCTTAGGCCATAACAGAGTACAGGAATATCAATATTATCGACCACATGCGTCAGTTGCTTAACCTGTTCTTTACTCAAAAACTGACACTCATCCACCAGCACACAACTTAATGGCGTAGCTTGATGCACATCGCTAATCATTTGAGTTAAATCATCTTGGCTACTAAATACCTGTGCTTCGGTTTCAATGCCAATACGCGAGGCCACTTTACCTTTGCCATACCTGTCATCTATGGAAGCTGTCATGACCAAAGTATTCATACCGCGTTCACGGTAGTTATAGGATGACTGTAATAGGGAAGTGGATTTACCCGCGTTCATAGACGAATAATAAAAATACAATTGAGCCAAGACTTATACCCTTTAAAAACGTTAGCGCTTACGCGTCTGCTACCAGAGCCAAATTGAGCGCTAGTCTAACATTGCGCTTCACATCAGAACACTAGCAGCCGCTAAGCTTTTATCATGAAATTCTGCAATGACACCAACTTATCAATCATTTTAATCCCCAATCGCCTCCTGAAATATTTCTAGTCCACTTCATTTAATACTCTTCCCTGCAAAAAACATAAAAAACGTCCCGATGCCGTTCAATTGTTAATGAAAGCTTAACTGAAACTTAAATGTTGTTTCATAAGGAAAAATTAGTAAAAGTTAAATTTAAAAAGTGCGATCTACCTCCAAAGTAATAGGTATAAATGGGCTTGCGCTCAAAAAATAAACATAGCGTTAACAGTAATATTTCATTCGAGACAAAACGTGCTCAATTAAAAAAGAAAAGTATTCGATAGCTTGCAAATTGAGACCAACGGTCAAAGCACTAATCTACCCTGCAAACTTTAGTGCTCCACTCCGTCCTTTATTCGCATATTGGATCAAATGGAGATTATGATGAGAATTTTCACCTCTAGAAAACTGGCATATTTAGTTGCCTTAGCACTAACTGGCGCCCTTGTTGGCTGTGGCGATGATGGTAAAGATGGTGTAGATGGAGCACCAGGAACGCCCGGTATCCCTGGAACACCCGGTGAACCTGGAACACCCGGTGAGCCTGGAACACCGCCCCCTGTCACCAGTTCTACTATGACTAACGTCAAAGTGGTCAACTATAGCTTTGGCGAAGGCAGTATCACTTACGAATTTGAAATTACAGATGAAAACAATAACCTAATCAACGGACTGTTAAATGCTCAAGCCAAAGTGGCTGCACTAACAGATAAAGGCTTCATCACTAACCGCACCGAAGCTGATAAAAATGGTGTTGCAGATAACGTCCATATTGGCGGTGAAGCAACTCAAGCAACCGTCGGCGCTGAATTGACCGCTTTAGCTGATGGTCATTACCAATTTAAAGTACCAATGAAAGGGGTTAATCCAAGCACTGAAGGTATCGTTTGGTTACGTGTCGGTGGTAATAATGGTATTGCGACCTCTAAACCTCTGGTCGTTAACAAACCTGAAGGCACCCATTCAACTACAACTGATAGTTGTTACTCTTGCCATATCGACTACTCAACAAGCCCTCGTCGTCATGCAAGCTATGTCGCTACTGGCATGGACAGCGAAGTCACCTTCGTGGAAGGCTGTTTAGTGTGTCACGGTTCAGTTAGCCGCGCAGTTGTCAATGCTGAAGGTTTCTCTACGGGTGGCTATGCGACAAACACCCTATCTAAAATTGGTCATATCAATCACCAAGATTTTACTAAAGACTTTTCAGTACAAAACTGTACATCTTGTCACGTTGAAGCACCTAAAAACATCAACGTAGCCGGACCAGGTTGTATTGATTGCCATGACAGTGGTGGCGTACCAGGGGCTATTATCCCAAGTAATGGTGCGGATCTGCGCATTATGCACGAAAGCAAAGCGGGTATAACCGAACGCCAAGCGATTCGCGCTAAGTATAAATTGAGTCTATCAACACCTGTTAAAGTAGATGATATTTCTACCAAGACAGACCACTATGCGCCGACAGGTGCTGCGGCAGCAGTAACCGCCCCAGGCTGGTGTACAACGCTGACAGTGAAAGACACCGATGGTAACGTCTTTAGCATTAAAGACAACTTTAACTATTCTAGCCCGCTAGTATATGACGCTAAGAAACCCGTAGTTTATGCGGGCGCTTATTTACATTCCTATGAAAATGGCAGCTTAGTGGGTCGCCCAGGTAACCGTACTAACTACTACTATGGTTACAACACTGACGGCACTAAAAATATCTGTCATTTACTGACGGATATCAGCGCAGTGAATGCTAACTATGTTTATTCTGCCCGCGTGACATTCAGTACCGCTGGTTGGATGGAATATGATGGCAATCAACGTTACCAAAGTAATGGTAGCCTAAGAGCGACAGGTTATGATGGTTCTATGGGTATATCCTTTACGGCTTACTCAGATGTCGTTAACCCTGTCACCACTCAAAAGGTCTCTGGCTTCGAACGTCGTGAGATAGCGAGTACTAACAGCTGTACTACTTGTCACAACGATGCCACTGCGTTCCACAAAAATGGTGCCTTCGATGAAGGTGGTAATGCTTGTATCGCCTGTCATGACAACGGCATGGCACGTACATCAGCAGCCTTAGGCGCTGGTTTTGGTCCTATGGTACACAGCTGGCACTGGGGTAATGGCGCTAAAGTCGGTGAAGTTAAAGCTGATGGAACTCAAGCGCAAACCGCAAACGGTGCAGGCGCGATTGAAGCCTCTACTAGCTGTGTTGCCTGTCACGAAAAAGCGATTGATTTAGGCAAAGTGCCCAATCAATACATTCTTGAGCCAGGTAACAAAATGACCAGTCCTGTCACCGCTAACTGTTATGCCTGCCACACTAGCGATTCTGCTAAGGCGCATATGGCAAGCAACGGTGGTGAAATCAGCGTACCAAGTGTGGCTGATTGGTTTAAACAACCGACCTCTGAATCCTGTGCAGTATGTCATGACACAGGTAGAAGTTCTGGTATTGATAAATACCACAAGTTTACTCGCTAATTAATCATCTCATCATCGCGTGATTAAGAAGTAAGTAAAAAGCGGTACCTATTTTCCCTGCAAGGAAATAGCCAAAGGAGTCTCGCTAATGCGAGGCTCCTTTTTTACTTAGACATTCCCGATAACAAGCCATTTTCAGTCCTATTTAAGTTACTAACGTTACAGTCCTAAAAAAACAACAATTCAAAGGAAGTCACTCAATTATGCGTAAAAGTTTTATTGCCATCGCCATCGGCGCCACTCTCGCCGCCGGATTCATGGCAGGTTGCAGCAGCACAGAAACTAAAGCACCTAACGTTATCTCGGTACAAACCCAAAACCCGCTGTTCCAAGCCAGTAACCTGCAATATCAAGCCCCTGATTTTAGCCTCATTAAGAATGAGCACTTCGCGCCAGCCCTAGAGCAAGGCATGGCAGAGCAGTACCAAGAAATTCTCGCAATAGCCAATAATCCGGCAGCAGCAACCTTCGATAATACGATAGTGGCTATGGAGAAAAGCGGCGCCTTACTCAACCGTGCATCAAGCGTGTTTTATAATTTAGCAGGGTCGAATAGCAATCCAGAACTGCGTAAAATCCAAGGCGAAATGGCGCCCAAAATGGCGGCCCACTCAGATAATATCAACTTAAACCCAGCGCTATTTGCCCGTATCGAAGCCATCTATAACGACCGCACTAACTTAGGGTTAACCCCAGAAGCCGTACGTTTGGTTGAGGTATATCACCAACGCTTTATCATGGCTGGCGCTAAACTTACCGATGAACAAAAAGTTAAAATCCGCGCGTTAAATGAAGAACAATCAACACTAACGAATGAGTTCTCTCAGCGTTTATTACGCTTAACCAAAGAAATCGCCGTTGTGGTGGATTCAAAAAATGAACTTGCTGGATTAACCGACGGTGAAATCACTTCAGCCGCGAACGATGCCAAGGCGGCAGGTCACGATGGCAAGTATCTGATTAACATCACCAACACCACTCGCCAACCTGTGTTGGCATCACTGGAAAACCGTGAGCTACGCCAGCGTATTTGGGAAGCCTCAGCGAACCGTGGCTTAACTGGTGAAAACGAAACTGCGTCACTCGTATCTCGTTTAGCGAAACTCAGAGCCGAGCGCGCAACACTATTAGGCTATGAAAACTGGGCAAGTTATCGATTAGCACCGCAAATGGCCAAAACACCCGAAGCGGTTTACAGCATGTTTGGTTCAATGGTGCCTGCGGTAGTTGCTAACACAGAGAAAGAAGCGGCCGACATTCAAGCCATGATCACTAAAACCGGTGGGAAATTTGAACTGGCACCGTGGGACTGGGAGTTTTACGCAGAAAAAGTCCGCCAAGAAAAATACGCCCTCGATGCCAATAGCATTCGCCCATACTTCGAATTTAACCGCGTGCTCGAAGACGGCGTATTCTACACACTCAAAGAACTCTATGGCGTCACCTTAAAACCACGCCCAGATTTACCGGTTTACCATCCCGATGTAAAAGCCTACGAAATGTTTGATGCCGATGGCTCAAGCATGGCCATTTTCTACGCCGACTATTTTGCCCGTGAAGGTAAACGTGGTGGCGCTTGGATGAGTTCGTTCGTCGGCCAATCCTTCCTCGAAGGCACTAAACCTGTGGTCGTCAACGTGATGAACATAAAGAAAGCGCCCGAAGGTCAACCCACCTTCGTCAGCTATAACGAAGTCACCACTATGTTCCATGAGATGGGTCACGGCACCCACGGCATGTTCTCTAAAGTGACTTATCCAAGTCTGGCGGGCACCTCGGTTTCACGCGACTTTGTCGAATTTCCATCGACGTTTGAAGAAGATTGGGCCGCCCATCCAAAAGTGTTAGCGAACTACGCGAAACACTACGAAACGGGCAAACCCATTCCCGATGAACTGCTGCAAAAACTACTGAAATCAGGCAGTTTCAACCAAGGCTTTGACACACTGGAATACATGGCCGCTGCATTAGTAGACATGGAATGGCATTCATTAAGCCCAGATACCCCGCTGCAAGATGTACCAACCTTTGAAGCCAATGCCCTGAAAAAGCACGGCTTAAACATCAGTGCCGTACCTCCGCGTTATAAGTCGACCTATTTTGCCCACGCCTTCCCCGGCGGTTACTCGGCAAGTTATTACGCTTATATGTGGAGTGAGATTTTAGCGGCGGATGCGTTTGCCTATGTACAAACCCAAGGTGGGCTCAATCGTGAAATCGGCATGAAGTACCGCAAAACGATCCGTGAAGTGGGTAATAGCATAGCGCCAATGGACGCCTACAAAAACTTCCGCGGACAAGAACCAACCACAGAAGGCTTACTTAAACGCCGCGGTCTAGATCAAGCACGCTAAGCTAAGAGTTGATAGCCTTAATGCGATAGGCTAGAGATAAAGACAAACTCAGCCTTAACCAAAAAATCAGCCAGCATAATGCTGGCTGATTTATTTTGACTTATTTGTCGTGAACGTTTGCAGTGAAAGGTTTCAATTAACGTCTAGCTAATTGCGCCTTTCGATTTGATTTTAAGTACGATAATACTGATCACAAATGCCACACTACAAGCCACTAAACCCGCGACAACAGACTCGGTAAATCCAAGTGCCACATAACCCACTAAGCTAATAAACGCCGCAATGAGTGCATAAGGTAGTTGAGTCACCACATGGTCGATGTGGTGGCAACTAGCACCCGTAGACGACAAGATAGTCGTGTCGGAAATTGGCGAGCAGTGATCGCCAAATACAGCCCCCGCCAGCACAGAGGCAAGCATAGGCAACATCATGCCAGTGTGGCTTCCCATCGCCATATCAGCAGCAATCGGCAACATGATCCCGAACGTACCCCAGCTAGTACCAGTTGAGAACGCGGTAATACCTGCTAGCACAAACATTAAGGCGGGTAAAAACGCGAACGGAATATTTCCTGTTGCTAAACTCGCCATAAACTTACCGGTTTCGAGTTGACCAATCACACCTGCGATTGTCCAAGCAAATAACAGGATGTAAATCGCCGGCAGCATAGAGCGAGCGCCCTGCACTATACCTTTGACTATCATCAATTTCTCAACGCCTTGCACTAAATTCAATATCAGCGAAACAGCTAGACCAATTAATGCACCAAAGAAAAGTGATGAACTGACATCGGTTTTCTCAAAAGCAGAAATAATATTAAATTCAATCCCTTCCGCCGCGAGTACTTGAGCGCCACTGTTAATCATAAAATAGAGGGTTGCAAATACCAATACGGTAATCGGCAGGAACAGACCTAAAATCTTACCGGTTTCGGCTTCAGGTAAATCCGCGTTCGCCCCAGGCGGTAATCCTTTAGACTCATCGTATAAATTACCACGTTGGGCATTGAGCTCATGCTCACGCATTGGCCCAACATCTAATCCCATAAAGACAACAAAAAGTAATAATAACAAGGAGAAGATTGCATAAAAGTTCATCGGGATCATTTGAATAAAAATACTCAAATGACCCGTATCAGCAAAACCATGGGCAGTTAATATCCCGCCAATGAGTGCGATAATATAAGCGCCCCAGCTCGAAACTGGAGAAATAACGCACACAGGCGCCGCAGTAGAATCTAATAAATAAGCTAACTTAGCGCGGGAAACATAATAACGATCGGTAACAGGTCGAGCGACCGAACCAACAACTAAGCTATTGAAATAGTCGTCAATAAAAACTACGCAACCTAAAAACATGGTCAATAGTTTAGCGTCACGTTTATTACGTATATGTAAACGAGCCCAATCGGCAAAAGCCCGCGCGCTGCCACTTACGGTAATTAACGCTGTGATCATTCCCAGTACAATTAAGAAACCGAGAATATATAAGTTCCACGAATTTAGACCTTTATCAGTCCAAAAAAGCCCTTTCACGCCATTAAATACAAACTCACCCGTTGCTAAAGGTGAAAATTGATTGAGCAATAAAGCACCAATTAAAATACCTAACCCCAAAGAAAGCAGTACACGGCGAGTCAATATCGCCAACACGATAGCCACCGCAGGCGGCAACAAGGAAAGTGCCGAATCGGCATAATTCATAACAGTCATTGATTATTATCTTCGTTAAATACGAATGGAGGGCGACTGAACTGGTGGGAAAAGGCAATAGATACCCAAGGTCACCTGTCCTATCAGTAGCGCTCCATAGTAACTATTCCCAATATCCATATCGGAAAATACTATGGCAGTGCTGCACCTATTAGGTACAACCCCAGCAGTCGATCGTGATAAATCGAACCACTTCGGCACCAAATCCTTTCGCAATCGATCAACGGAATCACCCTACTGATCACTACTAATATTTGGCGCGCCTCTACTTCTAAGAACGCCCTTGCACGGGCGTGAGGCACATAAAAACATAAGCGGCTTAGCAGATGCTACCGCAAAGCCACTTAATGTGACCTAGATCACAGATAAAATCAACTGAGACTTGTAATCAGCTCAGGAACCGCCTCAAACAGATCTGCAACGAGTCCATAATCGGCAACTTGAAAAATCGGCGCTTCAGGATCTTTGTTGATTGCAACGATGACTTTAGCGTCTTTCATGCCGGCTAAATGCTGAATCGCGCCAGAAATACCGACGGCAATATACAAGTTTGGCGCAACGATTTTACCGGTTTGACCCACTTGTAAATCGTTAGGCACAAAACCTGCGTCAACTGCGGCGCGTGATGCGCCAACTGCTGCACCGAGCTTGTCAGCAAGTTGTTCTAACATGCCGAAGTTTTCACCACTGCCCATGCCTCGGCCGCCAGATACGATAATGCCAGCATTGCCTAACTCTGGACGGGCAGAAACTGTCAGCGATTGAGAAACAAACTGAGTTCTCGCTTCAAACACTTTATCGAGTGTCGTCACAGCCGCACTGTTACCTTCTGGCGCAGCGTCAAACGCACTGGCGCGCACTGTCATCACTTTAATGGCATCATGGCTTTGCACTGTCGCTAAGGCGTTACCCGCATACACAGGGCGCACAAAGGTATCGGCATTGACAACAGTAATGACTTCTGAGATTTGCGCGACATCTAATAATGCCGCAACGCGCGGAAGCGTGTCCTTACCTAAACTTGAAGCCGAGGCCAGAATGTGACCATAGTTTGGCGCTAAGTCCACCAGCAATTTGGCAAAATTTTCCGCTAAATGCGCTTCATACACGCTGGCATCGGCAACGAGTACTTGGCTAACGCCTTGTAGTGCCTGTGCCGCTTGGACAACCGCGCCACATTGGTGACCAGCTACTAAAACATGTACTTCATCGCCTATGGCGCGGGCGGCGGTAACAATTTTTGCCGTATCGAGTTTCAGTGCTGCATTATCATGTTCAGCTAATACTAAAATGGCCATTTAGATCACCTTCGCTTCATTTTTTAACTTTTCAACTAGCTCGGCTACCGACGCTACCATGATGCCCGCTTTACGTTCAGCTGGCGGAGTGACCTTCACAATCGTTTGGTGACTCTTTAACGTCACGCCTAAGTCTGCCACAGTAAATACTTCTAATGCCTTACGCTTAGCTTTCATTATGTTAGGCAATGAAGCGTAACGGGGTTCGTTCAAACGTAAATCGGCGGTCACAACAGCAGGTAAAGGTAATTTGAGAGTTTGCATGCCGCCGTCAATTTCACGGGTGACTTGTAACGTATTCCCTTCTAATTTGATTTCTGAAGCAAAGGTCGCCTGTGGCATATCCATTAACGCGGCAAACATTTGGCCAGTTTGGTTATTATCACCATCGATGGATTGCTTACCAAAAATCACCAGCTCTGCTTGTTCTTTGTCTTGTACCGCTTTGAGCAATTTGGCGATAGACACTGGCACGAGCTCTTCTTCAGTATCGATATGAATTGCACGATCTGCGCCTAATGCAAGCGCGGTACGCAGTTGTTCTTGCACGGCTTTATTACCAATACTGACAACAACCACTTCAGTAGCGCTACCCGCTTCTTTTAAACGAACCGCTTCTTCTACTGCGATTTCACAAAAAGGGTTCAACGCCATTTTTAGGTTTGCAGTGTCAACACTTGTATTGTCAGCTTTGACCCTGACCTTCACATTGGCATCAACAACGCGCTTAACGGGCACCAATACTTTCATAGGGTTTCCTTCCTACACTTTCATGTACATGGACAAAACATTGGTTAATACCAATGCAGGATAGAGCAACTTTACGTCCTGTTAACGTTAACGTCAACCAAAGTCAAACGCCTGTTTGTATTTTTTAATCCGCTGCAACGGCCACTTTTTTGGACACTTATTTGAGGGAATAAGAAAAGTTCAAAAAATAAATAATATTTAATTTCCTTAAAACGCATAATTTTATTTGATTCGAGCTATATTAGTTTCTATCATTTAGGTGTTGTTCACCATTATCCTGTATTAAAAATAGAGTGGGACGAAAATAGATATGAGCGAATTTTTAGAGATATTAACTCACGGCCGTCGTTTTAAAGCTGCAGTAAAAGAACTTAGCGTTGAAGAGTTACGTGATTTAGCCGACAAATTAGATAAAATTTTAGTAGAACGCGAGTCTATGGCTGAGGAAGAAGAACAAGCCATGGCAGCTCGTAATGCTAAGATTGAAGAAATCCGTCAACAAATGGAAGCCGTTGGTTTATCAATTGATGACTTAGGTGGCGTAGCTGTTAAAGCTGCTGCGAAGAAACGCGCTCCTCGTCCAGCTAAATACCAAATTGAAGTTGACGGTGAAATGGTTCAATGGACTGGCCAAGGCCGTATGCCTACCGTATTTAAGAACGAGATCAACAAAGGTCGTTCTATGGAAGATTTCTTAATCTAATCCAACCAAGTGTGATGGCGCTAATTGCCAACACAAGTTTGCATAAAAGCTCGCATTAGTTGCGAGCTTTTTTATATCCATCAATCATCTCAAACTTAAACGACAGCCGTTAATTCCGCACCTCACTCCCACTCAAATTACGTTACAATTCAGCCTTAGTATTTACATCTGCTTTCAGTTACTCTTTGTTCACCCTCACTCGATTGAATAAAATAATGCAGATAAACAATAAGATAATGATAAGCTGCAGCATAATCGCTAGCTTAGTATCACAAACAACATTTGCCCAGCTCAATACTGGAACAACATCCAGTAAACTCACTGCATTTACCCATGCTGAATTAATTATTGCACCGGGAAAGCGTTTAAGCGATGCCACTTTATTAATTGAAAATAATCGAATTAAAGCCATTATTGAGCACAACGACATTCCCGCTGGCGCATTTAGAATCGATTTGAGTGGTTATACAATTTATCCCGGATTTATCGATCCTTTTACTGATTATGGGATTGAGTTCGAATATCCCAAACTTAAGCTCACTCACCCCGTCTATGATATAAAGCGTATCGGTGGTAATGCGGAAAATGGTGCAATTCATTCTGAAAAAGAATGGTTTAATTACGTTTACCCCAATAAAGAACGCGCAAAAGAGTGGATTAATAATGGTTTCACCAGTGTGCAAAGTAGCAAACTCGACGGTATCTTCCGTGGGACGGGTGTCAGCCTTTCATTAGCGGACAAAACGGCTAATGAAGTGATTTATCGCGCCCGCAGTCAACCTTTTATGGCATTCGATAAAGGTTCGTCTGAACAAGATTATCCCTCATCATTAATGGGCAGCATTGCACTTATTAGGCAAACCTTTGCCGATGCAAATTGGTATAACCAAAATAAAAACAAACCTGCCAATGGCGCAATAAACAATCAAGTCGAATTTAATATCGCCTTTGAGCGTTTAGATAATTTAGCCGATAAGCAAATTATCTTTGAAACCAAAAATCTCAACGACCAATTACGTGCAGCCCATTTACTTAAAGAACATAAACTGCCAGCCAACCTACTTGGTAATGGTCAAGAATACTCACGCATCAATGAGTTAAAGGCGCTGAACTATCCGTTGATCTTGCCTTTAAACTATCCGCAGGCACCCGATGTCGGGACAGATGACGCTGATCGTGAAGTATCACTGGCGGATTTAAGACAGTGGGAACGTGCACCAACCAACCCTGCAGCGGTAGCTAACGCGGGTATCCCCTTTGCGTTAACGCAGTTTGGGATTAAGACCGATGCCTTCTGGCCGCGCCTACGCCAAGCCATCGCCCAAGGTTTAAGTGAAGAAAACGCTCTCGCGGCACTCACCACCCAAGCCGCAGAGATGACAGGCACCGCCGACTTTACCGGTAAACTCGCGCCCGGTTATATGGCTGACTTTGTTATAACTAAAGGCAATATCTTTAAAGATGGCCAGATCTACAGTGTTTGGTTGCAAGGTCAGGAGCAAAGTCTGCGCTCACTTCCCCAAGCACGATTACTGGGAGATTACCAATTAAGCCTCAATAACCTCACACTAGATTTATCGCTACATGATGAAAGTAAAAGTGATAAACCCAACATCCAAGGCAATTTAAGCAGTGGCGAACAAAGTATCTCACTCACTCAACTTAAGTTAGATGATAACGGGAGATTGAGCTTTACTGCCAATTTGAGCGCCGCAGGCATTAACGGCCTTAGCCGCTTTACGCTGTGGATGGCCGATGACGGCATTCAAGGTCGTATGGTCGATGCAAAAAGTCGCACTACAAATGTTGCCGGTGTCGCTTTAACTCAAACTGCAAAGCTCAAAAAAGCAGACCAAACAAGCAATAATGCTCCCAAGAATGAAGCCAACACGAGCCTACTGAGTCACCTCACCTTCCCTAACGTCGCTTACGGACTGAGAGAAGCCCCTAATGTTGAGAAGCTGCACATCAAGAATGCCACCCTGTGGACATCAGATAAACAAGGTATTCTCGAACATGCTGATCTCTTGATGGCCAATGGCCGCATCGAAAAAATTGGCCAACAATTAAGTACGCCATCAGGTTATCAAGTCCTCGATGCAACAGGTAAACACCTCACCGCTGGCATAGTCGATGAACACTCGCATATCGCCATTAATGGCGGTACTAACGAAGGAACAGACGCAGTTACCTCTGAAGTACGCATTGGCGATATTATTAATCCCGACGATATTTCAATCTATCGCGCCTTAGCGGGCGGCGTCACCAGCGCGCAATTACTCCACGGTAGCGCCAACCCTATCGGTGGCCAATCACAACTGATCAAAATGAAATGGGGCGAGCCAGCCGAACAACTCAAATTTGTTAACGCGCCCGCCAGTATCAAATTTGCTTTAGGTGAAAACGTCAAACAGAGTAACTGGGGCGAAAAATTTGTTCAGCGCTTCCCTCAGACTCGCATGGGAGTAAAAGCCTTATTTGAAGAAACCTTCGACGCTGCTATCGCCTATGAAAAGGCGTTAAAAACCTATGATAATCTGCGCTCCAGCGATAAAAAGAAAACCGTCGCCCCGCGCCCAAGTTATCGTCTGCAGGCGGTCGCCGAAGTATTAAACCAGCAACGCGACGTACATATTCATTCCTATGTGCAGTCAGAAATCCTGATGTTTATCCGCTTAGCCGAGGCTTATCACTTTAAAGTGCAAACCTTTACCCATGTGCTCGAAGGTTACAAAGTGGCGAGTGAACTGGCCGTCCATGGCGCTGGCGCTTCGACGTTTGCCGATTGGTGGGCCTATAAGTTTGAGGTGTACGACGCGATTCCACAAAATGCGTGTTTGATGCAAAACAAAGGTGTGACCACCAGCATAAACTCAGACGACTATGAAATGCAGCGCAGACTCAACCAAGAAGCGGCTAAGTCTATGATGTATTGCAATATGTCGAAGGAAGATGCTTGGAACATGGTCACTATTAATCCGGCCAAGCAATTAAGAGTCGATGAATTTGTGGGTTCACTTACTCCAGGGAAAATGGCCGATATCGTACTCTGGAACGCAGAGCCGCTGTCTATTTACGCCAAAGTGACGCAGGCATGGGTTGAAGGAAAACGCTATTTTGACCGCGACCAAGACCAAGTTGCCCAGCTCGCTGTAGTCAACGAGCGCGCCGCACTTATCCAAAAAATTCTCAGCAGTGATGACCAAACTAAAGCGGGTGAAAAAGTCACGCCACTCAACGAGCCACAGTGGCACTGCGACACCCACTATCAAGCATGGGGCCACGCTCATGAGGGAGCCAAATAATGCAACATTTATCTAAAACCGTTTTGTTTGTGGCGCTACTCGGCGCAATTTGCACCACGCAGGCCCCAGTTATGGCCAATGATATCGTACCTACGCCTAAACAAAGCCGCAGCGTACTGATAAAAAACGCCACAGTGCACACAGTCAATCAAGGCGTGCTCAGCAACACAGACGTCTTGATTGAAAATGGCAAGATCACGGCCGTTGGGCCTAAACTCACCAGCCAAACCAACAGTGCAACCGCAGAAACCAGTGACACTCAAATCGTCGATGCCAGCGGTAAACACTTGTATCCGGGCTTAATCGCCCTAGACACCAGCTTAGGCTTAGTCGAAATTGAAATGAGCCGCCCAACGGTTGATAACGCTGAGGTGGGTTATATCAATCCGCAGATCAGCACGGCCACAGCTTACAATGCGGATTCGGAGCTCATCCCGACCATACGTTACAACGGCATTACCCACGCACAAATCGTTCCGAGCGGTGATGGGTTAGCTGGACAATCGATACTGGTGGATCTCGATGCATGGACGATTGAAGATGCGATGACACCAAGTGCTGGACAGTTCCATGTCTACTGGCCGCAAATCAAACGCATGCCAGAAGATGAAAAAGAGAAAGCCAAGGCCATCGAGAAAAATCAGCAGGCGATCGACAAGCTCAATATCGCCTTTGAAGATGGCTATCGCTATTTCTTAAGTGATAAGGCTAACGGCAAAGACAAAAACCAGGATGAAGATCCACAGTCTGCGACCAACAACCTGCGCTGGCAGGCTATGCTGCCGCTATACCAAGGCAAAGCGACACTGTTTGCCCATGCCGACAGTGTTGGCCAAATTGAGCAAGTGATTGCCTTGACGAAAAAATACCAATTCAAACTGGTAATTGTCGGCGGATACGATGCATGGCGTTTGGACTCAAGCCTAAGGGAAGTTAAGGCTGGAGTCATTTACCCTCATACCTTGAGTCTGCCTAAACGTAAAGATGAGCCAGTCGATTTACCCTTTAAGATCCCATCTTTACTCGCCAATGCAGGTATTCCCTTCGCCCTTGGGTTCTCATCGGACTGGAATAGCCGTAACCTCCCCTACGCCGCAGGTTACAGCGCCGCCTATGGTTTAACACCTGAACAAGCACTTAAGTCCATCACCTTAGATGCCGCAAAACTGTTAGGTGTCGATGATTTAGGTGCGATAGCGGTGGGATACCAAGGCAGTGTCGTGCTGTCAGAGGGGGACATTCTCGACCCTATGACCAATAAAATTGAGGCAATCTGGATTGAAGGACGGCAGATAGATCTGAATAATCGCCATCAGCAGCTTTATCAAAAGTACCTTAAGCGGTAGAATTTACTCAGATAATAATATCGCATAGGCGCAGCCTACCAAGGCTGCGCAGTTTTCTCCTCAACCTCAGGTCAAACCATGAAAATTATCCTCTCAAGTGCATTAGTGCTCCTGCTCAGTGCCTGTGCAAGCGACTACAGTTTTAACAGTAATTTGGACAGTGAGGCGATTAATGACTATTTCAAGGCATCCGATGTCATCCTTTATGAAGGTGATACCTTGCCGAAAGGTCATTATGAATTAAAAGGATTGGTCGAAGGTGAGTCCTGTCAGGCCGATGCTAACGGTGCGCCTGCGTCACTTGCCGATGCCAGAACCGAAGCCCGTCGCAATGCGGCAGATAAAGGGGCTAACGGCATTATCATCAAGCAATGTGTCATATTTGAAGAAGCTGCCCAAGGTTGTATCAGCCGTGCATTATGCGTTGGTCAAGCAGTAAAAACGGCTACAACAGAGTAAGCCTCACGCATATTAAGCATACTGCTCGTGGCGTGATCCTATAGTGTTCTAAGATTGCCCCTATCAACCGCTTAATGGCTAACGCTTAATGACTAATCGTTTCATGACCTACGCTGCATAATTAGCGCTCAAAGATGGGCCTTAATGATGAGCTTAGAATGATGAACTTAGGCGGTTGTTATACTTACCCTTTAGGTAATTTTTTGCATGATATTTACCAACCAAATTATCGCAGTGGCAACATGCCGCACGCCCTATAAACAAAAATTTGGCATTCCAAGACAACCCGGACTTGTTGAAGCGCGTGGTTATGTCGAACTCGAGCCCCATGTGAATCATATTGATGCGGTGCGTGGCATAGAGCAATATTCACATCTCTGGTTACTGTTTTGTTTCCATGAGAATCTTGCCCAAGGTTGGAAAACCACAGTGCGGCCGCCGCGTTTAGGCGGCAATGAAAAACTTGGCGTGTTCGCAACTCGCTCCACTTTTCGCCCCAATGGTATAGGTCAGTCTGTAGTGAAATTGCACGGTGTAGTGCAGCGCAAGGGCAAAGTGTGCCTCGAAATTTCCGGTATGGATCTGCTCGATGGCACACCGATAATTGATATTAAGCCATACATTCCTTTCTCAGATTCGATTACCGATGCTGTAGGCGGCATTGCCCAAGACGCGCCTAAACTGATTTCAGTGGTGTATTCTGACCATGCCAAGGCACAGATTGAACGTTACGCCGAGCAGGAAACCTACACAGATTTAGCCGTACTTATTCGCGGAGTGCTCGGCCAAGATCCACGTCCCGCCTACAAAAAAGCCAAGGACGATCCTAAGTTATATCAAGTCGCCCTCTATGATTTAGATGTGTTCTGGCAAATGGCGGTCGATGACAATGACCAAGAATACATCTTAGTATTGGAACTCAAACCGGGGAAATGTGGCTAAATGTCCGCGCCAACGCCTACATCAAAACCTGATTATCAAAGCCAGCATAAAAAGCGGCTCTCTTGGATGCCGTGGCTGTATTTTTCTTTAAAAGAGAAACATTTAATCTGGGCCAAACCTTGGCAAGACGATATTCAAGCAAAACTTTGTGCCCTCGAAACGGTAACTATCGGCGAGCACTGTTTTATCGCCCCCGAAGCTCAGTTATTTGCCGAACCCAATCGTGATATCCGCATAGGTAATCGCTGCATGATCGCCGCCGAGTGTTTTTTGCATGGGCCTATCACGCTAGGGGACGAAGTGGCGATTAATCATGGTTGCTCCTTCGATGGCGGCAGAGTCGGGATTCAGATAGGCAATCAAACCCGCATCGCCAATAATGTCACCCTTTACGCCTTTAACCATGGCATGGCGCCAGATACCCCCATATATCAACAAGCTGCCAACTCCAAAGGCATTGTTATTGGCAAAGATGTGTGGATTGGCGCTCAGGCAGGCATAGTCGATGGTGTGACCATTGGTGATCACGCTGTGGTGGGTATGGGCAGCATAGTAACGAAAGATGTGCCCGACTGGGCGATAGTGGCAGGCAACCCCGCCAAAGTGATTGGTGATAGACGGGATAAGTAAGCAGTAAGGATTATCTTGATACTAGCAGTGACGAAGTCACTCTCTAACAGCGCAGCGCTCTTCCTTGCGTTATCCGTTATCCGTTATCCGTTATCCGTTATCCGTTATCCGTTATCCGTTATCCGTTATCCGTTATCCGTTATCCGTTATCCGTTATCCGTTATCCAGCATCAAAAAATGCTATTTATCTCCCAGCTAGTTGAATTTAACCTAAATCCCTAGGTGACATCACCAAAGCAGGTGATAAAATGGCGACCATTCAACTCAAATTTGGACATCGGTAATGCGCGTCAGCAAGTACCTGCTATCAACACAGAAAGAAACTCCTGCCAACGCAGAAGTCATTAGTCATCAATTAATGTTACGTGCGGGCATGATCCGTCGTAATGCGTCGGGCCTTTACAGCTACCTCCCCACGGGCTTACGCGTATTGCGTAAAGTCGAAGCCATTGTTCGTGAAGAAATGAACAAAGCCGGTGCAATTGAAATTCTAATGCCTATGGTGCAACCGGCAGACTTGTGGGTAGAAACAGGTCGTTGGGAAAAATTTGGTCCCGAGCTGTTACGCTTTAAAGATCGTCACAATCGCGACTTCGTATTGGGGCCAACCCACGAAGAAGTGATCACAGATCTCATTCGTAAAGAAGTCAGCTCATACAAGCAATTACCGCTGAACCTTTACCAAATTCAAACCAAATTCCGTGACGAAGTTCGCCCACGTTTTGGCATGATGCGCTCACGTGAATTCTTGATGAAAGATGCCTACTCTTTCCACCTTGACGTCGATACCATGAATGAAACCTATGAGGCTATGTACACAGCCTATAGCAACATTCTATCGCGCATGGGCTTAGCTTTCCGCCCAGTTTTAGCTGATACGGGTTCAATCGGTGGCAGCATGTCACACGAGTTCCATGTTCTAGCACAAAGCGGTGAAGATTTAATTGCTTACTCAACGGGCAGCGATTATGCCGCTAACATTGAGAAAGCCGAATCACCTATGCCAACTGAACCACGCGGCGCAGCCACTGAAGCATTGCGTTTAGTCGATACCCCAAATGCGAAGACCATTGCAGAATTAGTTGAGCAGTTTGGTTTGGATATCACTAAAACAGTCAAAACCTTAATCGTAATGGGTGCGACAGAAGCAACGCCTTTAGTGGCACTGATTGTTCGTGGCGACCATGAACTCAACGAAGTCAAGGCTGACAAGTTAGACTTAGTCGCATCACCATTGGAAATGGCGCCAGAAGCGCTGATCCGTGACGCCATTGGCGCAGGTCCTGGTTCACTTGGCCCTATCGGTCTTAAAATCCCTATCGTTATCGATCACAGCGTTAGCGTCATGAGCGATTTTGCCGCCGGTGCTAACGTTGATGACCAACACTATTTTGGTATCAACTGGGAACGCGATCTGCCGACAGCGCAAGTTGCCGACATCCGTAACGTAGTCGAAGGCGAGCCAACACCTGATGGTTCAGGCACTTATGCTATGGCACGCGGTATCGAAGTGGGCCATATTTTCCAACTGGGCACTAACTATTCTAAATCGATGAACGCGACTGTACTTGACGAAAATGGCAAGTCACAGGTGCTACTGATGGGTTGTTACGGTGTCGGCGTGAGCCGTATTGTGGCAGCAGCCATCGAACAAAACTTCGATGACCGTGGCATCATTTGGCCAGAAGCGATTGCACCATTTAGCGTGGGCATTCTGCCAATGAACATGCACAAATCGCACCGCGTCACCGATATCGCCGAGCAGTTATACAAAGACTTAAACGAAGCGGGTATCGAAGTGTTATTGGATGATCGTAAAGAGCGTCCAGGCGTGATGTTCGCCGATATGGAACTGATTGGTATCCCACATACAGTGGTGATTGGCGATCGCAATATCGATGCTGGCGTATTTGAATATAAAAACCGCCGCACAGGTGAAAAACAAGATATTCCATTCGATCAACTGCTCGACTTCCTGAAAAACGCAGTCAAAGGCTAAGCCTCAACGCGAAATGTAGACAAGCTGAAGATCAAAAACGAAACGCACTTGAGCCCAGCTTAAGTGCGTTTTTTATTGGACTTTTTATTGACCTTCATCGTTCACATTGGCTCGCAACATGACTTTTTATATGCGGCTGTTTACCGCTGTATTTTGGGCAAGGTATTTTGCGCTAACAGGTACTGACTCGGAGCGACGCCCATCAACTGCCTAAACATATAACCAAAGGCTGAACCCGAGGCATAACCTAAGGATAACGCTGTAGTGAGCACAGATTCACCTCGGCTGAGCATTTGAATTGCCACCTGCAATCTAAGCCTTTGCAACCATTGGCTATAACTCAGCCCTGTTTGCTGTTTAAATAATCTCGCTAACGTGCGGGCCGAGGCACCGACCTCCCGCTGCCAATCCACCAAAGTACGTTGCTCACTTGGATCGGCAAGCAAAGCCTCGGTAATGCGCAGTAATTTTTTATCCCTAGGATAAGGTAAATCCAAGGCGACCTTAGGGGCGAGTACCATAAAGTCACGGATCACCAGCAAGAGCCGCATGACGCTATCCTTAAAATCGGGATCAATTAGCCCGGCCTCACTCTTCACTAAGGCATTAGCCTCTTGCAGTAATAACTGCAAAACAGGCTTCACACTCAAACAAGTACTGTCGGGTGGAAACCCGCCTATCCGGGTTTCATCCAAATACAGACTACTCAATTGCACCTGACCTAGCGCGATAACCTCATGATCGACAAAGGGAGGCACCCACACCGCTTGCTCCGGCGGCACAATGTAACGCCCAGCAGGCGTGATCACACTCAACACACCTTGACTGGCATAAATGACCTGTCCCCAAGAATGACTATGGCGCTGCACATGTTCAAACGGCTTGAGTGTTCGCTTAAGCAACATGATGGAGGCACTTAGCCCTGCGGCGGCTAAACGTGAAGGTGCAACCTGCGTGTACTGAGTAATATGCTGCTGGGATAAATGAGTGTCAGTGACTTGATTCAAGGTGTTATCGCCCAAGGTGATTTTTATATCGAAGCTTCTTTTCATATTATCGAGCCTCTTTGTTTAGAAGTACCTTTATGCAAAGAAGTGTCTTTATATCTAGACATTAAGTCAATCTATCGAGCTAAAGCCAAAGCTGCAAACGCTAACATGTCATATCAGACTGAATAAATTGGAGATGACATGAGTATCCACATGGATAAAAATCGCGTAACGCCCGTTACATTAAAAAAAATGAAAGGTAAAACCCCCATAGTTGCTCTAACCGCCTATGAAAAGCCGATGGCAGAAATTATCGATCCCCATGTGGATATGATTATCGTCGGCGACTCCGTCGGCATGGTGGTTTATGGGCAAGACTCTACACTCGGGGTCACCTTAGAAATGATGATTAATCATGGTCTTGCTGTCACTCGCGGCGCAGCACATGCCTGCGTTATTATCGATATGCCCTTTGGGAGTTATCAAGAATCGCCTCAGCAAGCCTTCAAACATGCCAGCCAAGTATTAATACGCACAGGCGCGCAGGCGGTAAAACTCGAGGGTGGCGCAGAGATGCTCGACACCACTCGTTTTTTAACCCAGCGAGGGATCCCTGTAATGCCACACATAGGATTAATGCCGCAACACGTGAATCAATTGGGTGGATTTAAAACCCAAGCAAGGGATGCTGCCGCCATCGAAGCCCTCGTTAGTTTAGCGAAAGACTTTGAGCAAGCAGGCGCTTTTAGCATACTGATTGAAGGCACATCCGAGCTCGCGGCGCGCACAGTGACGGCAGGAGTCTCAATCCCAGTCATAGGCATTGGTGCCTCACCCGCCTGCGATGGTCAAGTGCTCGTGACTGAGGATATCTTAGGCTTATTTTCTGACTACACGCCTAAATTTGCTAAACGCTATATCGACTTAGGACCATTGATCACTAAGGCCTGCGCCCAATATGCCCAAGAAGTGAGAATGGGTGAGTTTCCAACATCGGAGCATTGCTTTGGCCTCAGCAAAACGACCAAGGTTACTGCGGAGTAATTGTCTAAAGCGAAATGTTCCAACAATCGAATAAACGATAAATCGAAATTTACAACTAATTGAGTCTACCGACTTGCTTTTTATAGGGGGGCGTTGCTTTAATAAAACTATTAAAACAATAAATTGAGTCTGAAGATTGCCAACATCAACTGCATTAGTCTTAGGCGGTGGCGGCGCTAGGGCCGCCTACCAAGTCGGCGTGCTAAAAGCACTGGTCCAGCTTTATCCACGCAATCATGGTATTCCCTTTAAAATTATTTGCGGAACCTCTGCGGGTGCCATCAATGGCACCGCTATCGCTACCCATGCCTCTTGCTTTCACCTTGGTGTCAGAAAACTCGAATGGGTTTGGCGTCACTTTGAAACTAGAAAAGTCTACCAAGCTTCGATCACAGGCGTTCTCAGCCATCTAACGAAAATGGCCCTCAAAGGCATGCAAGATGATAAGGTCAATACCGATGCAGGCAGTCTGCTCGATAATGATCCGCTAAGAGGCTTACTCAATGAGCTCATCGACTTTAAACGTATCGACCGCAATATCCGTAATGGCTCACTGACGGCGCTGAGTGTGGATGCCTCTTGTTATAATAACTCTCGCTCAGTGACCTTTTTTCAAGCCGCGAAAGAAATCGAAAACTGGACCCGTGCCCGTCGCAGTGGCGAACGTATCATGCTCAATACCGAGCACCTACTCGCCAGTTCGGCAATCCCTATGGTATTTCCATCCATTAAACTCAACCAAGCCTATTATGGTGATGGTTCAGTCCATCAGCTAGCACCGCTCTCAAGCCCTATTCATTTAGGCGCCGAAAAACTCTTAGTCATTAACTTAGAGAGCCCGCACAAGCACTTTCCTATGGAACTAGAATATCACCCAAAAACAGCGACCATAGCAGGTCATCTGCTCGATACCATCTTTTCAGATACCTTAAATAGCGACCTTGAGAGACTAGAAAGGATCAATAACACTTTAAGCCTGATCCCTGAGTCAAGCCGTAACAAACTCGCCTTGCATCCAATTAAAGCCCTAGTCATCAAACCTAGCGAAGATCTCAGCAAAATTGCTGCCCGCTTCTATGACGACATGCCATGGGCCGTTAAAACCTTACTCGGCTTCATTGGTATAGACAGGCAATCAGACTCAAGTATTGTGTCCTACCTACTCTTCGAAAAAACATATACCAGCGCTTTAATCGACTTAGGCTATAAAGATGCCATGGAAAATATCGATGAACTTAAAGATTTCTTTTGTTTAAAATAAGCTAACGACTTAATCAGTTTCTTCACTAAAAATCATGCAAAATGGATAGATATAGCTTGAATATTAGTGCCGAAATTCAAACTTTCGCATGAGCAAGAAGATGGATTTAACATTGATAATTTTGTTTGCATCGCTTACTATGCTGTACTAGATTATCAAAAAATCATGCACATTTTTTCAAAAAGGGAATCACGATGAAAAAAACTTCACTAGCACTTATCGTTGCAATGACAGCATTCAGCTCTATGGCTGCAAATGCAGTTGAAGGCAAAGCAGCAGGCGCTAACGCTGCAGCTAACAGCACTGGTTTAATCGTTGCTGGTTCTGTTGCTGCTGGTGCTGCAATTGCCGGTGCTGTTGCAATCTCTAACAGCTCTGATGGCAACCCAATCACGAGTACAGGTACTAACACTACCACTGGTACTGGCAACTAATCAGTCTGATATAGCTATCAAACAACCGCCTACTGGCGGTTGTTTTTTTTGTTTCTCTAGAGAAACGTGAGAATTACTCCATTTCTTGAAATAAATCTCACCTCTCTCTACATTTGATATTTATGACTATTGAGAATAAGCAACTCGGATGCGTATAAATAAAAAACTACTATCACTACTCACAGCCTCCATTGCATTAATGGGAATTTCTGGCTGTAGTCAACGAATTAGCGCCCTCAACGATACGATGAAATTGGCTTTCGTTGGAGATAGCGATGTTAAGCTCACAACCGAGCAAGTGAAAGCTAATCCCTATGCCAGCATTTATGTCAAGATTGATGACACCCCCCAAGCATTTGTTGTTTTAGCCTTTGCGGAACCGAAACAAACTCTCACCCCAGTCAGACCCGTACCGAAAGTAATTGAGCTAAAATGGCTCTCCGCGGATAACGCTATGTTAGTGACGGTGAACGGACGTTTAGTAAAAACTCAAAGTCTACTTACTGGCAATTTAGCCGCAATAGAAAGCTCTGAACCCGATCCTATTCTCTTGGGCTTGCATTTAAGCAGTACTCCTAAAACTTGGACTCGAACTATTGATTGGCAGCCAAGATACCACTATGGATATAAGATTAAGTCGCAGTTTGCTTTTATTGCCGAGGAAGAGATACTCATCAACGATACGCCAACTCAAGCACTGCATTACAGTGAGCTAGTATCAGTGGAAGGCCTGAATATCCAGTATCAAAATGAATTTTGGTTAAAGCCAGATAATGGACACGTCATTAAAAGTCGCCAGAAGATAGCACCAAATCTACCTTTTATTGATATCACTTTACTTAAGCCATTTGCATCCTAGTGGAACCATTATGAGATATTACATAGCGCCATTGGCACTTGTACTTAGTTCGGTATTAACGACAACTGTTCAGGCTGAAACTCAGCTATTCATCAGCACATCAATAAATCAAGATGCTCAGGTTCAACTGAACTATCCTGCAGCAGTGCGTATTGAGCAAATAGTGCAAGATGGATTAGTCCAACTTCCAAAATATAATAAGACCAATCAAAATGAAGTCGTGCCTATTTATTGGTTAGGTGCAGCATTACTCGATATTGAGAATACCGCCGTATTAGAGACTAAACGCCAGCAAGTCTTAACCCTGCTATCCAAAATGGGCGAAGCTAAAGACGACAGTGCTTACATCGCCAAGCTAGCTAAACTTGCACAATTCATTCGCAACTTAAAACTTGGACAACGTGTAATACAACCACTGGATGTTGATGTTATTCGAATTAATGATTCGTATAATGCGCTGATTAATGGTCGTTTTCTATTAGTTTTACCGCCTCGTCCAACAACCGTCACGGTACTTGGTGCAGTGGCTCAAACGGGGAGTTTTACATGGCAGAATCAACTAAGTAGCAAAGATTACCTCAAGCAAGCAGGCATACTCGATAATGCTGAAACTAGTTTTATATGGATAATTCAACCCGATGGACAGGCAATAAAACAACCTATCGCCTATTGGAACCATCAGACTCAGGATATTGCACCTGGGGCAACACTTTACGTTGAGTTTTCAAGCGGCTTTGGTGACGACACGAGTTTGAATGAAAACATGATTGAATTACTCAGGAATCGGGCTCTGTAATGAAAAACTCTCTCCATTCTTTAGGTCGTCTATCCGCACTATCTTTGGCACTTTTGCCACTATTACATGCGACTGCCGATGAATTTAGCTATCCCACACTCTTAGCCTCGCAATCAGATTTTGGCGGTGTTGGTTTAATGCAGATGCCAACGGGGCGTATGGCACCTGAAGGCGAGTTTAATTTTGCCACTAGCTATAACGACGAATACCAACACTTTACGGCCTCTGTACAACTTTTCCCTTGGTTTGAAACCACAGTTCGTTATACCCAAGTACAAGACTTACTCTATAGTAGCGACCCCAGTTTTAGTGGAAACACAAAATACACGGATAAGGGCATAGACTTTAAAGTCCGTCTACTTGAAGAAAGCAACTGGCTACCAGAAACCTCGATTGGTGTCCGCGACTTTGGTGGCACCGGATTATTCGATGCTGAGTTTATTGCGGCGACTAAACGAGTTGGGCCGTTAGATTTCACCTTAGGTATTGGCTGGGGATATATCGGTAATAGCGGCAACCTGACATCGGATAAAAAAGATCTCAACTATAACTGCGATCGAGATACGTCCTATGGTGGTAAAGGTGGCACAGTTGATTATCAACGTTGGTTTAAAGGTTGTGCGGCCCTCTTCGGCGGTGTCGAATATCAAACGCCTTGGGACCCACTACGCGTCAAAGTCGAATACGATGGTAACGACTACCAATCCGACTTTCCAGTTGTTCGCGGCGGTATTGCTATGCCACAGGACAGCAAATTTAACTATGGCCTATTATATCGGTTCGGAGACTGGGGAGATCTGCACTTAAGCTATGAGCGCGGAAACACTTGGACGCTTGGTTTTAGCCTACAAACGAATTTTAATGAGTTAACACAGATTAAACGCGATCCTGCTGCAGCGAAATATAAGCCAATTCCTGCGGCACCGTTAACACATGTGCAAACAACCAATACGCCATTAGATAGTGTTAATTCTTCTGAACAAACGCCTGCAATAGCCAGCGCCACCTTAGATACCACAAAAGAAATCGCTGACGTTCATTTAATACAGCCACAAGAGGGCATGTTAGAAACAGCAATTAACTGGTCGAAAGTAGCACAGGATCTACAATCCATTGCGGGCTATAACAATCCTAAAATTTACCTTGACTCTGACAGCATCACTGTCGTTGGTGAGCAAACTAAGTTTCGAGATAGAAATGAAGCCCATCAAAGGGCGGCAACCATACTCGCCAACAGTAGCGATCTAACTCGAATCAAAGAGTATCGCTTGATTGAAACTCACTATAGCCAGCCAATTACCGAAACTCGTATTAATGCGGAAAAATTTGCGCAAGTAGCAAGTTTTGGCTATCTGAATGCGAAGATAGCAGACGCAAGTCAAGTCAGTGTCCCTTCATTACCTCAAGGCCAACTAGTCACAAACTCAGACAAAAATTGGTTAGACAAGCTTGGCTTTGATATTTCACCGACTATGGTGCAATCCTTCGGTGGTTCAGAAAGCTTCTACATGTTTAATATCGGTGTTACAGGTAGTGCCAACTATCGATTTACCGATAACTTCGAATTTGGCGGTTCTCTCTACCTTAATTTATACGATAACTACGATAAGTTTTTATATGACGTGCCACCAGACGGCACCGACTTAAAACGCGTAAGAACCTTAATCCGTCAATATGTTCACGATAACCCAGTGAGAGTTAATAACCTGCAACTCACTTGGATGGACAATCTTAGCGATAATATTTCCTATCAAGCCTATGGTGGCTATTTAGAGATGATGTATGGCGGTGTTGGTACTGAGTTTCTATATCGCCCACTTAATAGTCAGTGGGCCTTTGGGTTCGATATTAACTATGCTAAACAGCGAGATCCCGATAGCATGTTTGGGTTCTTTAAGGATGAAAATCAATTTGACCCGCTGACCAATCGTGCCTATCGAGTTCAGACTGGCGTAGTGACTGGACATGCAACGGCTTATTACCAACCTGAGTGGTTTCCTAATACCTTACTCAGAGTCAGTGCTGGACAATATCTCACCGAAGATAAAGGCGTGACGGTTGATTTCTCTAAACAGTTTGATAGTGGTGTTATCGTCGGCGCATTTGCGACTAAAACTAATCTATCGGCAGATGAATACGGTGAGGGAAGCTTTACCAAGGGATTCTATATTTCAATCCCATTCGATCTAATGACGGTTAAGTCTACCCATAGTCGTGCTTTCCTATCATGGATGCCGTTGACCCGCGACGGCGGTCAAATGCTTGGCCGTAAGTACAACTTGTTCGATGTAACTGATGCACGTGCGCCTTGGTATACCAGACCCAGTGTTGACCCCATTAAATAATTAGTACGCAGTAAAACCTCAAAACGGGCAAGATAATTCTTGCCCGTTTTGTTTTCTGCCATTAGGACTAACTTACAATAGTAAAATCTGCACTGCCAAATTAGCTCACTACTTTATTGGCGATTTAATCCCATGTGGCGATGAACGTAAGTACTGTGGCGGCGCTTTCACAGTTGCACCTAATATTGCTGCCGCATGCCAAGGCCAATGTGGGTCATAGAGCATAGTGCGAGCAAGTGCAATAGCATCAGCCTGCCCGTGTGCCAGAATAGTTTCTGCTTTATTGGCATCCGTAATTAATCCCACGGCAATCACAGGTGTGTTTACCTCAGCTTTAATGGCTTCGGCAAAAGGCACTTGAAAGTGTTCTGCAACAGGGATTTGTTGTAGCGGACTTAATCCACCGGTACTCACATGGATAAAATCACAGCCTCGGGCCTCTAATGCTTTTGCCAATACTAGGCTTTGGGTTAAATCCCAACCGCCATCAACCCAATCGGTTGCCGAAATCCGCACACCGAGTGCCATCTTAGGCGATATCACTGCTTTAATTGCATCGAACACGGCCAACAATAAACTCAAACGATTTTCTAAACAGCCACCATATTGGTCAATGCGTTGATTCGATAGTGGGGATAAAAATTGATGGAGTAAATAACCGTGGGCAGCATGGAGTTCAATCGCATCAAGCCCTAATCGTTCGGCACGTTGCGCCGAACTGACAAATGCCAATATAAGCTCATCAATTTCATCCAATGTCATTGCACTCGGTAATGCTGTACCTTCGTTAAAAGCCTGCGCGGAAGGTGCTATCGTCTGCCAACCATTATGTTCATCGGGTGCAATAGTGCCGCAACCTTCCCAAGGTTTTCGAGTTGATGCTTTACGCCCCGCATGGGCGAGTTGTATCGCCATTGGCATACTTGAATACTTGCGAATAGATTTGAGGGTTTTATCTAAAGCAGCCTCCGTTTTGTCATCCCATAGGCCTAAATCTGCATAGGAAATTCGGCCATTGGGCAGAACAGCGGTAGCCTCTAAAATGAGCATTCCCGCACCCGATAACGCCATGCTCCCTAAATGAATCGTATGCCAATCGGTTGCTTGGCCGTTTTCTGCCGAATACTGACACATTGGCGCGATGATAATGCGGTTGGCTAACTCGAGTTGACCTAAGGTTAAAGGCGAAAATAATAAACTCATTGTCATTCCTTTTAATACAAACAGTGATTGGCTTTATGAGGGTGTGCTGGCGATGCTATCTCTGGTGGATAAAATCGGTGCGGCGATTAATGGCCAATCAATGGCAAACTCGGCACAGTTCCAAGCTAAAACGCTTTCATCTTCAGGATCATAATATTGGGTACATTGATAAATAACATCTGCATAATCACTAAGAACATAAAAACCGTGCGCAAAGCCCGGTGGGATCCACATTTGCAGATGATTCACTGCCGATAGCACTCGCCCAACCCATTTTCCATAGGTGGCCGAGTCGGCCCGTATATCGACGGCTACATCAAAGATGCTCCCAGCACAAACTCGCACCAATTTACCTTGTGGCTTAAGCTGTTGAAAATGCAAGCCTCGCAGGACATTACGTTGTGAGCGACTATGATTCTCCTGCACGAACACACATGACTCTAATCCCCGCTGTGCAAAGCAGGCATCAAAATAGGATTGCCTAAACGTCTCCATAAAGAAACCGCGTTCATCTCCAAAGACTTGCGGTTCAAACACCAACACTTCGGCTAACTCAGTTGCACTACATTTCATCAAATACCTGCTTATCGAGTAAGCCGAGCAAATACTCACCATAACCACTTTTGAGTAAAGGCTGAGCTAATTCAACTAATTGCTGCGCATTGATCCAACCGCTGCGAAATGCAATCTCTTCAGGGCAATTGATTTTTAGCCCTTGTCGTTTCTCAATGGCAGCAACAAATTGTGTCGCCTCGGCCATGGCATCAGGCGTACCAGTATCTAACCAAGCCGTCCCACGTCCTAGAATATCGACCCGTAACTCTCCCAAAGCTAAATAACGAGTGATAACATCGACAATCTCTAACTCCCCCCTTGCCGAAGGTAAAACCATTTTTGCAAATATTGCAGCTCTGCCGTCAAAAAAATACAAGCCAGGCATAGCGTAACGTGAACGAGGCTGCAGAGGTTTCTCTTCGATAGAAAGCACTTTACCTGTGTCATCGAACTCAACGACACCATAAGCGTTAGGGTTCGCCACATGGTAACCAAAAACGGTCGCCCCAGATTGGCCTTGCCAAGCATGTTGCAAATTTACCGTTAAGTGCTGACCATAGAATAGGTTATCCCCAAGAATAAGCGCACAGGCATCACCCGCTAAAAATGGCTCGGCGATAATGAGTGCTTCAGCCAATCCCTTCGGAGAGGCTTGTTCGGCATATTGCAGCTTAAGTCCCCAATGACTACCATCACCGAGTAATGCATAAAACAGTGGTAAATCGTGGGGAGTACAAATGATCAAAATATGCCGTATATCAGCCTGCATCAGGGTGACAAGTGGGTAATAAATCATTGGTTTATCATAAATGGGCAGTAATTGCTTACAGACAACCTGCGTCATAGGATAAAGACGCGAGCCAGTACCGCCCGCCAGTAAAATGCCTTTTCTCATTGAAATATTTAGGATTGATAAGCCATGTTGAAGTGCCAAGATTGTAGCATACAAAATGTCGCGAGCAGGAAGAACAGATAACAGGGCTGTTGGCTGTTAATGCAGGAAAAACAACACAACAGAATATTAAACCGCAAAAGCTAAATACCATTTTGGCTCAGTAAGATTTCAATTCGTCTTTTACTTAATAAACATATAAGAAGACGCTAACCTATCTCAACCCTTACTACTTTCAGGGATCAGCATCTCAATACGTAACCCCTGATTAGGCGCTGAGAAGAGTGACACATTACCATTCAGTTTTTGTGTGATCAGATTATAAATAATCGACATCCCCAAACCTGTTCCACCACTCTGCCTTGCGGTGGTAAAAAAGGGCTCGAATGCTTTGGCTTTCACTTCATCTGACATGCCTACACCATTATCTTCATAAATCATCTTGATCTGCGAAGCCATTTTTTCAACTACTATCACAATTTGCTTATCACCGACAAAATCATCGGGAAAAGCATGGCGAAAACTGTTCGCGACTAAGTTAGTGAAAATTTGTGCGATCGCACCGGGGTAAGAATCAATAAAAATATTATCGTCAAGTTCAACTTTTAAAGTAATATTTTTCTTACGCATCAAGGGTTTTAATGAACTAAATATTTGAAAAATGTAATTCTTCAGATTAAAGCGCTCGCGTTCAAGTATCGATTGGTCTGCCGCAGTACGCTTGAAGTTATGCACCAGTTCTGCAGCGCGGGAAAGATTACGCTCAATTAAGCATAAACCATCCTGCATTGTATTGATAAAGCTGACAAATTTATCCTCATCAAGCTCGTTTTTCTCAAAGAGTCCTTTCAATAGGGATAACTCATCCAAACAATGAGTCACTGATGTGACAGCTATGCCAAGGGGGGTGTTCACTTCATGGGCAACACCGGCGACTAAGCTGCCTAAGGCCGCCATTTTTTCATTTTCAATTAAGTGCTTTTGGGTTGATTTTAAAGTCGATAATGCCGTTTCAAGCTCTGCGGTGCGCAGCTCAACTTTATGCTCAAGATCGGTATTAATGAGCTTGAGCTGTTGCTGATATTCAATGATCTCTTTAGCACTCATGGCTCGGCCAAAAAGGTCGGCTAGTGCCGAGGCAAAGGCCTTCTCATCCCGAGTCCATTCCCTCGCCTCGCCCTGATGTTCAGAACAAATAATCCCCACCATTTTTCCGTGGTGACGAATAGGACTATCCAACAAAGAGCAGATCTGATTCGGTTTCAGATAGGTTTCGACAAATTCTTTAGTGGCGGGATCCGTTTGCGCCTTATTGGCGACAATTGTACGCTCATTGTCGAGCAGGCTAAAGTAATGGGGAAACTGCGCGCGAGTGAGCACTAACGCTTCTTGTGGCTGCTGATTGTCGAGTGAATAATAACAAGTGATGCTCTGATTATCCGGACTCAACAACCAAATGCCCGCCCGAGATATCAGTAATCCCTTACAAATTGAGCTCACGATAAGTTGTGATGCTTGAATGAGATCACCCTCATCAATAACCTGAGACTTACTGACATCAAATAAAATTCGATCAAGCATTCGGGTCATAGCGGCTCGTCCGGAATATGAATATGTAGGGAGGCAAACACATCTAACAAATCAAGGCTTGCTTCACATAACACGGGATCAAACTGTTTACCCGATTGCGCTAAGATGTACTCGCGCACCGCCTCAACAGACCAAGCCTCTTTGTAACTTCGCTTGGAAAGCAAAGCATCAATTACATCAACAATCGCCATCAGGCGGCCTTCAATAGGAATGTCTTCCTGCGATAGCCCACGGGGATAACCTTGCCCATCCCAACGTTCATGGTGAGTATAAGCAATTCTAGCGCCCATTTTGGCAATGATACGATTTGAGCCAACCAACAGGTTATAACCCTTCTCTGCGTGGGTTTGCATAATCGCCCATTCCTCGGCATCGAGTTTACCGGGCTTATGTAAAATACTCTCAGGGATACCGATTTTGCCTACATCATGAAGAGGCGCCGCATAACGAATGGTTTCGATAAAGTCTGCCTTCATACCAATAGCAATCGCGAGCATTTCTGTCATGCGCGCTACTCGGCGCACATGGGCTCCAGTCTCCTTACTGCGCTGCTCAATGGCATCTCCAATGATTAAAATTAGCTCCCTTTGTGTCTGCTGCACATTTTCGCGGCCCGACAAGTTCTCAAAGGTTAAGCTCACATTTGCCGCAAATAGCTCAAGAATGCTGACTTGAAAATCCGTTAACTTAGTGTTGTGTTGTAAATAGAGAATACTGGTGACATGACCACTAAGCTCATAAAATCCAACATAAATATTGTCACGGATCAGCGAGGTTTTTAGCGCTATAGCTTCAATAATATGTTCACGCACATCCCCTGGCAGAGTCTCAACGCTGCCACCTTCAAAGTAACTGATCATATCTCCCGTGGCGGCCAGCAGATTCATTTGAGTATCGAGGTAAAGGTCTTGATGATAACTCGTGAGATAAAGTGCCGAGCTTTCAAGATTGAGCAGCTGCAAGGTCTGTTCGAGCACTGCACTACCAAAGTTATGCAATGTATGGCTCTTAAGTACAGAGGTGGAAGCAGCAATCACTTTCTCCATCCCCTTTTGGCTTTGCTCGATAATTTTTATATCGCGATAGGAGCGCAATGAGGTGTACACACAAGACTTAAGCCGAGCCGCGGTGAGCTCTGTTTTAGCTTTATAATCATTAATGTCAAAATCCCGAATAACTTGCTCTTCAGGTGCTTGCCCTGGCTGGCCCGTACGTAAAATGATGCGGGTACTGTGGTTATTTAATTCAGTGCGAATTTTTTGGACTAACTCTAAGCCTGCATGATCGGTTTCCATGACGACATCAATAAAGGCCAAAGCGATATCTGATTCAGTTTGAAATAATGTTAAACCTTCAGTAGCGCTGTAACAGGAGTAGAACTGCAAGACTCGATTATCTAAGGTCAGATTTTTTAGCGCAAATCGAGTTACATCATGGATCCCAGGTTCATCATCAATAATGGCCACCTTCCAAATGCCTTGTTTAGGCTTATGGGATGTATCTTCGATAACATCAGCACTTTTCTTAAATAACGCCACAAAACCACCGTTTACGATGAATAGTTACGTTTTAGTATAGATTCAATCTTGAAAGTGACTAGTTTCAAAGGATAAATTATCATCCCATTAATTACCGCTTAGGACTAACAACTAACATAGTGGCCACTTAAAACCCACACAAAAACAACTTAAGCTATTGTTATAAAAATAGAAATAGCAAAAGTTAGCCTATCCTAGCCTTGGCGGGTATGATGAGTGCACTTGATGCATAATTCCCAAAATTTCTATTGGAGCTACTATGAAAAAATCACTATGTTACATCGCACTGCTGGCTTTATTCACCACGGCTTGCTCAGAAGCCCCAAAAGAAGAAACGGCAGTCAATACAGCCCAAGCTCAAACAGAAGCGGCAAAATCCATCCCAGTAGGTGATACCAGCCAAAACTCGCTCGATTGGGCTGGTAGTTATGAAGGCGTATTGCCTTGCGCCAGTTGTGAAGGAATGCAAACCCTAATCACTTTGCAAGCTGATAATAGCTTTGTTCAAGAAACAGTTTATTTAGGTAAAGATGAAAAGATTTTAAAACTGATGGGTAAAGTGACATGGGACGAACTGGGCCAGAAAATCACTCTAGAAGATGGTACACAATATTTGGTCGGTGAAAATCAGTTGATCATGTTAGACACTGAAGGCAAACGGATCACCGGCGAACTTGCTGCAAATTATGTGTTGAAAAAGAAAGGTCTATAAAAGCAGAGCTGGCAGCTAGCACTCAGCTGCGGTATTAGATTATGGATAACGGAACGCTGCACTTACCGTAAGAGCAAAGCCTCCGTACCGTTATCCATAAGTCACGCAGAAATGTTCTGCAACCGCAAAGCGATGCTTTAGAAGTTGTGAAGCTAAGAAAGGCGAAACAAACCTTCTTAAATAATAAAGAGGTTATTTTGAATAACACCATGCAACTGATCCGCTATCAAGATTGCCCATCAACGCCATGGAAAAATGGTGGTGGAAGCACAAAACAGCTACTCATTTCCCCCATCAATGCCGAACTTACTGAATTTGATTATCGGATCAGCATTGCAAGTATTAGCAGCAACGGACCTTTTTCATCATTTATTGGCATAGACAGGCAACTGGTCATTCTGAAAGGTGATGGTGTTGAACTCAGCATCAATAGTCATGAAAGGACAAAACAGATAAATGGCCTTGGAGCTGGAGAAAAGATATCAGGAAATACAGATACAACTGAGTATAAACGACTCACACCCACAGATAGCCCATTCTGCTTTACTGGTGAAACCTCAATAACAAGTCAATTATTAGGCAGTGATGTTATTGATTTCAATGTCATGACCAAACGCGGCGCATTTAAAGCGCATACGCAAAAACTTAGCTTTGATGACACATTTATCGAAGAACAGATTGCAACCTCAAACAACTATCCAAATGAACTGCAAAAAACTGAAGCTTACGTCCCTATCATCCAAATACTTTGCTGCTTAGATACCATGACATGGGAGCACAATGGCAAGCTTATCAAGATCATGCCCTATGATATTCTCGTTTTCCAACAAGGCGATGGTATAACGTTAAAAACAACAAGACCAAGTAGACTACTTAAAGTGTCTATTACTGCCAGTCCTCTATAACAGTATTTGCAGGTTAAGTTCCAATATTACTCAATTGGCGCGTTAAAATACCGAGCCACTATCCACTCGACGGTTTTTCTGAGCCCAGAATCGAAGGACTCTAATGGTTGCCAACCAAGTTCTCGCTGGATCTTGCTCGCATCAATGGCATAACGCACATCATGCCCAGGTCTGTAACGTCGTTTGACCAATCAGCATAAAGACCAAGGCAGAACCGATAAAGCAGGCTCCACTGGTAATGCGTATTCGCATATCGCTAACCCAAAAAGTAAAAGGTTAGCAAAACAAAAAGCCGAATCTAAAAAATTCGGCCATCATAAAAGCGTGTACATCTATATTAGCTCTAACAAAGTTAACTCACTTTGTAGTAAGTACGATACCAATGAACGACACTCTGAACGCCTTCTCGAACGCTAACTTTAGCTTTATAGCCAGTTGCAATGAACAGGTCCGCCGTATCGGCATAGGTTTTATAAACATCACCGGCCTGCATTTCCCTGTAATTTTTAATGGCTTCTCTACCTAACGCCCTTTCAATCTCTTGGATAAAATCCATCAAATTAATCGGGCTTCCATGGCCGATATTATACACTTTATAAGGGGCAGAGCTGCCAGCGGGCGTGCCAGTTTCAACCTTCCAATGTTCATTACGCCTAGGTATCACATCTGCAATACGCACAACCCCTTCAACAATATCGTCAACATGGGTAAAATCACGCCACATATCACCGTTATTATTAATATCAATTGGTTGACCTTCTAGTATTTTCTTAGTGAAAATAAAGGGCGCCATATCAGGTCGCCCCCAAGGGCCATACACAGTAAAAAATCGCAAGCCAGTGGTAGGCATATTGTATAAGTGCGAATAACTATGTGCCATCAACTCATTAGACTTTTTGGTCGCCGCATATAAGGATACAGGATGATCAACAGAATCAGAGGTTGAAAATGGTGTTTTTTCATTTAGGCCGTAAACAGAGCTAGATGAAGCATAAATCAAATGCTGTACTTTTGTATGTCGACACCCTTCTAAAATATTAAGATGGCCCACTAAGTTACTATCAGCATAGGCCATTGGATTTTCAATTGAATAACGAACACCAGCCTGCGCCGCTAAATGTATAACCCGATCAAAACGTTCATTAATAAATAAACGCGAAACAAGGTCACGGTCCGCTATATCCAACTTAATAAATGTAAATGAAGTATCACTGACGATAAATGCTAACCGAGCTAATTTCAAAGACACATCATAATAGTCATTTAAATTATCAATACCAGTAACAGTATGACCACAAGCCAACAACCTTTCACAAACCTTCGCTCCAATAAAACCTGCTGCACCTGTCACTAAATATTTCATTTTCACATCCTAAATTCAGCACTTACCCAATAAAATCAATCGCTACCGAATAAATCACGGGTATAAACCTTGTCAATAACATCGGAGAGTTCTGCTGCCATGCGATTAGATATAATAACATCGGCTTCAATTTTAAATTCAGCAAGATCTCTCACTACACGAGAATGAAAAAACTCATTCTCGTGTAGTACAGGCTCATAGACTATTACCTCTAATCCCTTCGCTTTAAGGCGTTTCATAATCCCTTGAATGCTTGAGGCTCGGAAGTTATCGGAGCCTGATTTCATGATCAGGCGATAGATACCTACCGTTCGAGGATTACGGCTTAGAATTGAATCAGCAATAAAGTCCTTACGGGTAGTATTAGAATCAACAATCGCCCCGATAATACTATTAGGTACATCCGCATAATTTGCTCTAAGCTGTTTAGTATCTTTTGGTAGACAATAGCCACCATAACCAAACGAAGGATTATTGTAGTGATTGCCTATTCGAGGATCTAAACACACTCCCTCAATAATTTGTCGGGTATCTAATCCACGAGTCTCGGCATAAGTATCAAGCTCATTAAAGAAAGCCACTCGCATAGCAAGGTAAGTATTTGAAAACAACTTAACTGCTTCAGCCTCAGTTGAGTCGGTAAATAATACTTGAATGTCTTTCTTTACAGCACCTTGCACGAGTAAATCAGCAAAAACGCTTGCGCGCTCACTGAGTTCACCCACGATAATTCGTGATGGATACAAGTTATCATAAAGCGCCCGACCCTCACGCAAAAACTCGGGCGAAAAAATAATATTATCACAATGGAATTTTTGCTTAACCTTAGCAGTAAATCCCACCGGTACAGTTGATTTAATCACCATTACCGCATTAGGGTTGATCGTTAACACATCATGGATCACTACCTCAACGGAGGATGTATTAAAATAATTAGTTTTGGGATCATAATCCGTAGGCGTAGCAATAATGACAAACTCAGCATCTTGATAGGCTAACTTTTTATCCAAGGTAGCAGAAAAACTCAGCGATTTATCAACTAAAAATTCAGAAATTTCTGCATCAACAATTGGCGATATTTTATTATTGAGTAAGTCAATTTTCTCTTGAACAATATCAACTGCAATTACATTATTATGCTGTGCAAGAAGCATGGCATTTGATAAACCAACATACCCAGTTCCAGCAATTGCGATTTTCATTTAAGCCTTTCCTTTATTTACTCACAGTAACTATGAGCTCGATTGACAAGAGTATTAAACATGACGTACTAACTACCTAACAAGTAAAATTTACCGCTCAGCACCTTTTACTACCTGTACTGTAGTCGTTGGGCTATCAAGCTTGATCAGAGGGCTAATCTAAGCATAACTTAATCAATTGCATACACCTTGCCACATAACCAAAAACTCCTACAAAATATCTATCAAACAGCCTAAAACAAAAATGCCAATTCAAATGAATTGGCATTTAAAAAAGAATGAACACTTAAAACAGTTAAGCATCACAAATTTCAGGTTTAGGCTGCTCGTACCGCATCTGCGATATATTCAGCTTGAGTCTGAGTCATCAGATTATCCGTTGACTCCACCATCACTCGGATTAAAGGCTCTGTGCCGGACTTACGTAATAGTACGCGTCCTTGGTCGCCCAAAATCCCTTCTGCTTTTACCACGGCTTGCTTAACACTGTCTAAAGCCAAAATGCTGTCGGCACTGCCTGATGATAAACGCACATTAATAAGTACCTGCGGCAACTTAGTCATGCCCGCTTTAATGTCGGCTAAACGTTTGCCTGACTCTAAAATGGCTTTAAGTACCTGCAGGGACGCCACAATACCATCACCCGTTGAAGCATGCTTTAAACTCAAAATATGCCCAGAACCTTCGCCGCCCAGTTGCCAACCTGTGTGCTTAAGTTGCTCAACAACGTAGCGGTCACCTACTTTAGCCCGAACAAAAGGTATATCCATCTGCTTAAGCGCAAGCTCTAAGCCAAGATTTGACATTAAGGTACCAACCACGCCACCTGTCATTTCACCTTTGCTGTGGGCTGCCTGGGCAAGAATAAATAAAATCTCATCACCATCAACTATATGGCCATTGTGATCGACAAACATGACACGGTCTGCATCACCATCAAGCGCAATACCTGAATCAGCTTCATGCACCATAACCGCAGTTTGCAAACTGTCTAAATGCGTAGCCCCACAGTGATCATTAATATTCACACCATTAGGTTTATCATTGATGCTAATCACTTCAGCACCGAGTTCACGGTAAACATTGGGGGCGATGTGATATGCGGCGCCATGGGCGCTATCAACCACGATCTTCAATCCCGCTAAAGACAAATGATTTGGGAATGTGCCTTTACAGAACTCAATATAGCGACCAGCAGCATCATCGATACGGCGTACTTTACCTAGCTTCTCAGAAGCAACACACTGCATTGCATTCTGGTTAAGCGCCTTTTCTAACAAGGCTTCGATTTCAAGTTCTTGGGCATCATTTAACTTAGTGCCGGAATTAGAAAAGAACTTAATGCCATTATCATAAAATAGATTGTGCGATGCGCTGATCACAACCCCTGCGTCAGCACGGAATGTAGAGGCTAAATACGCCACCGCGGGTGTGGGCATAGGGCCAATAAGCGCAACATTAACGCCTGCAGCAGAAAAACCAGCTTCCATTGCCGACTCAAGCATATAACCACTGCTACGGGTATCTTTACCGATAAGGACTTCCTTCGTTCCACTAGACGCCAGCACAGTACCCGCAGCCCAACCTAACTTCATCGCAAAATCAGGCGTAATTGGAAACTCACCGACCTTGCCACGCACACCGTCAGTACCAAATACTTCCTAGACATAAAATAACCCTAAAAATTTACCTATAACCATAAACAGAAAAGCCAAATCGTCTTGATTTGGCTTTTAAAGTAAAAATACGACTAAGAAACTAAAGTTACGACTTTCTTTTTAACTTCAACTGCGGTTATTGATTTCTTTTGCAACCAAACAAGATCACAAATACCATCTGTCGGATTAAATCCTGTTGGCGTTGTTAGCAAAATGTCGCGGATAACCTCATGATTAAATTCATGACAGGCTTTATCTAGTCTATTAAGAATAGTTTCGAGCTCATTCCAAGGCAAACATATTTCATTTGCAGTCATAATGCGCTCATGCTCAGTACCAGTAACATCATCACCGATCAGCAACTCTTCATATAGTTTTTCACCAGGACGTAAGCCACTGAACTCTATAGTTATATCACCATCCGGATTTAGATCGTCCTTTACTTCAAAACCACTTAAGCGAATCATTTTAGCAGCCAAATCGACAATTTTAACTGATTTGCCCATATCCAGCACAAATACATCACCGCCTTTACCCATAGCACCAGCTTGGATCACTAATTGAGAAGCCTCTGGTATTGTCATAAAAAAACGAGTGATTTCAGGGTGAGTGACTGTTACCGGACCACCGTTGGCAATTTGGCTTCTGAACAAAGGCACTACTGAACCCGATGAGCCTAAAACATTACCAAAACGAACCATACAAAAACGAGTATTATTATTTAAATTTGATAATGCTTGCAGAACCAACTCAGCCATACGCTTAGTGGTTCCCATGATATTGGTCGGCCTCACAGCTTTATCCGTAGAAATCAATACAAAAGTTTCAACCTTCGCAGCAATGGCGGCTTGAGCTGTATACAAGGTACCAAACACATTATTACGAACACCTTCAACCACATTGTGCTCAACTAACGGAACATGTTTGTAGGCAGCAGCATGATAGACAGTCTGTACACTAAAAGCCTTCATCACTGCTTCTATACGATTAGCACGTTGAACTGAACCCATCATGGGGAAAATTTCGACATCCAAACCCAACTCATGCGCCGTTAAGCGTAATTCACGTTCAATGGCATATAAGGCATATTCAGAAAGTTCAAAGAGTACTAACTTTTTAGGATTTTGCTTGAGTATTTGGCGACAAAGCTCTGAGCCGATAGACCCACCTGCCCCTGTTACCATAACTACTTTATTACGAATATTCGCACTAAGAAGATCGCCTCTTGGATTTACAGCATCTCGCCCTAATAAATCATCAATTTCGACTTCTTTAATATCACTATAAAGTTTGGTGCCATTTACTAAATCAGCCATTGCAGGCAAGGTAAGCACTTGCACAGCCAAAGGCTCAAGCTGCAATAAAATTTCTTGTCGACGCGAGCGCGGCGCACTAGGCATAGCCAAAAGAACTTTAGTTGCAGAATTTTGATTGATTAATTTTTTAATAATTGAAGGGGAATGAACATAAACACCTTGGATAACTATGCCATGTAGCGACTCATCATCATCAACAAAGGCGAATGGATAATATTCATGACTCTGAACTAATGCAGTGACTAATTGGCGACCACTCACCCCAGCGCCATAAATTATTACCGGCTCACCAACCCGCTTCATTCCTGAACCGACAAGCGAACGCACCATAGCACGCGTCCCTCCAACAAAAACTAAGGCAAAAGCAGCGTAAATGATAGGCACTGTACGAGGTAATTGCGCCTCAGAGTAATAAGCCACGATAACAAGAATTATTGTTGAGGCAATAACACCAAACAGTATTGCAGTGAGTGCTTGTAGTCCCATGTAACGTAATACGGCTCGATACAAGCCTAATTTTACAAAACCTGC
This sequence comes from Shewanella sp. SM87, assembly GCF_025653705.1. Lineage (NCBI taxonomy): Bacteria > Pseudomonadati > Pseudomonadota > Gammaproteobacteria > Alteromonadales > Shewanellaceae > Shewanella > Shewanella sp. SM87. Next base: position 137,519 of record NZ_JAKKSC010000001.1, read on the forward strand.
AACACTCAAGGGAACAACGACCATGAGTAATACCCAATAAGCCCCATTAATGAGTACGTTGACATCGTCAACTCGAACCAATAATGCAGCCCAGAAAGCAAAACAAAGGAAAACCGAATCAATAACAACGCTCACCAAACGTTTGTGAGCACGTTTTAAGCGGAACAAGCCTTGCAAAAACTCCATTTTTCGCTCCAAATAAATAAAATTCACATTATAGTCAATAAGTTAGAAGTTAACAACTAAAACTCGCAATCTATAGAGACGTGATTATAGCACTATGAATAGCTTAAAATGCACAACTATAGAAAAGTTAAGTACTAAGCCATCGCTAAGGGTGAACCTCAAGCTGACTCACCCTTAGCTTAATTGGCTCCGGATATAAAAAAACAACGCTATCAGGTTGACAACAAAAAGAATGGAGACGAATCTTCAACGTAAAAACAGTGAAAATATCAATTTGACATCACTTAAGACAAAATCATCAAATTTCGCATATATAAGACTACTTTACTGCATCACCAGAACCACTACCTGTTACAGTCATTAAGATATACTTGAAATAATTTTTGATATTCAAAGTATCTATCATCTGCTTATCAGTCTCAGCTAACAGCTTTGGCGTTGACATATCAATATTTTGAACTTGAGCTAATCCTGTCACTCCAGGCTGAACATTATAAACTCCTAACGCATCACGCTCAACAATCAACTCATGCTGGTTAAATAAGTTGGGCCGCGGGCCAACCAAACTCATCTCACCTTTTAATACATTAATTAGCTGTGGCAGTTCATCAATTTTTGTCTTACGTAAAAAACCACCAAACTTAGTGATCGAAGCATTGCTTGCAAGATGACTCGCAACAGACGCGGTGTCTTTACCCATAGTTCTAAACTTAATCAACTTGAAGGGTTTCTTATCCTTACCAACACGAGTTTGTATAAAAATAGGCGAACCGGTATCAAATAAACCGATAATGGTAACAAAAATTAATAAAGGCCAAAGCAGTAAAAGGCCAAAAAAAGCAATCAAAAAATCTAAAATTCTAATCATTTATTAGCTTCCTTTAAAGTCTGCATTGCTTGCTCCATGGTATAAGGTGGCTGCCAGCCTAATATTCTCTGAGCATCGCTAGAATCAACTTCGAGATTACCTAATAGCTGATCAGCCATGGTTGATTTACCAAGTAATTTTGCAACTAAATGCATAAAACTAACAGGAATAGGTAACTGAATAACTTTTTTGCCCAAACCTTTAGCAATAGCGTTAGTGAAATCTTTGGTCGAAATTGATTTTCCATCAGAAGCTAAAAAGGTTTTACCAGCAGCTTTAGGATGAGTCGCACAAGTAATAAGTAAATCAGCAAGATTTTGTACAGCAATAAAATCACGTTTATTAGCAGTTAATCCAAAAGGTAAAAAAGGCAATTTTTTGACTAATTTATCTAACGAACCAAAATTACCTGGTGCATTAGCACCATAAACAAGTGTGGGTCTAACAATAACAACCTCAAGCCCTGTTTCAGCTGCAATTTTTTTAAGTCCTACTTCAGCATCATATTTAGATTGAGCATAAACACTATGTGGATGTGCTGGTGAGTCGACAGAAAATGGGGTTGCTTTTGTCGATGAACCATTAACCCCTATTGAACTGATAAATACAAAACGCTTAGCGCCAGCTTGCCGAGCTTGTTTAGCAAGCTCAATGGTACCTAATGTATTGATCTGCTGATAAGATAATTCATCACCTTTAGCCACATGTGCAAGTGCAGCGCAATGAATTATCACATCAATATCACCAAAAGCCATTGAGTAATCAGCAGCACCGTCAATTTTACCAATCACATGGCTTACATTAATCGCAGAATTAGCGGATAAGCTAACTGTTGCACGCCGACCAAAGGTGCGAATTGCCAAGTCAGGTAGTTGTATTAACTGCGTTAAAATTGCATCACCGACAAAGCCAGTAGCACCAGTTAACATAATCATGTGTCGCCTCAAACTTAAAATAAATTAAAAATTAATACAAAAGACAATGCAGCTCTGTCGCGCAATCTACGCCTTAGCTTGTTAAGATGACACAACAAATATAAGTTACCTAAATAACCTTGATTTAAACCATATTTCACAACTGGCAAATGCTGCAACTCTAAATACAGGGCAATTTGGGTGACCTGATTACGATACCACTTACTTTTTATCATTTGCAGACGTTTTCCAGCCGCTACCAAACTATTATTAGTGCCAACCTGATTATTCGCATGCTGCCGATAACGCATCGTGGGTTCAGGGTCGATAAACCAGTGATATCCATGAGTTCGTGCAAAAGCATAAATCAGCCAGTCATGTAAAGCTATATCATCACAAATTAGTTCGTAGCGTCCCAGCAACCATGTTTTAAATTTTATGGCCACTTCTCGCCTAAACACATAGGTACAACCTGGGCCTGCAGCTTCAAATAAAAAATCCCACTTGCGTTGAGGTTGAGCTTTGTCAATCAATACCTCACGACCATCCTCCCAAAAGGCAGCAACATTGGCGGAGTAACAATCATATTGCTGTAATTTTTCTATTGCCTTAGATAGCTTAGTCTCAGCCCAAATATCATCTTGGTCGCTAAACGCTATGTAGTCATAATGAGTAAGGTCGGTGTCTTTAAGCAAACGATAAAAGTTTTTACCAGCTCCTCCAAATCGTTCACCATAAGGTAATAAACTAACATTTGGATATTTATCAGCATAACTGGTACAAATTGCTAAAGTAAAATCACTACTTAGATCAACACTAATAACGACATCAAGATTAACGATGTCTTGCCGCAAAATTGTATCCATTTGTTTTATAATAGAAAAATCACCATTATATGCAGCCAGCAGAACACATACCTTCTTCATAAATTCAACCTACTACCTACTACCTACTAATAATTAACTTACCCAACAATAATAAAAAACCTTGTTATAAGATCACGTAACAAACCTGATTTATAAACTGAGAGTTCCGTTGCAGATTGACTACGTTGAAAAAAACTGGCTTTATAATAATCGTTAAAAAAAGATAAACGTTTGACTGCAGAATCATCCATTAAAGCTATTTCTTCAGGTGATAATTGAGAATAAAAATGTTGAAGCTGAACAATAGCCCTATGAAAATTGACCCATGATTTTTTTGCCTTTATAAAAAAACCACCCCATCCATTGGATACACTAGCCCCAACAGCATTATTACTATGCTGTCGATATTTAACCAATGGCTCATTAATGACAAATACATTAGAATACATTGAAGAAAAAATTAATGCCCACCAATCATGCATCATGACTTTATCGCTATTTATCGGAACAATTCTGTCGATACATTTACGATTCAAGAGCATAGCACATCCTGGAGCTACGTTTTGAAAATAAAGATTTGAAACATTCCGCCCCCAATCAAAAGGTATTTTTTCATTTTCGAAAAAAGTACAACCTAATGAATTAAGGTTTTCATCAACGAGAATTAAGTCAGAATAGACAACACCTGGAGCATTAGAATCTAATAATTTAGCCTTTTCATAAAATTTTAATATTTTATCTTCAAACCAAACATCATCTTGGTCTGCAAACATTACAAATGGCGCAGTTGAAATACTCAAACCATAAGCGAAATTTCCAACGGGACCTTTCATTAACTTATTATCGAAAACTTGGATCTTATTGTCTTTAAATTTACTAACAATTTCTTTTGTTTTATCACTAGAAAAATCATCAGTTATAATAACTCGACCAATTAGATGACTGTAGCCATTACAATTAACAATTGATGCAAGTTGCTCTTCTATGAATTCAGCCCCATTATAACTAGCCAAAACAATATCTATGCACTTAGTAGCTAACAAATCAACACCCCTTTACTGAAACTATTCAAACTTCAACGCTAAAACTGATTTCATTTTTTAGAACAAGCCCTTAAAAAAAGCATTAATAAGTATATTATGATAAAAGTTATAACCGAAGAATATATTTTTGACATTAACAACAAAATATCAGTATAAATATAAGTTAGATCAAAGAACACGCCTACAAACAAAACCAGACCGAATACCCTAAGTTTTTGTATTAAATAGTATAGATTATTCCTAATAAAAAAAAATAAAAAACCAAACATAACAGATAGGAAATATTTAAAGTACGACGACACTAAAGAAATCACTATTGGTAACTGTCCGTTAGGCCCAAAACTGACCAAATCCTCACCAGTAACTGCAGAAACCAACTGCGAACCAAGTGGAAACTCTTGTTCAATAAACCTGAACATTCCAAGAAGAGGTGAAAGTAAATAAAAGATCAAATTGATTGATTCCATTTCTTTCACTAAGTCATATTGATACCAAAAAAAGAATGAATCACCAAAAGCAATCATCCTTATCATGAGTAAATTTAGAAGTGCTAGAATGCTATTATCGCCCGATACAAAAAATAAAACCAAAAAAACAAAAAAAATAGCTAGTATCATAATTAAATAAGATACTTTCCGGATAAATCTAGCGTTTAAATTATTAAAATCCGTAACCCCTACGAGCCCACAAACTAAAACAACAGCCAACAATGAAGATTTAGAGCCCATAGATAACATAATTAAAATTGAAAAAAATAAAATTGTAACCAAAATAATTTTTCGAACTATGCTATTTTTTAAATATGTAATACAGAACAAAGAGAAAAAAACACAAAACAAAGGAATAACAAAGTGTATATACCTAACAATACCGAACCCTTCTTCGTACAAAACAGATTTAGCTCGATCCGGATTTTCAGAGAACAATGGCACACCACGAATTAACCAAAGAGAAATAGTTGAAAATGCTAAAACAAAAAAAAATACATAAAAAACTTGAAAGTCAAATGACTTAGTTCTCATCAAGATTGTACTATGCAATTGATGAAGATCTATTTTTTTAAAAAATAATGCAGGAATCAAAAAACAAAGATTGATAACACTTATGTCAAAAAGATAAAAGTAATTATCATTAACATAACTAACCATGAGCACTGTAGACCAAGAAAAACCATTAAAAAAAACGAACATTACCAATGGATCAAAAATACTATAAAGATGTTTTTTTACTATTAAAAACTGTAAAATGAAAAAGAAAAAAGAAAAATTCAAGTATAACCACAGATGATTATCTATAATGCTTCTGGCAAAATCAACTAACAATCCCATTTTTTAGCCTATAAGGTATTAAGAATAATTGAATGCGCTCTGTCACTTCAACAGTTTACTTAAAAATCTATTACAAAATAAAAAAATTAACTGTTCTGGATATTTGATAATATTAACAATTTTCTTCTTATCATTTCTTTCTAAAATACGAGAGAAATATACAGAACGTTTTTCAAAAAAACTTATGCAATCTAAAGTTAAAACAAGATTAGCACACTTAACAAAATCATTCGCAATAGATACAGGCAACTTACCAACTGAACTAACGCCATTTGTTCCATACTTTATAACTTTTTTATTAAAAAAATGAATGTTATATCCATTATTTAATATTTTTAGATAAAATGGGTAATCCTCAACAAGATGGAAGTTTTCATCAAAAAAACCAACCTCATCAAATATGCTGCGGCGATAATAAGTAGATGCACCTGATATAATATTACCACCAATTGCGATTCTCCTTAAAAGGGTCATTTTATCTTTAAAAAACTTTAGATCTGTTTTACATGGAAGGGGAGGTTGCTCAATGCCATTGAACATCGGAACGCGTAATCCCGTTATAACCAAATCGTTAGTCTTTTCAAATTCAGCAACTATATCATTAACTGTTGCATTATAAAAAAACTCATCATCTGCAGACAATGGAACAATAATATCTCCGCTTGATTTTTTTATGGCGTTGTTAAATGACGCTACAGTTCCAATGTTGTGCTTATTAACGATTATTTGATAATCTAATCCTGTATCATTCAAAAGAGAACTAACATAATCAACATCAAAATCATCAGTTCCATCATCAACAATCAAATATTCAATTTGATATTTTTGATCAACAATTTGATTGGTTACAGATGCAATCGCCTTATCTAATAGCCGCCAATTTTTGTATGTGAGAGTGATAATTGAAATTTTATCAACATGCATTATTTCGCAAACCTTTTGACAGCAAAAAGTACAAAAAATAAATATATAGTATAATTTATCGCATAGGCCATGTTTGCCCCCATCACACCATGAATTTGAACTAACCCATATGTCAAGGCTACAAAGCTAATGGTAAATACTATTTCAGTACCCATAAACCACTTTGTTGCGCCACGAGATAACATAGGGTAAGCATAAAGCCAGGCCGTAATTTTAATCACATCGCCAGTTAACTGAACCGCAAAAAGATCACGAGCACTGCGAAATGCTTCAGTAAAAAGTAATGAAATTACCACATCACGTAATATATATACACAGAGCGCCATGGTAGCTACTATGGGGATAATTATACGTGCAGTTTTATGAATCTCACCAATGATGGCCTCAACTCCAACCAAGGATGAAAGCCGTGGTAAATAATAGGTACCTAAAGCTATAGTAATCATACTAAGATAAACTTCAGAGATCTTCCATACGGCTTGCCACTGACCAGCAGCATCCCAACCGACATGACCGATTAAAATATTACGCACAAAAATGAGCGATATGGGCACTGTTAAAGCACTGGTAATCGCCATAAGCATATATCCACCGATAGCCTTTCGAGCCTTGCTGTCGGTAGCTCCCCACCAATAGCAGAGCTTAAACCATGGTTGACGCAGGTTAAACATTAGCATCACTACACCAATTAAGGCCGATTGTACTGCCGCAGCTAATAAGGCACCTTGAATATTATGCAGTACAATCATGGCTAACATCACACAGCCAGAAATTAACGCTGACATCATACCGAGGCCGATATAACGGCGATATAACTGCTGACCGTTAATCACTGAATTGCACAGGGTGCCAATTACTGAGAGTGGTAGCACACACACAGTTACCATTACTAACCAGCTTAATTCCACATTTTGAAATAACAAAGTGGCAATATGTGGGGCAAAGAATAAACCGCAAGGGATAGATATCGCTGAAATAAAAAGCACCCACTGCAGCGAAGCACGCCACCAAGGCGCACAAGCATCAAAACCTTGATCTTTATTTTCGGCGGTAAAACGCACAATCCCGCTACCGACTGGTGCATTAACAATACCGTTCAGGCTAGCCACCATGCTTTGCACCTGACCCAGCATAGCAAGACCTGTTGGACCTGTATAAATTGCCACAACCTTAGCTATTACAAATCCAATTGCTATTTTGAGTAAAGTTAACAACCCTGTCATGGCGGTGACTTTGAGTAAACGCTTCATCCAGCAAACTCGTTTACAGCATCAATTAATTGTTTAATCGCTGCGTCACTCATGGTGGGGTCGAGCGGAATAGAGAGCACCTTTTGGTGAATCTGCTCGGTCAGCGGCAATTGTATTTCGGCATATTGGCGATAAGCCTGCTGCTTATGCGGTGGTATCGGGTAGTGAATTAAGGTTTGAATGCCGTTAGCCGCCAAATGCTGTTGTAAGGCTTCACGATTTTCACAACACACCACAAACAAATGCCAAACATGCGCGAGTTCTTCATTCACTTGTGGCAGTGTAATCAGCGGGTTGTTAATATGATCACGATAAGTTTGCGCAATCTGTTGGCGACGGGCGGTTTCAGCTTCTAAATGGCGTAATTTAACGCGCAGCATAGCAGCTTGTATTTCATCTAAACGGCTATTCAAACCTTGGTATAAGTTCTCATATTTTTTATGCGAACCATAATTACGTAAGGCTTTTAATGTTTGGGCCAATTCATCATCATTGGTGGTAATAGCACCAGCATCCCCTAACGCCCCTAGGTTTTTACCAGGATAAAAGCTAAAACCAGCCGCATGACCCCAATTACCGGCACGTTTACCGTTAATTTCAGCACCGTGTGATTGGGCGCAGTCTTCTAGAACTAATAAGTCAAACTCTGCTGCAAGCGCCATAATTTCAGGCATAGGAGAAATTTGGCCATATAAATGCACAGGTAAAATGGCTTTAGTATTGGATGTAATTGCTGCACGCACAATCGAAGGATCTAAATTAAATGTTGCAGGATTGGGTTCAACCAACACAGGCACCAGATCGTTTTCTGTAATAGCGAGTACTGATGCAATATAAGTATTAGCTTGGACTATGACTTCATCACCAGCTTTGAGTTTGCCTAATTCCTTCCAGGCACGCAGAGTAAGAATTAACGCATCTAAGCCATTGGCAACACCAATGGCGTGTTGAGTACCACAATAAGTTGCGAATTCAGATTCAAATTGCGTAAGTTCGTTGCCCATAATGTACCAACCTGAATCTATAACTCTTGCACAAACTTCCTTCAAATCTGATTGATATTGTTTATTAATCGCTTTTAGATCTAAAAAATTTATCACAATAATTCTCTTCTAGTGCAAAATAATCAGTTTGTTTAATTTTATAAGCTCAGTTCAGTCAACCACTTTTCGACTTCATGCTGAGGATAACCACGATGGAAATGAGTTCGCCATGGATAAGCTTTACGACCACTACCATCTTTCAAGTTAATTTTATTGATCGGACAGATAGGCTTAGCCGGATTTCCAGCAACAACCCAACCTTCATCAACGTTCTTACCAACAATACTACCTGCACCGATTAGAGTATCAGATGCTATTTTTACACCAGGTAGGATAACGGACATAGTAGCAATTACGGCAAAATCATTTATTTCACAACCAATAAGTACTTCACTTGGAGGGTGTGGGTCATTAGTTAGTACAACATAAGGGAATATCCAAACATAATTACCAATTTTAGATTTATTACCAATATGTACATTACTATGACATTTTACATAGTCACCAATTTCACAATGCCCCTGTATATCTCCCAACGTTCCAATTTGGAAATGCAACCCAGCTTTAGTTTTTTCTCTAACCGTTACTCTATGACCTGTAACTAGATTATTACCAAAAGTAGAGGATTTATAAAAAATACTGTGACTTCTGATATAAGAATTTTCGCCTAAAACTAAAGGAGCATCATCGCAAAATTTATTTTTCACACCAAGCTCACAAAATGCCTCTATTGTAGAGTTATCCCCGATAACTACATCATCATGAATAATAGAATAAGGCCCAATAGTAACATTCTCCCCTATAACAGCCTTGTTACTTACTATTGCCGCAGGATGTATTTTAGAAATCATAATATATCTCCAAGATGGATTAATAAGTATAAAAACCTTGGCCAGATTTGCGTCCTAATTTATTTGCACTTACCATTTTTTGTAAGAGATAAGAAGGTCGATACTTTGAATCACATGTTGAAGAATATAATGCATTCATAATTGATAGGCAGACATCATTACCAATTAAATCAGCAAGTGCTAAAGGTCCGAGAGGATGATGCGCACCGAGCTTCATAGCAGAATCAATCTCTTCGACTGTGGCAACTCTACTTTCTAAAATGCCAACAGCCTCATTGATCATAGGAATTAGAAGTCTATTGACAATAAATCCTGGACTATCCTCAACTCGAACAGGTGATTTACCGACTTGAATACAAAAATCCCAACACCGACTTACAGTATCTTCTGATGTGAGCATGGAAGGTATGACTTCTACCAATTCCATATTAGCTACTGGATTGAAAAAATGTAGCCCTATAAATTTTTCTGGATGGGAATAAGAAGCGGCCATATCAGTAATAGATAGACTAGATGTATTAGTTGCCCAAATAGTCTCAGCAGTTATATAGTCATCATACTTTTTTATTATAGATTTTTTCGCATCAATACTTTCAACTATAGCTTCAAAAACCAAGTCAAATTTTGAATTTAAACTTAATTCAGTAACAACATTGAATCTAGATGTTACATCATCAAAATCAATATTAACTTTCGTGCGGCGAGCAAGTTTAGTTAATGCTTTCATTACATTATCTTGAGTTACTTTAGCTGTCTCTAGATTGCGGACAACTTGGGTTACATTCAGTTTGTTAGATAACAGCAAAGTTGCGACACCCTGCCCCATGACACCTGAACCAATAATCAAAATACTATTAAACATTATTTTTCTCTTTTAAAAATACTTGATAATCTCGAATATAATCTGATTCATCATATAATTGGTCTGCTAATACCATTAGTACACAATCATCTGAAAAATCGTACATTTCTCGCCACATAAATGACTCGACCAATAAACCTTTAGCAGGATTATCGAGTAGCACCTCTACCTTCTCTTTACCGTCATCCAATACAAAACGACAAGAACCACGCACGACAATTGCAACTTGCTTAAGTGTCTTGTGTGCGTGATAACCACGGCGAACCCCCTCTTTAGTATTAAACAGGTAATACACGCGCTTAACTGGAAAGGGGATATTGATACCTTCTTCTAAGGCTATTAGCGAACCACGATCATCACCATGCGCTTGGAGAGGGATGAGTTTAATTTCCATGTACAAGTTCCTGCTTAAACATTGAGAAAGTTTGTGCTGACACATCTTTTTCTGATAATAAAACGTCCTGAATAGGCCATTGAATATTTAAATCTGCATCATTCCAGCAAAGAGCACCTTCACTTTTTTTATGATAGTAATTAGTCGTTTTATACAAAAACTCCGCCGTCTCGCTTAAGGTGACAAAACCATGGGCAAAGCCTTCGGGTATCCACAATTGGCGTTTATTCTCAGCAGAAAGATGCACCCCCACCCATTGACCAAAGGTTGGCGAACTTTTACGAATATCCACTGCCACATCGAATACTTCGCCAACAACACAGCGCACTAATTTACCTTGTGCATACGGTGCTAATTGATAATGTAGACCACGTAATACCCCTTTACTTGATTTTGAGTGGTTATCTTGTAAAAAGTTAACTTTATAACCAACTGCACATTCGAATTGCTGCTGGTTAAAACTTTCAAAAAAGAAACCACGTTCATCCCCAAAGACAGCTGGCTCGATGATTTTAACGTCCGCAATGCTTGTATCAATAACTTTCATTTATGAATACTCTTTAATTCGTACTAATGCTGCTTGCCAATCGCTTTGCTTAATACCAAATGCATTATTAATTTTGTCACAATTTAAACGTGAGTTTGCAGGGCGTTTAGCTGGTGTTGGATAGTCTAGTGTTGTTATTGGATTAACTTGAATAGGTTGGACAAGTACATTTTGCTCCAATGCTATTTCAAATATTTTTTCTGCAAAAGTATGCCAATTGACATGAGGGAAGCCAGAAAAATGATAGATGCCATAAGCATGGCTATCTCGTGCTATTTGCTTTGAGATAGTGAGTATGGCATTTGCTATATCACCCGCATAAGTAGGGCCGCCAAACTGATCGGCAACAACACCTAAAGTATCTCTCGTTTTAGCAAGGCGTAGCATGGTTTTGACAAAATTATTCCCGTGCTCACCAAAGACCCATGCAGTTCTCAATATCAAATGTTTAGGACAAACCTGAGCAACCGCTTGTTCACCTGCTAACTTACTACGACCGTACTCACCTTGAGGAGCGGTCGCATCAGACTCTGTATAGCTCTCAGCACTAACGCCATCGAAAACATAATCGGTCGAAATATGAATGATAACGGCATTGATTTTATTTGCCGCATGCGCAAGATTATGTGGACCGTCTCTATTAATAGCATTGGCTAACTCACATTCTTGTTCAGCTTTATCTACAGCGGTATAAGCTGCTGTATTGATGATTATATTAGGCTGAAACTCGCTGACAATTTTATCAACTTGAATTGGGTCGGTGATATCAAGCTCTTCACGACCTAATGCTAAAAACGTTAGCTCAGTCTGTGCTTCGAGAAGATCGACTAAACATCTACCAACCTGGCCATTCTTACCCGCGATTAATATTTTCATACTTAAACCCCGTTAGCTAAACGATCTAAGTATTGACCATAGTTATTTTTCATCATTGGCTTGGCTAATTCTGTGAGTTGTTCTGAACTTAACCAACCGTTACGCCACGCGATCTCTTCAAGGCAAGCCACTTTGAGGCCTTGTACATGTTCTATTGTTTGAACAAAAGAAGACGCTTCATGCAAACTTTCATGTGTACCTGTATCTAACCATGCAAAACCGCGACCGAGTAACTCCACATTCAAGTTACCCTTGGTTAAATACATTTCATTTAAGGTCGTTATCTCTAACTCGCCGCGATGTGACGGCTTAACTCGCTTTGCCATTTCGACAACACTGTTGTCGTAGAAATATAAACCTGTGACAGCATAATTTGATTTTGGCTTACTTGGTTTTTCTTCTATCGATATGGCTTTCATGTCGTTATCGAACTCAACCACACCAAAACGTTCTGGGTCTTTGACTTGATAACCAAACACAGTAGCTCCTGATTCGCGCGAAACAGCATTTTTGAGTGTTTTTGAAAAAGACTGACCATAAAAGATATTATCGCCGAGCACTAAACAAACGCTTGAATCGCCAATAAATTCTTCACCAATTATAAAGGCTTGAGCTAGACCATCAGGTGAAGGTTGTACTGCATAGCTTAAGTTAATACCAAAATCAGAGCCATTACCCAGTAAGCGACGAAACGCCTCATTATCTTCTGATGTTGTAATAATTAATATATCTCTAATGCCGGCTAACATAAGCGTTGATAAGGGATAATAAATCATCGGCTTATCATAAATCGGCAATAACTGTTTTGATACCCCGCGAGTTAATGGGTATAAACGAGTACCAGAGCCCCCAGCTAAAATAATTCCTTTCATAGTAAAATCAGTTCCTAGAAAAATAGGCCCTAGGTATCAAACACTAGAGCATTAAATAAAATAAAATAAAATAAAATAGATTAAATGCCTAACCGCTCGCGTTGATAAGTGCCATCTTGTACGTGTTGGCACCACTCTTGATTGGTTAAATACCATTCAATGGTTTTACGAAGGCCTGTTTCAAAAGTTTCTTCTGGCTGCCAATTTAGCTCACGACTCATTTTGGAAGCATCAATAGCGTAACGGCGATCATGGCCGGGTCTATCAGTTACATAGGTAATTTGATCTGCATAAGGCGTGGTTTTAGGCACCAATGAGTCTAATATGCTACAAATAGTTTGTACCACTTCTAGGTTTTGTTTCTCGTTATGCCCACCAATATTGTAGGTTTCACCAATTTTACCTTCAGTAACGACTTTGTATAGTGCACGTGCATGGTCTTCTACATATAACCAATCGCGGATCTGGTCGCCTTTACCATAAATAGGTAATGGCTTGCCTTCTAAGGCATTAAGGATCACTAGTGGGATCAATTTTTCAGGAAAGTGATAAGGACCGTAATTGTTTGAACAATTAGTCACTATGGTAGGTAAGCCATAGGTTCGTAGCCAAGCTCGCACTAAGTGGTCACTCGAAGCTTTAGAGGCAGAATATGGGCTGCTTGGTGCATAAGGCGTTGTTTCAGTGAATAGCGCTAATTCCGTGCCTGACAAAACCTCATCTGGATGAGGTAAATCGCCATAAACTTCATCAGTAGAAATATGATGAAAACGAAAGGCTTTCTTTGCTTGGGCAGATAACTCGTTCCAATAAGCACGTGTAGCTTCTAGTAGTGTATAAGTACCAACGATGTTGGTTTGAATAAAATCTGATGGGCCTGTGATTGAACGGTCTACATGTGACTCAGCGGCCAGATGCATAACTGCATCTGGTTGGTGCTGCGCAAATACTCTATCAAGTTCTGCTCTGTCACAAATATCAACTTGCTCGAAAACGTATCTTTCATTTTTGTCTACGCTTACAAGTGACTCAAGATTGCCTGCATAAGTTAATTTATCAACATTAATAACCTTATCTTGAGTATTACTGATGATATGACGAACGACCGCAGAACCAATAAAGCCTGCACCACCGGTGACAATTATTTTCATTATTTACTACCAAAATTGTTGAATTTAGCCATAGTAAATGGCCGATATAGAATAACAAACACAGGAGTTTTTCACTTTTGTATCTCAGCCTTTCAAAACAGTCTGAGACATTTTTATCTATTTTGAGACAGTCGACTTGTCAACATTCCTTGTAAAAACTATTTTTACTGTTTTTCTTGGAACAGCCCTAATAGACTCTCAATGTCAAAAAATGTTTCAATCTTCTTTTCTAACAAAATATCTAATCAACACAAACATAACTCCTAACAGACCACCAAGCATAATGCCTAATACGCAAATTAATGCACGTTTCGGCTTGGCCTTTTCTTCAGGTGATAATGCAGGGTCAATAGTTTTAAAAACATATTCTTCGCGCACTTCAGCGAACATAATGGTTTTGGCTTGTTCTTCTACTAGCTTATACAAAATGGTTCTGATGTCTGCCACATTAGTTAAAGCAATTTGTTTATTTAAAAATTCACTACTGCGATTTGCTTCTGCAACATCACGCTCCTTCATCACTTTATTAATATCTTGAATTAACCAAGCAACCCATTGTTGAGCAACTTCTGGTGATAAATGCTCAACTGAAATAGTAACCATGCCAGTTTCTTTTGCTTTATTAACAGCAATCATTTTGCTGAAGACTTTATAGGCCTCCTGCATAGAAGGCTCGGGCTTAAATGGTGCTTTAACTTCACGTACCCAGATATTAGTTTGCTCATTATAAAGCTTAGGATCGTAAATTAACTGATCAGTATCCCTATCCCATTTTTCGGCGGCCATTAAATCGGCGAGAATATTGTGCCTTTGAATAAAATCACTCGTAAATTGACGTGACTTTAATACCTCAATGGCTAATTCAGTTTTATCTGCACCGCCCTTAGCGCCTAAATTTACCCCAGCTAAGCTGGCTAAGCCGCCAAACTGCGATGCTAATCCACTTAAACCACCGCCTTGCTCTTCAGATGCGGGGGCTAATAAAGCTTCGGATTTATAGATATTGGGTTGTTTTATAGCAAAAATAACCGCACCAATCGCGAATACAGCTGTAATAGCAATAATTAACCATTTGCCTTGCCAGATGACAGAGAATAATTCACGAAGATCGATTTCGTCATCGCTTGTGATTTGAGGGAATTGCGCATCTGTTTTATATGCATTTGGATTTTGATTTTGAGTAATGTGTGTGTTCATTGGTTCTTCAGATTCAAGATTCTAGTACGCAGCGAGAGCGCTGCGCTTCTATAAGGGCAAAAGCTAAAAGCAGAGCGGGCTACGCTCTGCTAGATTCTAGCGCCTAGAGCCCTGAGATTACAGACACTGCAATAGCAGTATTGTAGATAATGCCAGTGACTTGACTCCAAAGCGTTAAGTTGTCTTTATATTCAGTATCTAATGGTACAACTATGGTATCGCCAGGTTCCATGGCACTACCACCACTAAACCACATCGAAGATTCGGGCATTTGAACTGAGCCATCGGCCCTTAAAATATATGAGCGTGATTCATCGGCACGTTTACGTGCGCCACCAGATAATGCTAAATATTGGTCGAATGTTAAACCTTGCTTATATCTATGTGTGCTTGGGTGCTGTACTTGACCCATAACTGAAACCGTTTGATTGGTTGATGGGATGTACAAGGCATCTGCATCTTCAAGCGTGAGGTTAGCACTATCTATCCCCAATTCAATGGCATTAATATCAACGACTAGTCGCCCCACAGTTTTGACATTCTCAAGCTGATTTAACATCAGCTGCGCATCGTTATAGCCAATGGTTGGTGTATCTTTTGTCAACGCTTTAGCAGCAATTTCACGGCGTAATTCATCAGCAAGTTTTGATAACTCAAGCTGCTCTTTATCTTTTACTGACTTACGTAAAAATACAGCACTGCGAGGAGCTGCATCGCTAGTCAAACCACCTGCGCGAGCAAGGACTTCCTTGAGGCTTTCACCACGTTGAATACTGTAAGTACCGGGGAATTTAACTTCCCCTTTGATAGTTATCCAACGATTCTCCTGCCAATCAGGAAGTGTACGTACAGTTAGAATGTCGCGACTCTGCAGTATGATATTTGCAGCAGGATCATTTTGCATTACGTGGTCTAAACTCAGCTGAACATGCTCAATAGACACTCCATTCTGCTCAGAAATATTTTGACGTGTTAATTCTGCCGCAAGTGTGTAAGCTCCTTCCTCTAAACCACCCGCAGCGATCAGTAACTCTTTAACATCAGCATTGATTGTAATTGGATATTGCCCAGGGAAACGCACGTTACCATTGATGTTAACTAACTTAGCTGCATCGCCAAAACGGCTTTGCTCTCTAAGCTTTTGAATTATTGGCTTTAATAGTTCTTCGCGGTCTGAATAGTCAAATACAATTATTGAATCGCGTGGTTTTAGATTTGGATTATAGTGTGATTTGGGCTCACCGATTGCTCGTCCGAGCGCTATACGCTCAACTTGAATATCGCCACGTTGGTTAATTTCACGAACAAGTAACGCATAATCTAAATCAGCAGAGATGGTGAGGTCACCCCAAATTGAAGGGAGTAAATCAGCAACCGTTAAACCTTTATTCCATTGATATTTACCTGGACGAACGACTGCACCAGCGACAGTAATCGCATTATCGATACGATTTGAAGCCGATCTTACGTTTAAGAGGTCACCATTTCTAACTAAGGTGTTTAAACCACTATTTTCTGTTAAATCGACACTGATTACTGTTTTAACTGATTCGTTACTATAACGTTCAACAGTGCTGGCTTTAGGATAAGCGCCTGGATTTAAACCACTTGCCATGCGAATGACATCGGCAATTGTTTCATTATTTCTGAGCTCATAGATTGCAGGACGACGTACTTCACCCATCACACTCACAGAACCACCTGAAGATGGAATGAACACTACATCACCCGATTGTAAACGAATATCCCCAGAGGCATCGCCACGCAGTAGTAAATCATACAGATCTAGGCGACCTACGGTTTTACCTGCTCGTTTAATTTGTATGTCACGCAAGCTACCAATTTGATTCACACCACCGGAAATAAATAATGCTTGAGTGATCGTTGATAAACTAGAAACAGTGTAGGAGCCTGGTTGAAAAGCATCACCAGCAACAAAGATACGAATTGACCGTAATTCGCCCATTGTGATATTTGACTCTATGCCAATCATACTTTGGCTAATTTTTTGCTGTAACAATTCGCGTACTTCTGAAAAACTCAAACCAACAAGCGATATTGGCCCTAAACCCGGAAATTGAATTGCTCCATCACGACCAACCGTTAGCGTGTACTGGCTATTCTCTTTACCAAACAACTGAACATTTAAGCTATCACCTGGCCCAATCATGTACTCAGCAGGCACTGGCACATCGCTAACTGGTGCAAAAGTGCTTGGTGAACCCGCAAAGAGATCGTAACCAAAACGCTTTAGTTGATTTTCTTTCTTGTCTTCAATAGCTTCAACCTTTGCCTCTGACTTCGTCGCCTGGTTTAGCTGGTCACTTTCAGATTGGTCAACTACATCATTATTGGCAGCACGTGGAGTCACCACAGTTGGATTTTCAACTACTGTTTGAGCAGCTGAACCACCAGTGATCATCGAAGGGTCAACGCCATATTGACGTGCTAGCCTTTCTTGTTCTGACTTAGGTAAAGCTTTGAACTGCTCGATCATCTGTGGAGATGGCGTAATGGCATTAGCCTGCGCGCCCATCAAAATCGCGGTACTTATGCCTAGTATGATGAATTTTTTGACTTGTCGTAGCACCAGATATCTCCGTTTATAAAAATGAGTCAAAGCTTATTATTGGATTTTTAGAGGTAAAACCTGAGTTTTACATTCAAACACTCGGCAATCAAACGCCATTTAGAGTGTACAAAAAACTAACGATTCTTTGGGGTCAATGTTGGATTGTTTACATCATCAAGCAGCTACGGTTAATCGTACCATGGCTGAATAAAGGTAAAATTGGACATATTAATGGCTATTGAGGCTCCCTGCATTACCCATTTAATGAAGTTAATGAAGAAACTGTTTTTCGCTAAATATATCCCTATATACCTGCCAGTTCGGTATCCGTATCTCTCGTTCGAGAGATTAACCTGCGGTTTCTCACCTTTCAGACACGCTACCGATCCGCGTGGCGGCCCGAGGCCTTCGGCGTCCGCTTAACGAATGAAACTTTTCATTCGATGCCTTTCAGACACGCTACCGCCCATAGATTGCGGCTTCCATATTGCCCTTCGCGATGCGAAAATTCATATTTTTCATTAAAATAAAACAGATTTACAACAATAGTTAAGCTCTATTCTCATCCAATTTTATGGTGTAACTAAATCTAGTTACGTTAGTAAAACACCTTAACCATAGGATGCTCAAGATAAGAGCTTATATTCTAACTTTATGATTACGGAATCTTACTTCAAAGATTCACTACCGATAGAACACTTAATGTTCAAACAGCCTGTTTTAAGGTCATACCTTAACAGATCGCATTTTAAAAAATGTACAAACAAAGCTTAAACAAAACCAACTAGCTGATTTTTATGTAAATACTAAACGCCTTGTCACTTTGGTAAATATTTTACTAACTTCAAGAATGGCTAATATCTTACAGAATACTCAGCATTACTCCTACAAATGACTCCTACAAACAGGTTTGTACTTATGCACTTAAATACAAATTCGTTCCACACTTTGCTGTGGTACAGTAACCGTCTTTATCTGCCCCATAATGTTAAAAAGAACATGGCAACGTTTGTTTGGGCATTTTTCTTGAAAAATGCCTTCGAGATCAACAAAGGGGCCATCTGTAAAACGAATTTTTTCCCCCATTTTCAGCTCTAATTCTTCGGCTAATACTGTTTGGGAAGGCGTTAGTTCTTTCATGCGAATGGCATGGATAATTCTGTCGTCAATGGGCGTCATTTTCTCTTGACAATTGACGATTCGATTAACGCCACGAGTAGAATGGACCTGCCTGACACTTGTCTGACTTGGGTCAAAATTGATGAATAAATAATTAGGAAAGAGTGGTACACGACAGACTTGTTTGCGCCCGCGCTGAGATTTCTCTTCAGAGACCATAGGCAAATACGTCTCTAAATTTTGAAGTGCTAAGTTTTGTTGTGCTCTCGCTTCACTACGAGGTTTACAATACAAAAGGTACCATGCCTTCATAAGCTAATCTCACTACCCTATAAATAAGTGATGTCCATTCACGGGTCGCAATCATAGCAAAGATGCTCAAGTCGGTGGAAGTAATTTTTCGACTATTCCAGTCTCTCGCTCGGTATGCATACAATGACGCTCACATTAACTAATTCATAATTAAAATCACAACACTATACTGCTGATAATGTCACCACTTAGCTTACCAAAATTGACTTTGGTTGCTTTTAAGGGGTATATAAGGTGGGATTTTAGCGAAAATACTCATTTTACTGCTAAATACATTACTTTTATTATAAGAACGTAACAATAACCCATACGTAACTAGCGGTTATTCAACAATTAATGAATGCTATAGCGCGAATTAATGGTTGATTAAACCTGCAGGCGATATTGGGACGAGCAACAACCATTTTTCTGTGGTGACATCATCCTGTTTCAGGGGCCCACAGGCAATCACGAGCTTAAGGTGGAAGACTTCATGAGCGTAGCAAAACCACAAGGAACGATGCTTGGGCATCCCAAGGGATTGTTCCTGCTGTTTACAACAGAACTTTGGGAACGATTTAGTTATTATGCAATGCGTGCCATTTTGGTGCTGTATTTAGTTGATCAGGTGGGTAAACAAGGCGGTGGCGGCTTAGGATTTAGCCAAGCTGACGCTTTATCCTTATATGGTACTTTTACTGCGTTAGTGTATTTAACGCCGCTGATTGGTGGTTGGTTAGCTGATAATTTTCTGGGACAGCGCAAAGCCATTTATTTTGGTGGTGCGTTAATGGCGGCTGGCCAATTTATGCTAGCTGCGCCTCATGCTTGGTTTCCAGGTATTGAAACGACAATTTTTTATATCGGTTTAGGTACCCTCATTCTGGGTAATGGTTTGTTTAAGCCGAACATTTCCACTATGGTGGGCGATCTCTACGA
Source organism: Shewanella sp. SM87 (assembly GCF_025653705.1). NCBI lineage: Bacteria > Pseudomonadati > Pseudomonadota > Gammaproteobacteria > Alteromonadales > Shewanellaceae > Shewanella > Shewanella sp. SM87. Next base: position 157,612 of record NZ_JAKKSC010000001.1, read on the forward strand.
GGAAGGTGATCACCGTCGCGATGGTGCATTTACTATTTTCTATATGGGAATCAATTTAGGTGCGGCATTATCCGGCTTTATTGTTGCTTGGGCTTATACTAGCTTTGGCCACACTGAAATGGTTAATGGCCAAGAGGTTTTTGTTAATAACTGGCAGGCAGGTTTCTTCTGTGCTGGTATTGGTATGCTGCTATCGCTGGTGATTCAATTTTTATTTGCTCAAAAACTGTTAGGTAACATTGGTACCGTGCCAGCGGCCAAGCTGGAACGTGAACGCCAGGCTAAGCTAGGCAATACCCGTAAAGAACCACTTACTAAAATTGAGCGTGATCGTCTCAAGGTGATTATGGTGCTGGGTTTGTTCACGATTATTTTCTGGGCGGGCTTTGAACAAGCGGGCGGGTTAATGAACTTATTTACCAATGAGTTTACTGACCGTTACATAGGTACTTGGGAAGTGCCCACGACTTATTTCCAATCGCTAAACGCTATTTTTATTGTGTTATTTGCCCCTGTAATTGCTTCTATCTGGATCCGTTTAGGTAAAAATGAACCTAACTCGCCAGTGAAATTTGCCTTAGGTTTGTTCTTATTGGCGATTGGCTTCTTGTTCATGATTGGCGCTGTGGTTGAGATGGGTAGCGATCCTACAGCTAAATCAAGCATGTGGTGGTTAGTGGGTGCTTATTTCTTCCATACTATGGGTGAATTATGTTTGTCACCTATTGGCTTGTCTATGGTGACTAAGCTTGCTCCACTGCGTATTGCCTCTTTGATGATGGGCGCTTGGTTCCTGTTTATTGCGATGGCGAACAAGGTTGCAGGGGTCGTAGGCTCTTTGATTGGTCACGGTGGTGGCAAAGAGGAACAACTTGCTAATGCTATGTCAATTTTTGCTGGTATCGCGATTACAGCGGCTCTGTCTGGCGTGATCCTGTATTTTATGGCTGACAAATTAGTCGATTGGATGCATGGCGCAGAAACCAAGCATCACACTGAAGCCGAAGCCTTAGAAAGTGAAATTGCAGTGACGGCTGAACATGAAGCGATAAAACGTTAATAATCCTGTTCGACTGTTTTTGATTGTTAAAACAAAACGCCTTACTCGCAAGAGTAAGGCGTTTTTGTTAAGTCATCTATTCAGTTACATACTCAATTTCGCCAAAGCGTCAAAAAAACTAAAGGCTTAACTGTAGAAAACCACCAGCAGGTAGCGTTGCATCATAGACTAAGCCCTTAAACTTGTTATCAAGTAAAGCTTGTTTATGCTCAGGCTCACTTGTCGCAATACACAACTGTTCTTGCGGTAAAATACTGCGGAACTGAATGCTCGGTTTACCCCAGTCTAACACGCCAAGCTGAAGACTCTCAGGCAGTGCTAACGGGCTTAATCCCTCATCATTACGCAGATAACAACGCAGCCCCTTACCCGCCTGTGCAATAGCTGCACGGTACTTAGTTAGCTCAATGGCAACATAAATCATATCGGCTTTAATATCGAGACCAGATTTCACTAAACGCTCGTTCAAATAGCTCATCATATTGAATGGTTCAATAATGCTTTGACTCTGGCCATTCCTAAAATCTTTAAGCTTCTGATTAACAAAACTTCTAAGCAAAACGCAGGCAAACGCGGCTCGATTATCCTCTGGATACAAATGGGCCATGTACATAATCAGGTGATCACTACCAACCATAGTTGAATCAATGAAATAACTGCTTATATCGCTATTTTTATAAAGGCTATAGTCAACCTTGGCTGCCGGATAACTAATATTTGAAGCGGGAAAGAGTTGTTGCTGAACTTGTTTTGCCGCAGCAACACTTTGCTCAAGCAATGCTAGATTATCACTTAATTCTTGGTGGGATAGCGCGTCAAAATCTGCGGCTTGAGTATCATCAATGTAGAAACTATGAAGGCTTTGTTTAATGGCTTGTTCAATAATAAATAAATCAGATACTGGCTTAACGAGATAATCACTTGCGCCAATGCGTAAGGCTTCTACAACGTCAGCCATGACATTATTACCCGAGATCACGATAGAAGGCACTAAAGGCGCTAACCTTGTCATTTCCTTAAGCATATCGAGCCCACCGAGCTTAGGCATACTCAAGTCTGCAAGAACAATATCGAAGCGCTGCGATTTAAAAACTGACAATCCTTGTTCACCATCACAGGCTTGTGTGACTTGCGCACCTCTACTATCGAGAAAGCTTGCAACAATCTGCCTAAACACGGGGTCATCTTCAACTAAAAGAACCGCAACACCATTTAACGCCATAAAGGTTCCCGAATAAAGTTCATCGCATAGCCATTACTCAAGTGAATATGCCAATAACAAAATTTAACAAGGCTAGCATTTGATGACTAAAGACAAATGCTGTCAAGTACGGCCAATAGGGTTACTCAAGCTCCTGCATATACTGATCGAGCAACTCATCATCATCTTGCTTTTGAGGGACATTACCATCATAGACTTTATAGTCCATGTGCTGTAAATATGCATCTTTGACAAAGGCATAGGGATCGAGTGCATTATCAACAAGTCGCTCTTGATCGATTGCTGATGCTCTAGAATGAAGGTTTTTAAGTCCCCATTTAACAATGGATTGCCACATTGTTAACTCAGACAATGGAAAGTATAGACCATCAACCCAATCAGACGCGAGTTCTCGCACAACATAAGGACCCGCAAATGGCGCCATGAAGTAAGGTCCATTAGGCACCCCATAATAACCCAGCACTTCATTAAACTCATCTTGCTTGCGGCTCATACCCATCATGTCAGCGACATCAATGACACCTAATAAGCCGACAGTAGAATTGATTGTAAAGCGTCCACCAGCATTAGCTGCCCAGCCCCACTTACCCTGCAGCACATTGTTTACTAAGCTGCTAGGTTCCTCTAAATTCTGCACAAAGTTATTGATACCTGTTTTAGCAGGCGTAGGAATATAATCGTTATAACCATGGGCTACAGGACGATATAAATATCTATCTAGGTAGAGATAGTTGAAGTCCCACATAGCTCGGTTAAAGCCTTCGAACGGATCGCGGGGATCATCATAGGTAATTTGTACCTTAGCAGGTGTTTCCTGCTGAATGGTATCTGGTAGGGATACTTCAGCCGATTGCACTTTAGGCAACAGCATTAACCCCAAAGATAATCCCATCCATTTTAACTTCATATCGCTCTCTTAATATAAATGTACTGTTTAGACATCAAATTTTCGCTAAAGTGACAATACAAAAATGACGATATAAAGATAATTCGTCTTAGTGGCATACTATCCAGTATGACAGTTCCTTTGTCACAAGGCGCATAAGCATACTTGGCAAAAAAAATTGGTCAATTGTTAATTTTACTAAACGAATGTATCGCAGGATAAACTATATAAGGTCATTAAATGGAGTCGATTCCACTTGTCAGCAGTCAAAATTCGCAGTTACACACTGCGATGGCTAACACTGATGCCCTCAATGCTACTCCACGCCCCATTCCGGCTCAGGTGCAAACATCACCTGAGGGAGATAGTATTATTCTAAACGGTACAGAATATAATTTAAAGCTAGTTAATGCTCAACAGCGGCAAATATTGTTGACTGCTAATAGCTTTTTAGTCACGCCCAATGCGCAGAACAGCTCAACTCCAACTACGATAGTGCAAAACTCAACTAGCCAACTGCTTGCATTAACTACACCTCTCGTACTGAAAATTCCTGAGGCAGTGATCAATCTTGCGCAACAAAATGGCATCTCTCAGACGCAGCTTTCAACGCTCGCGGCTCGCACACAGGGCTATCCATTACCCAACGTCACTATAGTTAACAAGGAGTTTCAATTTGCTAATGGTACCGTTGTAGCACAAGATCCTGGACCCCAGCTGAATCAAGGTGAATTCATCGCGAAAATAGCCTTTCAACAAGGGCGCCCTATTTTATTACTCACCCCAATACAGAGCAAACTCGAAATCATAATTGGGACGCCAGTAAATGAAACTCAGGTTCCCACAAATAAACCATCTTCTGATCTTGTGATCGCGAAAATTGAACCAGCCCAGATCATTGCGTCCTTTCTAAAAAAACTCGAAAATATCAACTTTCTACCTGAGCCCACAAAACAAATTGTGACGGCCAAAGTCGATATAATGCAGCTTCAAAGTAAAGTAGATATTCCATCAGCGCCTACTGCGACTGGCTCACAGAATATCTCTAACGCGCAAGTCATAACGCCAACAACTAAAGACCTAGGTCAGATCAGCACCCAAAACTCAGCCCTTGAAAATCGGCTTGTGGGTCAATCACAGGCATCACAAATGGGTGAAAACGTAAATAGCAAAAACGGGTTACCTCAAGGCTCAAAAACGTCACAAGAAATCCTAAGTGTGAGTCCTACAGACATAAACAAACTTAATAATATTTTAGGGTCCAGTAGCCAAAAGAGTGAACAACAAGGCAATGATGCTAAGACTGATACTTCGATAAAAGTAGCTGATGTCTTACAAAAAGCGTTCAATAAAGCGGGGGCACTTCCTATTGAGCTATCTCGTTCTAATAGCAACTCGAATTTAGCATCTGAGTTATTGAAACTCCTACCGCATTTAGGGCTACCACCACTGAGCCAATTAAATGATATCGATGAGCTCAAAGCCAATATTCTCGGTCTAGCGAGTCTAAATCTTGCTACGCCTCAATCAAATCAAGCCTCAATGCTCATGAATGGGAGTGCAATTACCTCACTTTTTCAGCTGCTACTTGGCTTTAAAGCCAATAACAATTCGAATTCCGTGAGCAAAAAGCTTGCCGACTACCTTGAACAGTTACAAGCTAAAGTGGGCTTCTCCACTAAACTTCTTGGGCAACTGAGCAAAGCAGGAGGCCTTGATAGCATGGGACTATTAGCCTCTAACCTGCATTTATACCAACAGGCAAGTAATGAGAGCGCTGGCAATTTGGTGTGGTTCTTTGCCCTTCCCTATGGCATTAACCAACGACAGGAGCAACTGGAAGGGAAATTTGAGCAAGAAGCCGATCCTGATGACCCAGATAAAAAAATGGGATGGCGTTTACAACTGAAGTTTAATCTAGCACAAGGACCTCTGCTGATTTCAGCCCAAAACCACAATCAACAATTAGATATCCAGTTCAAAGGCAATAGTCAGATACTACTTAATAAGGTTAATAACTTTTTAACGCCCTTAAGCCAAAAACTATCACAACTGGGTTTTACGCCTGGTGAATTATCAACTCAAATAGCGCAAGTACCAGCAACCTTATTACCTGGTGATCATTTCCTCGTAAAGACAAAAGCTTAATGAGTGACAATGTTCCAACACTAATATTGAGTTCATTATACAAAACATTGGGAATAACGATATGAGCGAAGAGAGTGAACCTAAACAAGCTGTCGCACTGAGCTACGATGGCCGTAACGCTCCTAAAATAGTCGCGACTGGTCAAGGGCTTATCGCAGAAGAAATTATTGCCTTAGCTAAGGCTAACGGCGTTTATATCCATCAAGATCCTCATCTGAGCCATTTTTTGCAATTGCTAGAGTTAGGAGAAGAAATTCCCAAAGAGCTTTACCTGCTTATCGCCGAACTGATTGCATTTGTGTATATGCTCGACGGTAAATTTCCTGAGCAATGGAATAATATGCATAAAAAAATTGTCGAGAAGGCATAAAATAAAAAAGCTAATTCAGAAAAATTAGCTTTTAGTGTTCAATTGGCTACCGATTACTTACGATGCAGACGGATCAACAGCTCGGCTTCAGCTTTAGGTAATTCGCATTCCTTAATCAACTCGTCAACGCCAGCACCAAGCGCGACCATCTTCATGGCTCGAGTATAAAGTTTTGCCTGTGGATCCTGTTGAGTCGTCTCTTCAATCCGTTCAGACTGTTGCAGTATGCGTTTTTCTAATTCAATAACACGACGGCCTACACCGATTGTGCCACTGCGTAATTCTTGCAATTCGCGTTTAAAAGACTCTCGCTGCCGATCGCCCTCTTTAACTAACACAGTTAATGCCTCAACTTTGCTTCTTAATTTACTCAATTGCTTTTGTAAAAAGAGTACTAACCCTAAGCATGCGATGACATAGACTAACGCTGCGATCAAAAATTCATCGCCCATCAAAAATCCTTATACTCACTCAAAGCCATATATTAAGAGCTGGCTTACAATTGAGTTATCTATTCCAAAGTGCTGACTTAACGTCACCAATATAATTGGCCATTGTTCAAGCTATGATAAAAAGACTTCGTCTACCCATAAATCGTAAATACTCAACATCATCGATTTATTCGCAAATAAACAAAATGGCTGAATGAATTCTAATCATTCAGCCTTATCACACTCATTGATTAGATCTGAGTCAACTCGGCCCATTCTTCATCGGACAATAATTTGTCGAGATCAACTAAGATAAGTAATTCATTGTCGCGATTGCTCACGCCTTGAATAAACTTAGCACTCTCTTCCGTTCCAACATTTGGCGCATTGTCAATTTCAGAGCGGCGCAAATAAACCACTTCTGCAACACTATCAACTAAGATACCAATGACCTGCTTTTCAGCTTCGATGATAACGATTCGGGTTGAATCATCAACTTCAGCAGACTGCAATCCAAAACGTGAGCGGGTATCAATTACAGTGACAACATTACCACGCAAGTTAATGATGCCTAGAACATAATAGGGGGCACCAGGTACGGGGGCAATTTCAGTATAACGCAGCACTTCCTGCACTTGCATTACGTTTATACCGTAAGTTTCATGGTCCAACTTAAAGGTAACCCATTGTAATACTGCATCATCTTTACTTGCAGCGACTGCTGCTACATTTCTTGTATCTTTCATGTTTACCTCAACCAATTGAGTCCTGACAACCTAAACCCGCATTAAGCATTTCAACTAAGGCTTGTACGTGCAAAATGCCACACATCTGTTCTTTCACTACACCCGCTAACCAAGGGCGTTTACCCGCTTGACTACGCCAGTTGACTTGCGATTTATTAATTTTTACCGCATTGACCAAGGACTCACAAGTCAATCCCCAGTTACTGCCTTCTAATAATACAAGATATTGATAATTTACCGATTGCGCCAGTTTATCTGTGTATTTTTCTGGCATAACCCACGCACAAGTGTCGACAATGTTCAATTGTTCCTCCCTATGCGTCTGTACACCAAGAAACCATGCGGGTCGACCAAAGATGTGGTTTATCCGCTCAACTTTTACTATTCCACCTAAACTCACCAAAGGCACAGCCAATGTCAGCCCTGCTACTTTAAAGAATAGTACCTGAAACTCATCATCGAGCACTTCTTGCAAATCTTTTGTCACACTAGGAGGCGTAATGCCGACTTGTGTTTCTGGCACAACCACTGGCTCAACGATTTCATCAACAACGGTTTCATTAACAACAGGCTGAGCTTGTGGTACTTCCACCACAACAGGTTGAACATCAATAGGTGGCGCTATCTCTACTGAAGGTGGTATCGGTTCTAACCTTGCAGTCTTTAGTACTGGCGCGAGTAATTTCTCTAACGCTTGCTTATTCACTTGAGCTACAACCTGGCTTACCGGAGCAACAAACTCATGTTGTCTTGGCGCCGCTTTTGGCTGCAACTGCGCAATAGGCGTTATGGCCTTCTCTACATTCTGCGGTGCGGCAGTGCGACCATTTTCAGCCAAAATTGCCGCATCGAGCAATGCTGCCTCCGTTTGATTAACGGCAACATTTTGATTTGAGTCTGCTTTTACAATGCTTTGAGGGGAAACAATCTGGTTTGGACTGTCGTCTTCCTGCAGCAATAATGCGAAAAAATCAAAAACAGTTTCATCAACCGATTTTGACATGGCCAAACTCCCCAACTAATAAGAAATCTAATAATCTTTCATAGGCTTTAACGCCGCGGCAACCACTCGCATAATGCGATGCTGGTAAATGTGCCAAACTGGCATCTCTAAACTTAGTGTCTACTGGAATAACGTCTTTCCACAAAGTATCACTGTATTCGGCACCAAGAACTTGCAAAGCCGCAGGTGATGCTTTGGTGCGTTTATCGTACATGGTTGGCACAACAGTGTAACTGTAGCGCGTCTTCTTAGATCGCCCCATTAACTCCATCGTTTTAATCATCCGCTCTAGCCCTTTAATGGCAAGAAACTCCGTCTGCACAGGAATAATGATATGCTGACTTGCCGCAAGCGCATTGACCATTAATACCCCGAGTACGGGTGGGCAATCAACGATAGCAACATCATAATCATCAGCAACCAGTGCTAATAAATTACGTAGTACTAATCCCATTCCTTCTTGATGACCTAAGGCTCTGTCTAAGGTAGCCAATGCCATAGTTGCAGGCAATAAATCCAAACCATCGACTAAGGTTGGCACTACATGGGATAAAACGAGTTCCTTAGAAAGGTTTTTATGGGCAAGAAAAACATCAAACAACGAGCCTGGAACCTCTTCAGAATCAATACCTAAGTAATAACCTAACGAAGCATGTGGATCGGTATCTATCATAAGAACACGCTTACCACGCTTAGCTAAAGTTCCCGCTAAACTCGCTACCGTCGTGGTTTTACCTACGCCACCTTTTTGATTCGCTATGGTCCAGACTTTCAAGAAGTGACCCCTATCTATACTGGTTAATACGCTAATGAACTAGAAAATTGTGAGTTCACAAATTCTAAAAATTACTGCTCTTTTCTGGTCGTGACTCGAATGCCGCCATTGGGCAAACTAATCACTTTGACACCATCGGCATTCTCAGATATCACCACGGGCAGCATCTCTGCATTTTGGGTTGCAATTGTCTGAGAAACAGCTTTAACCTCTTTTTCTGGCGCTTGAAGCTGTTTAGGAATAGAGGATTCCAGATTAGTTTTTTCCTTCGCCGTATCTATTTCAGTATCTGGTTTGCCTAGCAAAGGCGGAATGCTATTTTGTACTGGCTCAGGACCAATCGCTACAGCCTTCTGCTCACCCGGAGCCGCTAATTGCAACATTGCTTTAGTCTGATCTGGATGAGACGCTAACCAAGTTGCAATAGCCTCTGCCTGTTCGTCAGGTACCATTAACAGCACCTGAGTCGATTCCAAACGTTTTACATCCGACTGCAGCAAACTATTCTTACGCTTGTAATCAAGGCTTAAGGCACCAAGAACCAAAATGGCTATGCCCATCAACAAGATGATGAGCACACTATTTGTGCTCATCGGATATTGATTTTTAGACACGAACAGACTCTTTTAAAATACATTCGGCCATGTTGTCTAAGGCTATCGACTGGGTGGCAATCCCAGCACTCGCAACGGCTTGTGGCATACCATAAACCACACAACTGGCTTCATCTTGCGCCCAAATGGTTGCGCCTACAGCTTTCAACATCCGCGCGCCTTCTCTGCCATCCGCCCCCATGCCAGTTAATACAACAGCAAGCACATCACCACTAAAGGCTTTAGAAGCAGAAGCAAAGGTGATATCCACACAGGGCTTATAATTCATATCAGCACTGCCTGCGATAACTTTTAATCGGCCACTTGCTCCAGTACGTTCAACCATCATTTGCATACCACCTGGCGCTAAATATGCGCAACCCGGTTTAAGAAGATCGCCATTAGCGGCCTCTTTCACTTCAATCTTACATAAGCCATTTAAACGACTCGCAAATGCAGGGGTAAAAGCAGCAGGCATATGCTGGATTAATAGAATAGGATGCGGATAGTTTGCCGGAAACTGCGTGAGTATTTTTTGCAGCGCAACCGGACCACCAGTAGATGTACCGATCAGCAATAATTTATACTGCTTACCACTTGCACGAATCGTCGTTGCCGTTGAGGTTCTAACAGGAGCTGCGACAGGCGTATGAGCCGATATACTCGTTGTACCTAAAACGCTACCTGTTGGACGCGCGCTAGGTGTTGGCGCGACCACAGGACGTGCAATCGGACGAAACATTCTGCGTCGTCCCAATGCCTTAACTCTTTGTTGCAACAATAAAATGGCATCATCTTTGTTGGTCGCAATATCTTCAAAACGTTTAGGTAGAAAATCTAATGCACCAGCATCTAAAGCGTCTAACGTTGCTTTAGCGCCATCATGGGTTAAAGAAGAAAACATCAAGATCGGAGTCGGACACTTAGCCATGATTTCACGAACAGCAGTAATACCATCCATGACAGGCATCTCAATATCCATAGTGATAACTTGGGGATTAAGCTCAGCAGCCAACTTCACCGCTTCGGCCCCATTTGAGGCCGTCGCGATCACTTCCAGTTCAGGATCTTGATTGACTATTTCACTAACACGTCGTCTGAAAAAACTTGAGTCATCAACGACTAATACTTTAATGGCCATTCCATTCCTTAGCTTGGAAACTAATTCTTACTTTTCGCATAATGCTTTAGCAATCCAGGAACATCTAAGATCAGTGCAATACCACCATCCGATGTAATTGTCGCACCAGCCATCCCAGGTGTGCCATGTAACATAGCGCCAAGAGGTTTAATAACGACCTCTTCTTGTCCTATTAAGGCATCCACTACAAAACCAATTTGCATCATGCCTAATTGCACGATAACCACATGACCATGCTTTTTATCGCCATGTTTAAAAGTCGTTTTGTTTCTATGTAGCCAGTGTTCCAAATAGAACAAAGGTACGGCCTTATTACGTACTATGACAGTCAGTTGCCCATCAACTATATTGGTTTTTGTAAGATCGAGATGGAAAATCTCATTCACGCTAGATAGAGGTAATGCAAACACTTGTTTAGCGACATCGACCATTAAGGTAGGCATAATCGCCAGTGTTAACGGTACTTTAATCTCAAGTATCGTTCCCTTACCTTTCATGGAATCAATATGTACAGTGCCATTCAGCTGGGTGATACGAGTTTTTACCACGTCCATCCCAACACCACGACCTGAAATATCTGAAATCTCAACTTTAGTTGAAAAACCTGGTGCAAAAATCAAATTATAGGCTTCGCTGTCTGTCATCCGCGAAGCAGAATCTTCATCGAGCACACCACGATTTATGGCGATTTTTTTGAGTTTTTCAGGATCCATGCCTGCGCCATCGTCTTCGATTTTCAGCAGTATATGGTCGCCTTCCTGACTTGCTGATAAGGTAATCGTTCCCGTTCTTGGCTTACCACTAGCTTCACGCTCATTTGGCATCTCGATACCATGGTCAACAGAGTTACGCACTAAGTGGACGAGTGGATCGGCAAGCGCTTCAACGAGGTTTTTATCTAAGTCAGTTTCTTCACCGACCATGATCAAATCAATTTCTTTGTTTAGTGTGCGAGCAAGATCACGTACCACCCGAGGGAAACGACCAAACACTTTCTTGATCGGTTGCATACGGGTTTTCATCACAGCGCCTTGCAAATCGGCAGTAACGAGATCTAAGTTCGCGAGAGCTTTCGACATCTCCTCATCATCACGGCTGATGCCTAAGCTCACCAATCGATTACGCACTAACACTAACTCACCCACCATATTCATTATCTGGTCGAGTCGTGCGGTATCTACACGTACTGTTGTTTCACCCTGAGGCACATTCGCAGAGCTAGCCTTAGCAGGTGCTTTATCGACAACCGCAATTTCCACCTTAGGTTTTGCAGCAACGACTGGAGCAGGAGCTGTTACTGCGGCTTTAACTGGCGCAGGAGCATGTGGTGCAGCAGTAGGTGCTACAGTCGAAACAGGGGGCGTAGGCGCTTTAACTTCGGCTTTCGCAGGTGCTCCGCCTTTCCCATGGAGTTCATCGAGTAATCGTTCAAACTCATCATCGGTAATTTCATCAGCATCTACAATCGGTTGAGGCGCAGGTGTTGCCACAACCTTAGGCTTAACGAGCACTTCAGCCTCAGCTTTAAATTTACCTGAGCCATGAAGTTCATCCAGTAACGCCTCGAACTCATCATCAGTGATGTCATCACCTGATGTTGAAGGTGTTTTAATTGGTGCAGCAGGCTTGACAGCAACAGGCTCAGATACAAATGTGGTAGCAGCGACCGCAGGTCCCTTTCCTGAACCATGAAGCGCATCCAATAAAGCTTCAAATTCAGCATCATTGATATCATCGATACTTGAAGACGTATTTTCAATGGAAGATGAGTTATCACTTATGTCAGCAGGAATTTCTTGAAGGGTAGGAGTATCAATAATGACTTCAACAACAGGTTCTGGCTCTACAACCTTGGCAGAAGCGACTTCAGATGGCAAAGGCGCACCTGAACTGAGCATTTTAAGTCTCGCTAACAAACCTGAATCGGCGGGATCTTGTTGTTCGCCCTGCTGGGTTTGCGCAAACATGGTATTAATTGCATCAACAGCCTGCAAAATAATATCCATCAACTCTGCGTTAACGCTACGCTTGCCTGTCCGCAATAAATCGAAGGTATTCTCAGCCTCATGACAAACATCAACCATGGGAGTTAAGCTAAGAAAGCCAGCACCACCTTTAACGGTATGAAAACCTCGGAAAATGGCGTTCAGCAAGTTAGTATCATCAGGATTATTTTCAAGCGCAACGAGTTGCTCTTGCAGAAGCTCTAAAATTTCACCGGCTTCGATTAAAAAGTCCTGGAGTATCTCTTCATCTACATCAAAGGCCATCAAATTGACTCCCAGTTAGAAACCCAGACTCGATAGAAGATCATCCACTTCGTCTTGACCCGTTACCACATCTTGACGAAGCTCGGCATTCATTATCGGGCCTTCTGCTTCAATATTATTTTTCTGAGCAATCTGACTTTCAATCATAGGTTGCTCACCAAATACCGTCAGCATAGAAACCAGATTACTTTCTACTTCCATTACTAGATCAATAACACGACGTATTATTTGTCCTGTTAAGTCTTGAAAATCTTGCGCCATCAAAATTTGATTAAGCAATTCACGTAATCGAGTCGAGTCATTTGCACTACGAGACATAAGGTCTTGTACATCGTGACAAAGGCCCTTAAATTCAGTCAGCGCTATCTCACGTCGCATTAATCTGTCCCAAGATGGCATGACATTTTGAATATTTACAGTCACGGCATTGGCCAAAGGTAAACATTCTTCAACCGCATCCATGGTTTTATTTGCAGCTTGTTCGGTCATGTCAATAACGTAATTTAAACGTTGCTTGGCATCGGGGATCTCTGTATTGGCTAATTCAGCAAGACGATTATCAACTTGAAAATCCATCAGCGCACTATGAAGTTGCCGAGTTAATTTACCTACTTCTTCGAATAATTCTCGTTGCAGTGGAGCAGCAAGCTCCCGAAATAAATCATCTGCCTGACTTTGCTCACCTGCACTTAATAATTCAACTAAATGCTGAGCTTGCTCGAGCGTGATGAGCCCTGATGTTTGTGACTTCATAGCTCATCCTTGCTCAAGCGAGTCGTTCGAATATTTTATCTAACTTCTCTTTCAGCGTTGCAGCGGTAAAAGGCTTAACCACATAACCATTCACTCCCGCTTGAGCGGCAGCAATAATCTGTTCACGTTTTGCTTCAGCAGTCACCATTAATACGGGTAAATGCTTTAGCGAATCATCAGCGCGAATTGCTTTTAACAGATCGATTCCTTGCATACCAGGCATATTCCAATCTGTAACAACAAAATCAAAATCCCCCTTTTGCAACATCGGCAGGGCTGTTGAGCCATCGTCTGCTTCTTGGGTGTTATTAAACCCCAAGTCTCGCAACAAGTTCTTGATGATACGCCTCATTGTCGAAAAATCGTCAACAATGAGAATCTTCATATTCTTGTCCAAGGTTTCCTCCGGTGAGCTGACATTCTATGCTCGATTAATAATTATACTTATGTCCAGTGCTTGAGTTTAGCTTTCAATCGCAACATTGCCTGACTTAATATCTGGCTAACCCGCGATTCACTGACTTCAAGAATGGCGCCAATCTCTTTTAAATTCAATGCTTCATCGTAGTACAGGGATAACACTAATGCATCTCTTTCAGGCAATAATTTAATTGCATCAACCAGAGCAGAATGAAATTGGTTCTCAGCTAATGCTTCAAATGAATCATCATCGGACCGATCACTCACTGTAAGTATATCCTGAGATACGCCTAAATCTTCTATCCCTATGATTTTTCCGACAGAAACATCGTTAAGAATATGATGGTACTCATCGAGCGTCATATCAAGTTTTTCTGCAATTTCTGTGTCGCGTGCATCACGGCCCAGTTCTTGCTCTAACTCATCAATAGCGTGTGCAACCTTACGATTGTTACGATGAACGGAACGAGGGACCCAGTCGCCACGACGAATTTCATCTAACATGGCTCCACGTATGCGTATGCCGGCGAAGGTTTCAAATTTCGCCCCCTTGCCACCATCAAACTTGGATGATGCTTCTAGTAACCCCATCATCCCAGCTTGGAGTAAATCATCTAACTGCACAGATGCAGGTAGTCTGGCGAGTAAATGATGCGCAATTCTTTTAACCAACGGAGCATACTGTTCAACGATCGACGATTTATTGTCTAAACAAGTATACGCAGCGGCTTTATTCACTCGTTTTTTCCTCTTGAAAATCTGGTCGTTGTACTAAACGCTCAACGAAAAACTCCAAATGCCCACCAGGTTGCTGCGGCACAGGCCAGCTCAAAATTTTATTTGCCAATCCTTGATACGCAATCGCCGCTGGTGATTTAGGATAAGCTTCAATCACCAATTTTTGTTTACGAACTGATTTACGTAAGTTTTCGTCAAATGGAATCGTGGCGACTAATTCAAGTGCAACATCTAAAAATCTGTCGGTCACTTTACTGAGTTTAGCAAATAATTCCATACCTTCGCGTAAACTACGCACCATATTGGCAACTATTTTAAAACGGAACACGCCATGCTCACGGCTGAGAATTTTAATCAGGGCGTAGGCATCGGTAATCGAAGTGGGTTCATCACAAACAACGACTAGCACATCCTGCGAAGCACGTGAGAAACTGAGCACCATATCTGAGATCCCAGCCGCTGTATCTACGACTAGAATATCAAACTGAGTCCGCATCTCACTAAATGCACGGATTAATCCAGCATGTTGCGCCGGGCTTAATTCCACCATCCCCTGTGTTCCTGAGGTGGCTGGTACTATGCCTATCCCCTTTGGACCACGAACGATAATATCGTCAAGCTCTGCATCACCAGAGAGAACATGAGAGAGGTTACGCTCGGCACGAATACCCAGCATGACGTCGACGTTTGCTAAGCCAAGGTCAGCGTCAAGTACCAAGACACGCTTGCCTTTTTCGGCTAATGCCACAGCAGTATTAATAGAAACGCTGGTTTTACCCACGCCTCCTTTGCCACCAGTGACCGCGATTACTTTCACTTTTTCGTTATAGGGTTGATTCATCATACGTAAACCACTTGCTTGATCCAGGGTCATAAATCTACTCAAATGCACAGGCCATATTATCTGACCACGCTGTGTCTTGTAATGATTGTTGTTCTGTACTATCTAACGCTGCGAGTGCCTGCTGGGCTAAATCTAGGGTATCCGCAACTTTCATATCTTCAGGAACTCTTTGTCCATCAGTAATATAACTTAATGGTAATCCGTTTTGGATCAACACACTTAATGCCCCTGCTAACGACACAGATTCATCGAGTTTTGTGAGAACGACACCAGATAGGGGAATGCGTTTAAAATGATTGACTGCATCTTGCAGCACACGGCGCTGCCCTGTCGCAGACAGTACCAGATAACTGCGGATAGGTATCCTGCTATTTGCAGTTAAATTATCAAGTTGCTGGTAAAGGCGCATATCTCGCTGTCCCATGCCAGCCGTATCTATCAATACTAGCTTGCGATTCCTAAACTGATAGAGAATTTGCTCTAATTCATTTAGATCATGAGCTTGCTTTACTGGGCAGCCCATTATTTTGCCATAAGTTGCTAATTGCTCATAGGCTCCGATGCGATAATGATCTGTGGTAATTAAAGCAACATGTTCAGCACCATGATGTGCCGCAAAACGGGCAGCAAGTTTAGCTAATGACGTTGTTTTACCAACGCCAGTAGGACCAACTAATGCAACCACCCCGCCCTGCTTAACAATGTCATCGCCCTGATTATCAAGCATATTAGCGAGACTTTGTGGTAATGCTCTGACTAATTCAGCCGGCGTATAATGCTGGCTCAGCGCGGCTAATTTATTCGCAACCGCAGGGGAGAATTCAGCCTCAAGCAATTTGGCTTCGAGCATAGCACCGACGGGATCGATGCGTTTTTTATGTTCCGTCATCAAGGAGGATACTTGATGTGTCAGTAAATTACGCAATGATGCTAATTCATCACGCATAGCCTCAATATCAGCACTTTGTTTCTGTGATGTTTGTGGCTTTTTATCAAACGAGGAAGGCGCTTCACGACGTTCTGGTTTCACAGCAGTAGGGGCTTGTAAGCCCTTAGCCCATGCAGGTAACTCGGCATCAACTTGCTGATGTGACATTTGTTGATTCAAACGGCTTTGCTGCTTCTCAAGTAAGGCTTGTAATGAATCTGCTGGTGCGGCTGGCTTAGCGCGAGTTTCTACACGAACTGGCTGCTTAGCACCTAGGGACACGAGATCGTCGCTAACGTCCATAAAGGTCGGTGCTGGCGCAGTGGCTGCAGTTTTCGCTTTAGGTTCGTCATAGTCAACGGCAGCGACAATTTCGATGCCACCGTTCACTTTTTTATTTGACATAATGACGGCATCTGAGCCGAGTGTTTCTTTCACTTGGGCCAGTGCGGCGCGCATGTCTTTGGCAAAAAATCGTTTAATCTTCACTTATGCGTCCTCTACTGGCCGACTGCAGATACGATACGTATTTGCTTCTCATCAGGTATTTCTTGATATGAAATGACTCTGAGATTAGGAATAGTATGTTTAACAAAGCGTGACAGCGTCGCGCGTAACATACCTGACGTCAACAATATGGCGGGTTGTCCGACCATTTCTTGCTTCTGAGCCGCATCGGCAAGGGACTGCTGCATGCGTTCTGCAAGACCGGGTTCAATATTAGGACCATCACCACCGGTTGCTTGCATTGACTGATGCAACATCTGTTCCAACTCTGGCGCCAAAGTAATGACGGGGATTTCGAGCTCTGGGCCTGAGATTTCCTGAACTATCATACGTTTCAAAGCGATACGTACAGCGGCAGTCAAGACTTCAGTATCATTGCTCTTAGTGCCATATTCTAACAAAGTTTGCACTATAGTACGCAAGTCTCTAACTGAAACCCCTTCATTTAATAGGTTCTGCATCACTTTTACGACATGTCCTAGTGGCATGATATCTGGAATAAAGCCATCAACCAGCTTAGGTGAGTGCTTCGCAAGCATATCCATCAGTTGTTGCACTTCTTCGTAGCCTAACAACTTAGCGGCATTATTTGTGAGTAATTGACTAATATGAGTTGCAACAACAGTGGCGGCATCGACGACGGTATAACCTAATGTTTGTGCGTGCTCACGTAACTCAGGAGCGATCCATACCGCTTCTAGGCCAAAAGCGGGATCGCGCGTTTCGATACCATCGAGTTTGCCATAGACTTGACCAGGGTTGATCGCCAATTCGCAATCATGACGAATATCTGCCTCTCCGACGACGACGCCCATTAATGAAATGCGATAAGCATTAGGCGATAAATCTAAGTTATCGCGAATATGCACCGCGGGCACTAAGAAGCCTAGTTCTTGGGATAACTTTTTACGTACGCCTTTGATACGGCTCAGTAACTCGCCACCTTGGCCCTTGTCTACCAGAGGGATCAAACGATATCCAACCTCAAGACCAATAGTATCAACATGATGTACATCGTCCCAACCTAGCTCTTTAGGCTCTTTATCTTGTCTTTCTATTGGGCCCGATTTCACTTGTTCTAGCGCTTTAAGACGTTTGTTTTCATTTCGTTTATAAACAAAATAAGCTGCACCAGCAGTCATAAAGGCAAAGCTTAAAAACGCCATGTGTGGCATACCAGGAACAATACCCATGACAAACAGGACTCCGGCGGCGATACCCAATGACTTATGACTGTCAAACATCTGACTCATCATCATTTGGCCCATATCACCCGACTCATTTTGACGAGTCACCATCAAGGCCGCGGCGATTGACAATAATAGACCAGGGATCTGCGCCACTAAACCATCACCGATAGTCAGTAAGGTATAAATTTCAACCGCTTCAGAGAAACTTAAGCCATGCTGCACAATCCCTATGATGAAACCACCTACGATATTGATCACTAAGATCATGATACCGGCAATTGCATCCCCTTTAACGAATTTGGACGCACCGTCCATCGCACCATAGAAATCGGCTTCACGGGTCACTTCAGCACGGCGTAATCTCGCTTGGTCTTGGTTTAAGGTTCCGGCATTTAAATCGGCATCGATTGCCATTTGCTTACCAGGCATAGCATCCAAGGTAAAACGGGCGCTAACTTCTGCGATACGACCTGCACCTTTAGTCACTACCGCAAAGTTGATGATAATCAAAATGATAAAGACCACTAAACCAACGGCATAGTTACCACCGATAACCACAGAACCGAAGGCTTCAATCACCTTACCCGCGGCATCACCGCCATTATGACCCTCAAGTAAAACCACACGAGTAGAGGCAACGTTGAGCGCAAGACGTAATAACGTCGCCACCAGTAACACAGTTGGGAAGGCAGCAAAATCTAAGGGTCTATCGGTATAAATAGCCACCAGCAATACGATGAGAGCTAACGCAATGTTGAATGAAAAGAGTATGTCTAATAGAAATGGAGGGATAGGTAAAACAATCATGGCCAATGCAGCAAGCACAACCACCGGCGTGCCAATGCCTTTAAAAGTGCTGAGCCTAATTTGTTTTACTTGACCAAGAGTCGCTTTAACATCCATTCGCTATAACCTAAACTTTGACGTGTAATAGCATAAAGCAAAAAACGCGCCAACAAGATTAAAGCCATTAATGAAGGAAAGATATGTACTGTGACTGATTGATATACATAAAATTAGCTATAAAAAACAAATGAACTCGACATCATCAGCTTTACCAATGACTACCATCTGAGACTAGTGGTTCAATATTTCAATTCATCTGGTATAGGTTGATTAAGTGGGACAGGAATAGGTTTACGGCCGCGTCCTTTTTGATATTGGCGCAGCTGGAATACATAAGCCAAAATCTGTGCGACAGCAGTAAACAAACCTTCAGGGATCTGCTGGTCTAACTTAGTCGTATGGTAAATCGCCCTTGCAAGTGGTGGGGCCGAGACAATCGCAATATTGTGCGCGCGGGCAATCTCACGTATTTTAAAGGCCACATCATCAACACCTTTCGCTATCACAAAGGGAGCCGCAGAGCGCTGCACATCGTATTTAATCGCAACGGCAAAATGCTCAGGGTTAACGACAATCACATCGGCATTTGGCACTTCAGCCATCATACGCCTTTGTGCTAGTTCACGTTGCATCTGCCGTATATGCCCTTTCACCTCAGGTTTGCCCTCAGTGTCTTTATATTCATCTTTTACTTCTTGTTTGGTCATCTTAAGTTGCTTGTTGTGATTCCAAATTTGGAACGGCACATCGATGACGACAATAAACAAAATCGAGGAACATAACAGGATAAACATCCAAACCAACAAATCTAATGCATGGTAAACATTACCTGGAAGATGGTCGCTAGACAGCAACATGATGTCATTGAAATAGAAGCTTAATAAAAAATAAGCAGAAAACGCTACTACCGAAAATTTTGCAATGCCTTTGGTGAGTTCAACCAGAGCCTGTACGCCAAACATGCGTTTAAAACCAGCAAGGGGACTCATTTTACTGGCTTTTGGCATCATAGCTTGGGTCGAAAAATTGATCCCTCCAAGAGAGACATTACCGATAAACGCAACAACCACAATCAGTAGCATAATTTTAGCCATGGGCCAGGCTATTTCACTCGCAACAACGCCCCACACTTTGAACATTTCATTAGTATCAAAAATTTGCGCCCTATCCATGGTAAATACAATTTCAAACACCCGAGTTAGGCTAATGGCCAAGCTTGGGCCTAGCATATAAAACCCACATGCTGCCGAAATTAATACCGCTGCAGTTCCAAGTTCTTTCGAACGTGCAATCTGTCCTTTTGTTCGCGCCTGTTCTAGACGCCTCCCCGTGGGTTCCTCTGTACGTTCGCCACTTGATTCTTCAGCCATGGGCTTCTCCTAATCCCATCATATCAAGCCATCAGCGTTACATTGGAGCGCTAACATATCGCAAAGCAGCACTTGAGCCGTCGACCATACTTCATCGAAGTGTGCCATTACCGGTGTTAGGGTTAACCACAGAATAAACAGTCCACCAATCATAGTGATCGGAAAACCAATAGAGAAAATATTCAATTGCGGCGCGGCGCGGGTCATGACCCCGAAGGACAAGTTGACTAATAACAAGGCGATAATCGCAGATATCGACATAGTGAGTGCCGCACCAAACATATACGACCCCCAATCAGCCAGCGATCGATAACTTGTCAGTGTTAAGCCTTGATTAGAAATTGGCAAAGTTTCAAAGCTTGCCACTAGCATACGGATCATCAAAAGATGGCCGTCCACAGCTAAGAAAATCAATGTCGCCAATAAAAGGAAAAAGTTACCGATAACGGGTGTTTGTTGGCCAGAACCAGGGTCAACCATAGAGGCAAAGCCTAAACTGGTCTGCATACCAATGATCTGTCCGGTGAGCACAAAGACTTGCATCACCATTTGGGTCACAAATCCCATGGCAACACCGATAATAATTTGCTGCGCCGTGATGAACACTGCGCTTAACGAAAATAAATCCACATTTTGAGTTGGAGGAAGAACGGGTGCTATCGCAAAGGTAATTGCCATCGCCAATAATAAGCGAACTCGTGTTGGTGTCGTTGCCGCCCCAAATACTACCATGACCATCAACATGCTCGCGACGCGAAACAATGGCCAAATATAAGCGGCAATGGTTTGCATTAAGGTATCGAGCAGCAGCTCCATCGCGTTAGCCTATCACTTGAGGAATGCGATTCACCATCTCGATGAAAAAGTCCATCAGGGTTTCAACTAACCAATGTCCCATAAACATTAGGCCAAAAAGTGTCACTAACAAACGCGGAAGGAAACTTAAGGTCTGCTCGTTAATAGAAGTCGCCGCTTGAAACACAGCAACGATCAACCCAATTCCCAGCCCAGGCAACACAATAGCAGACACCATCATGACGATAACAGCGAGAGCTTCACGAAAAATATCAATTAGCGCCTCAGGACTCATGTGTTTACTCTCCCTTGGCTATCCGAAACTATTCGCTAATGTCCCGAGGACTAAACTCCAACCATCTACGAGCACAAACAACATGATCTTAAACGGCAGCGACACTATCATGGGGGATAACATCATCATACCCATAGCCATCAAGATACTCGCCACCACTAAATCGAGTACTAAAAAAGGCACAAATAGCATAAAGCCAATCTGAAATGCGGTTTTTAACTCACTGGTAATGAAAGCGGGCACTAACACACTCATAGGTGCTTCTTCTGGAGACTTAATATCCTTATAGCCAGAAATCTCAATAAAGGTCTTTAAATCCGTCGTTCTTACTTGGCCCAACATAAAGCCTCTCAGCGGCTCTTTCCCTTTATCAAACGCTTGCTGCAAGGTTAATTGCTCATCGATATAAGGCTTCACCCCTTCATCATAAATCCGGTCGAATACCGGTGCCATGATAAAAAAAGTCATGAACAAACTCATGCCAATTAAGACTTGATTAGATGGAGTCTGTTGTAATCCAATGGCTTGGCGTAATATCGACAGGACAATGATAATCCGCGTGAAAGAGGTCAACATGATGAGCATCGCAGGTAAAAAACTCAGCGATGTCATCAGCAGTAAAATCTGCATTGTGACCGAATATTCCGTTGAGCCGTCTGGCGCCGTTGTTACTGTTACAGCAGGTAAGACGCCATCTGCGGCCCATGCTGACGGCATCAATAGCAGCATAACTAACCCAACTAACGCGAGGATACGTGTTGTCATTGTTTTAATTTCGCCTGGCGTAATCGACTCGCAAACGAATCGGCTTCTAGATGGATAGGTTCAGCTAACTTATCAATCAAACTCACCTGCTGCGAGCTAACCCCAAGTAAATATTGTTGTTCTCCCACCTGAACCAAGACTAAACGCTCTTTTTGACCGAGGGAAGTCACAGCAATGGTCTTTAGTACGCCATTGGTCGTGGGGACTAAATTAAACCTTCTCAGTAAATAAGCTAACGCGAAAATTAATAATAAAACCAGAATCAAGCCGCCTAACATGCTTGCTAAGGTCGCAACTTGAGAAGGTTCTGCCATTTTTGTAGCAGCAGGCGCTATTGAAGCAATATTCGCTGCGCCTTCCCCACCGAGGCTATCGGCGCTCGCTTGAACCGCTACCACTAAACTCTGTATTACCGATGTGCTCATTTAAAGTTCCAACGACTTTTACATCTCGAATTATTTAAGCTTTTTAATTCGCTCAGTTTGACTGATCACATCCGTTAAGCGAATACCGAATTTATCGTTTACCACCACCACTTCACCGTGAGCGATAAGCGTGCCATTGACCATCACATCTAACGGTTCACCAGCGACTCTATCTAACTCAACCACAGAACCTTGGTTAAGTTGTAATAAATTTCGAATACTAATATAGCTACGGCCCACTTCCATCGAAATGGTGACAGGAATATCTAAAATTGTATCTAACTTAGCCGCTTCAGCCTTAGAAATAGGTCTTGAATCATCAACCAGCTCATCGAGTTCAATTGCGTTGGCTTCTTCTAACGCTTGTTCTGCCATTGCTGCAGCCCAATCATCCGTATCGTCTGTGCTCATCTTACTTCACCTTATAATTCTGATATATCACGAGATTTACCCTTACGCGTCACCAATTGCAGCTCAGATTTAACTGTCTCTGGCCGAGGGATTTTCTCACATATTTTAAGCGCTAGGTTATCTCTAGAACGGCCCATTTTACAACGATATGTCGGTAAATCCTCGATTTTCATCATGATAAACTCGGGTAACTCAATCGGAATAATATCGCCCGCTTTAAAATTCATGACCTCTTTGAGCGTTAATTCATGTTCAACAATATTGGCATCGAACCCGACCTTCACATCCATGATTTCATCGTGTAATGCCTGTGACCAACGCATATCAGTATCTTGCTTGTCACTTTGCACCCCCGCATCGAGTAACTCTCGGATAGGTTCAATCATGGAGTAAGGCATAGTGATATGAAAATCACCACCGCCTCCATCGACTTCAATATGGAATGAATTAATCACCACAACTTCGGTAGGACTAACAATGTTCGCCATGGCGGGATTGACTTCAGAGTCCAAATAATCAAACTCAACATCCATTACGGGCGCCCAAGCATCTTTATAATCTTCAAATATAATCTTAAGCAGTAACTGCACGATTCGTCTTTCTGTCGGCGTAAATTCTCGCCCTTCAATCTTGGCATGGAAACGCCCATCGCCACCAAAGAAGTTATCCACCAGGATAAATACCAGTCGCGCTTCCATGGTGATCAATGCTGTGCCTTTGAGTGGGCTAAAACGCACCATATTCAAGCTAGTAGGAACAAAAAGCGTATGTACGTACTCACCAAACTTGAGCATCTGTACACCGTTGATCGACACTTCGGCCGCTCGGCGCATCATATTAAACATGCTGATGCGCAAATGGCGCGCAAAACGCTCATTCACGATTTCCAGCGTCGGCATACGCCCACGAACTATTCGATCTTGGGAAGAGAAATCGTAGGAACGGGCATCTTCTCCAACAGCGTCAATTTCGTCATCATCGACGTCATCAACCCCGTGCAATAGCGCATCAATTTCGTCTTGGCTTAATAAATCACTCACTATATTGCCTTCGCCTCTTTTGGTGCTGAAGTTAAAGGGTTATTGCATTACAAAACCGGTAAATAGTACTTTCTCGACAACCTTACGCCCAGTTACTGACTGTAGAGTATTTTGCACACTCAAAAGTGCTAACTGCCGTAACTCATCTTTCCCCGCTTGCGTGCTGAGCTTTTGCACATCTGCACCACTAAAGGTCGTTAAAAGCGCATCTTCAATCAGCGGAATATGTTTTTGTGTTAGCACATCATCATCGGTACCACGCACCATAAGCTGCACTTTAATCTCAACTAAACGAGCCCTATCAGGCCCTGGTAAGTTGAATAAAAAAGGACGTGGCATAGGCACGTATGATGCGGTAGCTACTTCTCCTGATGCAGGTACTTCAGCCTGAACAGCACTATCTGCTGCTACGGCGGGAACCTCTTCGGTACTGCTTCCCATAAAGAACCAGACACCGCCACCGATTAACAGCGCGACTAAAACGCCCACACCAGCAAAAATAAATAGTTTCTTCTTACTCTTAGGCTCTTCAGTACTTTCAAGTTCTAACGATTCTTCCTTAGCCATCACTATTCTCTTTAATTTAGGCGGAAACTCATTACAGTTTTATTTGAAACGTAATTATGTCAGTCATTGCTATAGGTTACCTGCTTAAGCGTAATAATCTATACCTGAAGTTACACTAATCGCTTGATTTAAACCTAAATGTAACTCTTCTGCCGAGATTTCATCCATATCAGCCGCATTTGAACTGCCGCCATCACCGAAACTACCTTCCCGACGCTCACCTTGATCGCCTTGAGAAACATGGCTGTCAGCCAACTGCATCCCTTGCTCTTGCAATAACTCACGTAATCTTGGCATAGCTTGTTCAACCAGATCGCGCGTTTGCGGCTGAGTAACATGGAACTGTACTTGGGTTTGGTCGCCATGCACTTGGATCTTTACCAACATATGCCCAAGCTCAGGGGGATCGAGCCGGATTTCCGCATGTTGGATGCCTTGACTCACCATAGTAATCAATTGCTGCTTCATCACAGGTGAAAATCGTTGGATCATCTCCTGCATTTGGTTTTGCTGTTCTACTCCTTGACGCAATGACAGCTGAACTTGCATGGTTTCTTGGCGATTTAATTGTGACATCGAGAGTGTCTGTATGGATGATGTCGACTTAAGTTCTGAGAAAGTATTACTACTATCATCCATAAAACTTTCGTCTCTGGGAATATCCATCGCAACCGTCAATTTAGCATCTTTCAGTAATAGGTTAGCAGCCAAATCGGAATTGGGGCTCCCATCAAGATCACTTTCTGTTACAGATGTTGTATCTAATGGTTCAGATGAAATTGAAGAGCCTAAGGTATTCAGGTCGAAAGTATTTCCCGAGGTCGCGATATTACCCGTATTGAGACTATTCACTGTAGAGCTACTAGTCGTTGCTTTTGCCGCAGTGTTGGTTGCCGACTTTATCGTTGCACTGTTCGCTAAGCCCGCTTGATTAATCACAGCATTAAGTGTGACCTCATTCTCAACTAAAGACTCATCTATACTCACCCCGACTTCAGTGGCAGAGACAAGCTCAGTGTCTTCTAAAGGTAATTCTGAAGCGTCATCGGTCAAATTTGGATCAATCACAGCATCACTATCCGCTGACGCTTCAAGTATATTTGGGTCTATGGGAAGAATATGTACGAGTGACTTATCAGTCAAAGAAGATGGCTTCACGTCATCTGCGATTGAAATTGCTGCCATATCTGGGCTAGTAGAAACTAACTTTTGTAATTCAGCAGAAAAACCCGCTTCATCTATATCAGATGCCAGTTCAATCTCAGCAAAAACAGTAGAAACAGTAGATGCCAATGCTGAATCAGCAGAAACAGCAGAAACAGTAGGTGCCAATGTTGAATTATCAGGAACAGTAGGTGCCAATGCTGAATCAGCAGAAATAGTAGAGGCCAATGCTGAATCGGCAGAAACAGTAGAGGCCAATGCTGAATCAGTAGAAACAGTAGATGCCAATGTTGAATCAGTAGAAACAGTAGAAACAGTAGATGCCAATGTTGAATTATCAGAAACAGTAGATACCAATGCTGAGCTGGTTAATAAAGCTGGTGAAGTATCAATATTTTCTTCACCAGTTATATCTTCTTCAGCATTTAAAAATGCTAGCGGCAAACTATCTCCATCTGATGCCGTTTTCTTCATATCATTTGCCATGCTAATTTGGGCAAAAATGAGATTTACGTCGGCGTCATCAGTTGATATATCGTCATCTTTTACTTTATCAGCAGAGGTAACCTGCACAGCATCATCAGTGTTAGCAATGGTTTTTTTAGACGCAGAAATAGAAAATGAGCTAGCGGTGACTGACGCAAGTGTAGATGAAAAGTCTTCATTATTAGACTCTTGGGAAGATGTCTTAGCGGAGTTGGCCGCAGAGTTGCCTGTTTTACTTAACAGGATATTGGTCATTTGTTGCATAAGTGCTCCCAAACATCACCCAGCAAAAAAAGAAAATGGCTAGGTAGAAACGTCAATTAAACACTGCGGTTGCAGGGTCATGGACTAAACCAAAGCAAATAAGATGCCAAAACATGAGGTTTTACGACAGCATATCGAAAAGAATTAACTCTGAGAGGTGTCGAATTGATGCTTATGCCATCAATACAAAAAGACTAAAGAGCCTATCCGGCTCGCGAGCGGTAAAGATGCCTATCATTTCACTAACGTTGATGACGGCGATAAAATTGTTGGGAAGCAAATTCATCGGTCATTTTCTGCTCTCTTTTTTGTTCAACAACTTGGCGCTTCTTCTCTTTACTCGCTAACAGTAATTCCACTGCCTTACGTTTTTTCTGTTTTTCCAACCAATGCTGTTGTCGATATTCTTTTTGTTTTTCACCGTCGGCCACAACGCGATTTTGCTGAGTAATAGCGTCATCAATCTGACGAATAAAGCGATGAAACTGGTGATAGTGACTGGCACTAATGGCTTGACCTTGCTGGGATTGCATTTGCTTCATGTATTCTAAGCGATAGTTATTGAGTGCACTGAGTTGATTCAACCGCTTTTGACACTCTAACTGCGCCGACTTTAACAATAACGCCGCTTGTTCTTCGGCATCATTGGCGAGCTTTAACACTAACAACAAGGGATCGGCGTTAGCCATACTAGACCTCGATTAATTCGATGACGCCATTATTTGCACTGTGCAGCAAGTTGCCCAAGCATGACTTGGCTATCGGCAAAGCTAAATGCATCACGCATGGTTTGTCGCAAAAAAGCATTCATTGCTGGCTGCAGTCGTATCGCATTATCAATGCGAGGATCGCTTCCTTGGGCATAGGCCCCAATAGAAATCAAATCTCGATTTTGCTGATACAAAGAATAGGTTTGTTTCACGCGGCGCATCGCCTCCAAATGTTCATTGGAGATCACCATAGGCGCGACTCGGCTAATAGAAGCTTCAATATCAATCGCAGGATAGTGCCCCGAATCCGCAAGCGAACGTGACAAGACAATGTGACCATCGAGGATCGCCCGCGAAGCATCGGCAATGGGATCCTGTTGATCGTCCCCTTCCGTCAACACAGTATAAAATGCCGTAATTGAACCTTGCCCGGGGCCACCGTTTCCGGCGCGCTCAACTAAACGTGGCAATTTTGCAAACACAGAAGGCGGATAACCTTTAGTCGCAGGCGGTTCACCCACAGCCAAAGCAATTTCACGCTGCGCTTGGGCGTAGCGTGTTAAACTGTCCATAAGCAATAAAACGTTATAGCCTAAATCGCGAAAGTATTCGGCAATACGAGTCGAGGTTTCACAGGCGCGAAGGCGCATCAGAGGCGATGTATCCGCAGGCGCAGCAACAACGACTGAACGCGCTCGACCCTTCTCACCAAGAATTTCCTCAATAAACTCTTTCACTTCCCGGCCACGCTCACCCACTAGCCCAACCACAATAATGTCGGCGGTAGTACCGCGAGTCATCATACCTAAGAGCACACTCTTACCTACACCTGAGCCCGCAAACAAGCCCATACGTTGGCCTTTGCCCACGGTCAGCATAGCGTTGATAGCGCGAACGCCAACGTCCAGCGGTTCAGTAATAGCACGGCGGGATAAGGGATTAATGGCGGCGCTATGTCTTGGTGCTTGTTGATCGGTCTGCAACGCGCCTAAACCATCTAAAGGCACACCGTTACCATCGAGTACGCGTCCTAGCAGGGATAAACCAACATTGAGTCCAGTTTGTTCCCCCAAAGGCACAACCCGCGCACCGGGCAATACACCACGTAATTCTTCAATGGGCATTAAATATAATAGTTCGCCATCAAACCCGACCACCTCGGCGATTAACTCGCCCGCCATGGTTTCGATCGAACATAAACTGCCCACAGGCGCACGGCAACCGCTTGCTTCTAAGGTTAAGCCGACAACACGCACCAGTTGACCACTGGCCACAGCGCGAAATGGCGGCACCTTACCCTGATGATGATTAAGTCTATTCAGCAGTTGATGTTGGCGATTTTGCATCTGATTTTGCCTCTAATTGCTCACCTGTGTTTGAGGCAGATTGTATATCCTCAGCATGTTGAGAAACCGTATCGACAACCTGATCATCAAGCTCTGATCCCACAGCCTCAGAAGCAGCAACGTGTTTAGCGGTATCTTCAACCTCTATCGCCTCTTGCAATTGACGCTGCTTGTCACTTAAGTGAGCATGTTGGTTCCGTAAAGACTCAAACACAGCATCAATACGCGATGCGAGGGTCAAATCGACTAAAGAACGATGACTACTGAGAATACAGTCACCTGGGCTTAAGGAAGGGTCAACTTCAAGTTCCCACTTACTGCGGGTCAATTGAGCGCTGGAATAAAGTTGTTCGACTAAAATAACATCGTCAGGATGCAAGCGGATTGTGACTGTTTGTTCTTTTATCGGCAGTGATTCTATACCTAAGCGCAATGCCGAAAGCACTTGTTCTGGATGAGTTTTTAATTCGTGGCCAATGACAGATTTCGCTAATGTCATACTCAGGTTCAGTAGCGAAAGTTCAATATCGCCATCGAGCAATTGCAATGGTTTTTCAAATTGAGCTAATAAGGTTTCAAAACGCGAGAGCAATATTTTTGCTTGGGCTAAACCGGTTTCTAATCCTTGCTCATGCCCTTGGGCGAGCCCTTCAGTATGGCCCTGCTCTAACCCTTCTAAACGCCCTTTTTCTAGCCCTTGCTCATACCCTTGCTGCTTACCCTCGCTAAAGCCTTCTTCTTCGGCTTGGGCGCGAATGTCTTCAATCTCAGCCATAGTCGGTGGAGAAACACTTTCCACTGTAGTCGACTTAGCGGCTTGATGATTCGAATGGCCGAACAGATTTGAGATAGAATCATCATCGGCTTCAGTCACATCTGGCAGCGCCCAGTGACTAAATTCGACATCTCCTTCGCTCAAGACCTTATTCAACAATTTATTGTCGCTCGGATTAGAGGAACTCATCGCCACCACCGCCGCCTAACATGATTTCGCCGCTGTCACTTAAGCGACGAGCAATAGACAGGATTTCTTTTTGGGCGACTTCCACTTCACTGATACGGATTGGGCCCATAGCTTCAAGATCATCACGCAATAATTCAGCGGCACGTTTTGACATGTTACCCAATATTTTTTCTTTCAGCTGATCATCTGTGCCTTTGAGCGCCTTCATCAGTACATCTTGCTGCACTTCACGCAACAGGGCTTGAATACCGCGGTCATCGACATCGATTAAGTTTTCAAATACAAACATCAAATCTTGGATTTGCTGCGCCATTTCTTCATCAGACTCGCGCATGGTTTCCATCAACTGGCTTTCGATACCCGTGTCTAAGTAGTTCATTATGTTGGCGGCCGCTTTTAAGCCACCCATTTTCGCAGCCTGGGCGCCACCTTGACCGGCAAACTGTTTCTCCATGATGTCATTCAGCTCTTGCAATGCAGCGGGCTGCACTTCTTCAAGATTGGCAATACGCATCATCAAGTCTAAGCGGGTATTCTCAGGGAATTGACCAAAAATTTCCGCCGCTTGATCGGGTTCTAAATAAGACAGCACAATGGTTTGGATCTGTGGATGTTCGTTTTGAATAATGGTCGCCACTTGGCGTGCATCCATCCACTTCAACGAGTCCAAACCTTTAGCACCACTGCCCATGATAATCTGTTCAATCAGATTACCCGCTTTATCTTCACCCAGCGCAGCGGTTAAGGCTTTACGGACGAACTCTTCACTGTTGAAACCAATTGAAGAATACTTTTGAATATCATCAAGAAACAGCTTATGTACCCCGATAACTTTTTCCTGACCAAACTCATCCATTGCCGCCATGGCCATACCCACTTTTTGCACTTGCTTCGGCTCTAAGTGTTTTAAAATGGATGCAGCATCAGCCTCACTCAAACTGAGGAGTAAAATAGCGGTCTTTTCAACGCCACTAATATCTTTGATATTAAAGGCAGGTGCGGCCGCAGGAGCCACTTCTTTCGTTTTATTCTCAGCCATTGTCTTGTAACCAGTTTTTCACGACTTGAGTAGAGAGCTCAGGCTCATTCGCCACGAGCGCACGGATAGCTTTAATCATATCATCATCTTTGTGAAGATTAGGGATATGAATTGAACCATCGTCAGCATAACTGTATTCCGCCTCTTGAGTATTGAGCATCCCTAGCGTATCAGCCGCATATTGGTCCTCAATTTCTGCTAATTCATTACCTAATCTGCCATCCTCAGGCATATTCACACTGTCAGGATAGATTAAGCGTTTCAGCATAGGACGTACCACAGCTAAAATCAGCACCAAAATCACTAGCGCACCA
The DNA here is from genome assembly GCF_025653705.1 of Shewanella sp. SM87. Taxonomy (NCBI): domain Bacteria; kingdom Pseudomonadati; phylum Pseudomonadota; class Gammaproteobacteria; order Alteromonadales; family Shewanellaceae; genus Shewanella; species Shewanella sp. SM87. The sequence goes on from NZ_JAKKSC010000001.1 coordinate 188,438, forward strand.
ATACCAAGCTTAATCGCACGCCAAAACCAAGGTTGCTCCCAAAGCTCAGGTGCGGGTAAATCTTCAACCAATTGATCCATAAAGGGAACGGTTACCACTTCCAGCACATCACCCCGTTGTGAGCTAAAACCAACCGCGCCTTCAAGCAAACGACGGATATTGGTCAGTTCTTGTTCGGTACGGGCAACACGGGCTACTTGACCATTTTCCCCAGCGGCGCCAGGTTTAAAGTCCACCGCGACTGACACACTAATACGGCGCACTGCACCAACTTGCTGGCGGGTATGGCTAATGGTGGTATCTAATTCAAAGTTACGGGTCGCTTCGCGGTGCGAATTACCTGCGGTGACAGACTCGGTCGCTTTAGTCGCATCTTCTGGAATATTTGACTCCATTGGCGGTTGATTGGATAACGCGCCAGGGATCCCACCAGAAGAGCCGCCAGTGGTGTTATTTTCAACTGTCATTTCACTGCGCAGTGCCGGTAAATCAGGGTTAAAACGCTTTGATGTTTGCTCAACAGCAGTAAAATCCATACTGACGTCGACTTGAGAGGTAAAATTATCAGGACCTAGAATTGGCACCAGAATCGATTCAATCTTAGTGCGATATTCAGCTTCTTTTTGCTGTACTAATTCAAGTTCACGCCGAGCCGTCGCAGACGCGCCATCTTGGCTACCCGAGTTCAATAAACGGCCGTTAGAGTCAGTTACCGTCACCCTTGATGGTTCTAAACCTTGTACTGCAGAAGCAACAATATCGACGATAGCATCGACTTCACCTTGGCCTAAACCACCGCGACGGGTATTGATCACCACAGTTGCACTCGGTTTAGAGGCATTGCGGGCGAAGACGTTTTCTTTAGGTAACGCAAGAATGACTTTGGCACGGCTGACACTTTGTAGTTGCTCAATCGCACGGGCGAGGTTTTCTTCTTGGCTATGCTTAAGACGAGCTTGTTCCATGCGTTGGCTGACACCAAAGCCACTGTCTTTATTCAAAAAATCTTGGTTGGCTGCAGGACTGTCGATACCAGCACGGCTCAACATCATTTTGACTTCTTGATATTTATCTTCAGGAACTTTGATAACGTCCACGTCGATTTGGTACTTAACTTTATTTTTATCAAGTACATCTAGCACTTGAACCATTTCCTGAGTTTCCATTTTACCCAATGGACGATACTCTGGCTCCTGCGCCCACAGCATGACAAATACCGCCAAGGCTAAACAAATCGCTAAGGCTAAAATCATAGTCACTTGGCGCATCATATCGACACCGCCAAGATTTCCCATCATTCCTGACTTATGTTCTTGCTGGACACCTTGGTCAGCTAAACCGGAATTGGATCCGACAATCATTTCTGTACTCACGATTCGTACCTGCTAATTGGGTTATTCACTGGCCTAGACAGGCATGCTCATTATTTCTTTGTAGGCTTCGACAAGCTTATTACGCACTTGCACTGTCGCCTCGAAAGCAACACTCGCTTTCTCACGGGCAATCACAGTGTCTGATAAAGAAACGGTAGTATCACCCATCTCTAAACGTGTCGCGAGGTTTGACGATGCGGACTGTAAGCCGCTGACATTGCCGACGGCTTGCGATAGCAACTGACCGAAGTCTGCACCACTGGTGTTATTCACTTGCTGCATGATATTTGGCTGAACGCCAAACGACGGCGTTATTTCGCCTTGGAGTTTCTGCATTTCCTGCAGGAATGAATTTGCGCCTATTTGCATGCTGAGCTCCCAGTCGTCGAATTCTTGACGATCAAAATACCGATAACGGGACAATGCAAAATAACGGCCAAGTTTTCAGATGGTCGTGATTGATAATAAATTGACGGGATAAGAAGATGCCAATATCTAAGGATTTTGGATGAAATGGGCCACTTTTGCGGTTGTGTTTTTTAATAAATACAGCCTCACACTCAATGTGGAGGCTGCGGGATGATAACTTGAATTTATAGACTAATTTGGCAGTTGGATCCCCATATCACGCATCCTTGCCATCTTGTATCTTAGGGTTCGTGCGCTAATTCCTAGCTTTTCGGCGACTAACTTACGACTTCCTTGGCATTGATTAAGGGTCTCTAAAATAATCACATGTTCTTGAGCTTTGAGCTCTTCACCTAAACCGTCTGGCTCAGAAGAAAATGGGTCTAGATCTTCACCGCTTAAAATCACATCCTGCGCATCGATAATAATGTCATTGGCAGTGATCAATTGACCGGCTCTTAATATCAAAGCACGCTGGATCACATTGTCGAGTTCACGTACGTTCCCAGGCCAGCGATGACTCAATAAACGTCGACGCGCATTCTCATCCAACTCAGGCACATCGGCAACATTCAATGCCTTAGCATGTTTAGCCAGTAAATGACGCGCAAGAGGTAAAATATCTGCAGGACGTTGACTTAACGCAGGCCAAGCTAAAGGAAATACGTTAATTCGATAGTAGAGATCTTCCCTAAATCCGCCAGCTGCGACCACTGCCTTTAAATCACGATTGGATGTGGCAAGCACGCGCACATCCAATTTAATGGTTTTACGGCCACCTAAACGCTCAACTTCACGCTCTTGCAAAACCCGCAACAACTTAGCTTGTAAGCCTAAATCCATCTCAGAGATTTCATCGAGCAGCAAAGTGCCACCTTGAGCCTGCTCAAATTTCCCCGGACACGCTTGATAAGCCCCCGTAAATGCCCCCTTTTCATAACCAAAAAGGGTGGCTTCGAGCATGTTCTCAGGAATAGCGGCACAGTTAATGGCCACAAAGGCTTGATTAGCACGGCTACTGTGTTGATGAATATAACGGGCCAAAACCTCTTTACCCGAACCGCTAGGACCTAAGATCATGACAGAGGCATCAGAAGCGGCAACCCGTTGAGCCAGTGCTAATAAGGCTAAACTTTTTTCATCAGCGACGACGGGCTGATCCACATTTTGTTTTAATGGCAAATAGCGTGAGACTTGATTGAGTAACACTTCTGGTGCAAAAGGTTTGGCTAAATAATCAACAGCACCTAATTTTATAGCGTTCACCGCGCTACCAATAGTCGCGTAGGCCGTCATCAACAGCACTGGCAACTTAGGATGATGCTGCTGCAGGTAGTTCAATAAACCTAAACCACCAATACCTTGCATCTGCACATCGCTAATAACTAAATCAAACTGATGTTGTTTCAAGGCTAAAATAGCGTCTTCACCGGAGGCAACATCAACACACTCATACTGAGCCAGCATTAAAGTATCCAACAAGGCTTCACGTAATGAAGCATCATCCTCAACGAGCAATAACTTTGCTTCAGACATGGGTAATCTCCAAAGGTAATATCACCGCGGATTTAGCCCGTGGGAATACTAAAGACACAGTACAGCCTTTATTCGGTAAACAACTGAGTTGCAGTTGTCCTCCATGATTGCGCACCACAGATTGCACAACGGCTAACCCAAGCCCAGTTCCCTGCGACTTAGTCGTAAAGAAAGGTTCAAATACCTTCTGCTGCATAGTGGCGTCTAAGCCTTTGCCATTATCGATTACATCCAATAACAACCGTTCGCCCTCTTCCTTCGCTTGGATACGAATTTCAGTGGCTCCGGCTTCTATGCTGTTTATGACTAAATTATTGATCGCCGAGCTTAACGCATTAGAATTAGCTAACATCGAGCTGCTTGATGCATCATAAAATGACAAGTCACAGCCTTGCTTTGCCGCTATCGGCTCACAATTTGCCAAAACATTGTCGATAACCTCAGCCAATGAGATTAGATCTCCAAGTTCATCCTGACGGCCTTTCGCCATCAATAGCATGTCGTTAACCTGCCGCTCGAGTTCATTGAGTCTATCAACAAGTTTTTGCTGGAATTTCGCTTTAGCGGCATCGGATAACTTAGGACTAGCAAGATTTGAAGCATATAACAAAGCGGCTGATAAAGGCGTGCGCACCTGATGAGCCAAAGTTGCTACCATCTTGCCCAGTGCAGATAAACGTTGTAAATGGGAGATATTTTTCTGTAATAACCGAGTTTCAGTCAGATCAGTTAGCACAATTAATTGACCAGGCTCTGGCGTCAATGGCGTAATCGCTAATTTAACGCGGCGGCCATTACGCAGTGACACTTCGTGGCCATCATCGTCCTGCGGCGCAAAGGCACTGTGGATCACATCAATCCAGCGAACGCCACATAAGGAGCGCTCAAGTAACTCAACTGCTACCGGATTGGCATCCGTGACTATACCGTCGCCATTGATAATCACCACGCCGGATGGCATAGCCTGTAAAATATGCTCCATTCGATTGGACATATTCGCGGCCTCACGCAATTGGTTCCATTGTTTGCTAGTGTGCTTGAATGACTCAATTTGCGCTAGTGGGTTGGCTGACATAGTCACTCCGTCAAAAAATTGCTTATGACGGGGTGACTGCAGTATCTATGCCAAATTGGAAATTGAACTTTAGAGGTTAAAACAACTTATATAACAATAAAATAGAAAACTAATCTTTGGTCATTCCGTACTTACGCATTTTTTCTACAAGCGTTGTACGGCGTATTCCAAGCATTTCAGCAGCGCGAGCTACGACATTATCTTGTAGCTCTAGCGCCTGACGTATCATGTCTATTTCTAGTTCTGCTAACAAATCCTTAAGGTTCACACCTTCAGGCGGCAGCTCACTAGGGAAACGCGTTTCAGGGATTTCAACCGGCTCTTCATCGCTAAAGATAGAAGCTAAAGCATCACGTTCCTGTTGCTCTTCACTCATCTCTACACAATATTCGGGCACATCGATATGGCGATATTTGACAGGTAAATCGTTAACATCGACCAATCCACCCGGATATAAAATGGTGAGGCGTTCGACTAAATTAGACAGCTCGCGCACGTTGCCCGACCAAGCATGTTCTTTCAGCGACTCTATCGCACGCTGCGTAAAACGCACCTTACCACGGCCTTCGTTATAGACTCGGCTAACTAACTCTTGTAATAGCAAAGGCACATCGTCCTTGCGATCACACAACGCTGGCATTTCAATCGGGAATACGTTTAGGCGGTAATAAAGATCCTCACGGAACTCATTAACGCTGATCATGGTTTCTAAATCTCTATGTGTCGCAGCAACTACGCGTACATCAGCATTAATAGTCTTAGTACCACCAACGCGCTCAAATACCCGCTCTTGCAGCACACGGAGTAATTTAACTTGCATTTGTAGTGGCATGTCTCCTATTTCATCGAGAAATAGTGTACCACCTTCAGCTAATTCAAAACGGCCTTTACGAGAACAGATTGCCCCAGTAAATGACCCTTTCTCATGACCAAATAGCTCACTCTCTAATAACTCAGGCGGTATCGCACCACAGTTAACAGGGATAAATGGACCATCACGGCGCTCAGACAAATAATGGATATTACGGGCGACCACTTCTTTACCTGTACCTGATTGACCCAGAACAAGCACGGTTGCCTCAGATGTTGCTACTTGATTTATCAAGTGCCTCACATTCGCAATACCATCACTGCGTCCCACTAAGCTTCTGAATAACTTTGTTTGATTCGCACTAGTAGGGACTTGAGGCCGTTTAACTTGACCGAATACTTGGCAAAAGTGTAATAATTCAGTGAACTGAGGATACGTTAAAGGTTCTTCTATATGTCCAAGAATATTAGACACTTGCAGATCGTCAACATTGCCAAGCAACAGCATAGGTTGCCATGGATGTTGACCTGCGATGTTTTTAAGCCCATCAGCATCCATAACATCAGTTAGGATAACTAAAGCTCGAAAACGGGTATCTTGGAGGCTAGCACTTAATTTTTCGGTGTCAATTTGTACAAATTGCTCACCTAAAAAATCCAAAATGCAACACAGGCGATTTAATCGCTCTGATGGAGGGCCGATAAGTAAAATTCGTTGATCTGTTTGCATCATTCAGTAGGCCGTAAAGCTCTAATATGTATTAATTCGCATTAATTATTTATGATTAGTTGCTGTAAAAGCTTAACAAATTCAATGTAACAATCTGTGCCACCATCACTACTTGTGATGAATATTGTATTATCAGCAGACGAGAAGCAAGCCTCAGATGAGGTTTATGCCAAACTGAATTGATTTTAGTTCATTTACATCATGATTCTAGTCTAAAACGTCAATACTTTGACTTTTAGCCAAAAAAAAAGACGCAACCAGTGCGTCTATTTTTAATCACGAAATAAGATATTAACCCGCTTCAGAATGCGCAGAAATATTATGTTTATCTGCAGGAATTGCATCCCAACCTTCTTTGATAGTAAGTAAAATATCACATACATCATCAATCGCTTTCACATCATTATTTAGGTTAGCTTCAGAAATTCTACGCAACATAAAGTCATATAAATCACTCAAATTTCTAGCTATCTGGCCACCAGCATCCATATCTAAGCTATTGTTTAAACCAGTAATAATCCCAATAGCTTTGCCAATGTACATGCCTTTATTAGACAAGTCATTTTGTTCAATCGCAAGGCGACTTTGTGCTAAACGTTGTAGTGCCCCCGCAAACATAAGCTGAATAATACGATGTGGTGACGCAACAGTAATTTCACTCTCTAAAGACACCTTACGATACGATTGCAGTGATCCTCTCATAAACACCTACCTGTTTAAATCTATAGTCTCATAAACACTAATCTGGCGCTTATTCTTATTACCTGCATGTAATAATGTTTGTCTATCTGCCATAACAACACTTGCTTTACCTGTGTACTCTTGAGTAAGTTCAAGCTGATGTTGAAGATAATCAACATCTGTCATATTAGCATCAGCCACTAATACATTGAGTAAAATTTGACGCTCTCCAACCAGTACCTGCAAGTTCGACACCAACTCGTCAGATTGAGACTCTTCAGCAGGAAGCTGAGTCAGTTTATTTAAAATTTCACTCAAAAGGACATTAAGCTCATCGAGTTGTTTCACTTATACTCCCCTTACTCATTTATAATTTCACTATCGTTTTTTAACAGCTCCAGGAAGCGAATTCAAACGATCAACAAGACCACTGCTCTGTTGATTGAGTTGGCCAACAACAAGATCCATCGCATTAAATTGCTTAGTTAAACGCGCGGTTAACTGATCCATTTTAAGCTTAAAGGCTTCTCTTTGATCTGTGATTTGGCTTTGCTGATTAGTATATCCAGTTTGACGAGAATCAATTAGGCCACGTGACTTAACATAATTATCAGCAAGATCATTAAAACGATTAGCAAGCCCTTTATCGGGTGTCGAGAATAATGCCTCAACACTGGCCATATCTTCAGAGATGACTTTATTAAGTTTAGTGTCATCGACAGATAACTTACCATATCTATCTGTTTTTATACCAATATCATATAATGCTATCGAACTGCCGCTATCAGTTGGCACTCGTTCACTCGATATACTTCGGAGTTGCGATTCTATAGAACGGATCATTGAGTCGCCCTGTAATGCAGCTGCTGTTTTTTTCTCTTTATCATAGGACGACATTTTATCAACTGCTGTCGCTAAACTATTGTAGGCATCGACAAAAGCTTTCACATTTGTCTTTACTGCATCATCATCTTGTTCAATTTTTAACGTAGTCGTCTTAGAAACATCAGCATCAGCTAAGTTTAACGTCACCCCTGCAATAGCATTTTTAACTTCATTAGTTTGTGAGGTAACCTTCTGGTTATCAATATAAATAATTGCATTTTTAGCATCTTGAAGCGTGGAGATATTTCCAGCACCGAACATATCATTGAGTCCAGTTCCAGTAGTGTCATTAGCTGTAATGCTGATTTGATTGTCTTCACCTGACTTATCTGAACTAAAAATCAATCGACTGCCTGCATCACTGGTAATAACAGTTGCAGTTACGCCCGCATTATCTGGGGATTCGTTAACTTTCTTAGCAATCGCAGCAAGTGAATCGGTAGCCGAAACATCAATGGAGAAATTCTTACCATTGATGCCAAAAGCTAAGCTTCCTTCGCCAACAGGCAATGCAGGATCTACAACGTTTTTTCCAGCAATTTTATGATTTACCGCAAGTTGCTCAACTTTAATACCATAGCTACCCGCTTGAGCGGTCTTGTCTGTCGTTGCAGATAAATAAGTTTGATTACTAACAGACGTTTTACGTTGATTAAGAGCATCACCAGTTTGAAGTTTTTTTAGGGCATCTTGAAATGTAGACAATGCGCTTTTTAAGGTTCCCATGGCAGAAACTTTTGCTTTGATGCTATCTTCAGTGTTATTGAACATAGCTTCTTTCGGTGTTTTTTCAGCATCGACTAACACTTTAACAATGTTGCCAATATCCAAACCAGAACCGATACCCATCGCTGTTAATGCCATACAAACCTCTCACTCTTCAACTATCACTATTAGTAATGTGAAATCTACGCCTCTGTTTTCATCAGAAGCCCAGTGACTTCAGATAATTTTTCAGCTAGGGCTAATGCTTCTTCACTCGGCATCTGCCTAATGACATCACCAGTATCCCTGTCAAGTACAGTAACAACAGCTTGCCCCGAAGTTTCATCAACCTTAAATGCTAGCCCTTTACGCATCATAGACATCATATCAGATAGATCGGTAGCAACCTGATTCAACTTACTTGGGTCCTGTTCATTACTTATTGCACTCTGTTCCACGGTTTGGTCAATCGTCGATACCTCGGCATCCCGCTTTAACTCGACATCTGAAGCAGATGTTTTAAGCGGTGCTTGAGTTAAATCAACTTTATTGTGAACCATAGAAGATGAACTTGCTATATTGATATCCATAGCCATACCTCAGCAAATTAAGTAATTGTTCTAACACAACCTCACAAAACAATTACACTATAAAGCTTAATTAACCTATTAATGTGGCAAAGGGAGATCCGTTGCCGAACCTCCCTTATCACTTATCCGTATTGCTACTGAAGACTACAGCAGTGACAAGGCCACTTGAGGTAACTGGTTGGCTTGGGCCAACATTGCAGAACCCGTTTGTTGCAACACTTGGTTCTTGGTCATTTGTGATGTTTCTTTCGCGAAATCCACATCAACAATTCGGCTCTTCGCATCAGCAACGTTTGCTTGAGTATTCGCACTGTTACTGATGTTGTGTGCTAAACGGTTTTGAATCGCACCGAGTTCTGCGCGTTGGGTATCAATCGTTTTAATGGCTTTATCAATCGCCACGAGCGATGTTGAGCGGCCTCCTGCAGTAGAAAGACTTAAAGCGCTAACTGATAAAGATGTTTTATCAGTTTTCTTCACCTTTACAGTCACATCTTCAGTTCTTTGATGACCAACTTGGAATTTTTTCCCTGCAGAGAACTCACCTTGCATTAATTTAGTCGTACCGAACGCCGTCGTTTTTCCAATATTATCAATTTCAGTAGCTAGCTCATCTATTTCAGATTTTAGCGCTTTAATGTCGTCGGTACTGTTTGAACCGTTTTCAGCTTGCACTGTCAAGTCACGCATACGTTGCAGCATATTAGTCTGTTCTTGCATCGCGCCTTCGGCAATCTGTGCGATTGAGATTGCATCGTTAGCGTTACGCATGCCGACTTCAAGGCCGCGTACTTGACTATTCAGACGGTTAGAAATGGCTAGACCGGCAGCATCGTCTTTGGCACTGTTAATACGCAGACCACTGGATAAACGTTCCATTGATGTGGCCAAACCGCCAGCTGATGTATTTAAGTTCTTTTGCGCTTTTAAAGATGTGACGTTCGTGTTTACTGTAATGGCCATGATTCGTTTCCTCTTTATACCTGGCTTGTTAACTTGCCTGTCTACTTAAGCCAGGCGGGTCTTAGTGGTTACAGTATATTTAACGGCAGCACCTTTTTTATCTTTAGGATTATTTTTAAAAAATAATAACTTTTTAAAAATAATCATTTTATTCAAATAGATAACTATCTTTAATAAAAACTTTGCCTACTTTCCTAGAAGATTCTAGAACAAGTAGGCAAAAGCACTTCAATACCATTTCACATCAATGGCATTAACCAAGGAGAGATAGTGCAACTTGAGGTAACTGGTTAGCCTGTGCAAGCATTGCAGAACCCGTTTGTTGTAATACTTGATTCTTAGTCATTTGTGAGGTTTCCTTCGCAAAATCGACATCCACGATACGACTCTTAGCATCAGCAACGTTGGCTTGCGTATTCGCACTATTACTAATGTTATGTGCTAAACGGTTTTGTACCGCACCTAATTCTGCACGTTGGGTATCAATCGTTTTAATGGCTTTATCAATCGCCACGAGCGATGTTGAGCGGCCTCCTGCAGTAGAAAGACTTAAAGCGCTAACTGATAAAGATGTTTTATCAGTTTTCTTCACCTTTACAGTCACATCTTCAGTTCTTTGATGACCAACTTGGAATTTTTTCCCTGCAGAGAACTCACCTTGCATTAATTTAGTATTACCGAACGCTGTCGATTTACCAATATTGTCAATCTCAGTGGCTAACTCGTCTATTTCAGCTTTAAGCGCTTTAATATCGTCGGTACTATTTGAACCATTTTCTGCTTGAATGGTTAAATCACGCATACGTTGCAACATATTAGTTTGTTCTTGCATCGCGCCTTCAGCAATTTGAGCAATTGAAATTGCATCATTAGCATTACGCATACCCACATCCAAACCGCGAACTTGACTGTTTAAGCGGTTAGAAATGGCTAGACCTGCGGCATCATCTTTAGCGCTGTTAATGCGTAGACCACTTGATAGACGTTCCATCGAGGTCGATAAACCGCTACTAGAAGTATTTAAATTCTTTTGTGCCTTCATTGAAGTCACGTTGGTATTAACTGTAATAGCCATGTTGAGTTCCTCTTCCTAGTTATACCGCCAAGGCTTGGGAGCTTGGCTAAATTTTTAACAATTTATCTTACAGATGGATAGGTACTTGCTTTCTGTTAAATAAAGTCGAACAGGGAAACAGAACCCACCTTACTAAACACGTTAGAGACTGCGTTCAATGCAAGCTGTTGCTTTTCAAATTCCGTAATCGCTGATGCATAATCGAGATCTTCCAAGAGTGATAGCGCTGATGTATTCACCACTTTCTCCTCGGTGTGAGTCTCTGTGTAACTTTCGACAACTTTCAGATTATTTCCCGCCACACTTCTGGCTGAACTAATTTGATTGACGCCACTATCAATGTTATCCAATATCTGTGCCAACTGAGCTCGCCCTTGGGGTGTGTTGGCAGAATTAGGGTCTTCGATTAATGCAATCGCACTGCTGATCGTATCAAAAATACTGACCTCAGCCTGGGGTTCCATGGTGAAACTATCGCCAGCGCTGGGTTTTCCATCAATTTTAACTTCTATACCATTAAAACTAACGGGATTAGTGGCATCAAAATTAGCGACGTTTGCGACAGGATTATTGGCAGAATCGAGCACTTGTAAATTCGTGCCACCAGCGCCATTACCAGTAAAACTAAACGTATATGTATCAGCAACATAAGTTGCAGTATCAGCAATTTTTGCTGTTTTAACGCTAAACTCCCCCTGCTGACTGGCCAAATAATTGACGCTATAATCACCAAGTCCATTGGGTGCTTTCATAAACGCGCTATCGCCAGGGATGTTTGTCCCCATGGCAACACCCGTTTGTACTAAACTATTTTTGACGCCAGAATCGCCGCTATACACTATTTTAGGCGGCGTCGAGTTATCAAAAGCAAAAGGTTCTTTATCGGTACTGAAACCAGAGAACATATAATTGCCAGATTCATCCTTACTATTGGCAATAGAGAGCAATTCTTCTAAGCTGCCTTTCATCTCTTCGGCAATCATTTGCCGCTCAGTTCCTGATAGTGTGCCGTTTATCGCTCGCATAACTTGCTCACGCATAGAGCCAGTTAAATCTTCAGCACTACCGAGTTTACTTTCTGCCACAGCAAGACGATTTGTCGCATAGTCAATATTTTTCATAAACTGATCGACGAGTGCATTTTTTTGATTCAGATTATCAATACCCTGTGACGCCACAGGATCATCACCAGCAGTATTGACTTTCTTACCACTGCTCAATTGGTCAAGAATTTTGCTGGTCGCCGTTTGCTTTTGCAGCACACTGGTAATGCTTTGATTAAAAATCTGCGCGGATGATAATCGCATAGTTAAATCTCCTAACGCACTGAGGATAATAAGGTGTCAAAAATCTGCTGTGCAGTCGTCATGATCCGCGCAGAGGCTTGATAGGCTTGCTGAAAACGCATTAAATTTGCCGCTTCTTCATCTAAGTTCACGCCCGACTCACTCTCAACTCGCGCATAAGCTTGTTGATACACGGCCTCTGCCGAACCAACACGCACTTCAGCCGCTTTCGTTTTACTGCCTACCTCGAGCTTAGTGTTCTCGAACACATCAGCTAGGGTCGACTTTCCCCCGTTCATCACCTTACTTTCGCTCAACTTAGCCATAGCAACAGCATTAGAGTTATCCCCCTCTGCGAAGGATAAATCGAAGGTAAATCTGTCATTGCCTGCAGCCGCTTTGCTGTCAACTTCAAAGGTAAAACCAAAAGCGCTAATACTCGGAGGCGTATAAGGGGCTGCAGCCCCTAGGGATGTTCCCGCGGCGTCAAATGCTTCATAGGTTGGAGGCACAACTGTGGTATCGAGCTTTATAGTCAACTCACTGCCCGTTACAGGGAAATTTGCGGCATTGCGATTGCTAATTTGAGTCAGCTTCACTTGGGTATTGCCAGAGTTAGCGGCATCTGCGGTAATCTTTGGTGATGCGGCGGCAATGCCTTTAGGGTCTTTCATGACCACTTCAATGCCATTTGAAGCACCCGCTGTCGGGCGAATCGCAAAACGATCGCCAGACGCCATAGCGCCCGCTTTTATGTCAATTGAAAATCCAGATCCACCCGATAAAGTCGAGCCAGTTAACGTCAGCGGCGTAATTGCCCCCGTTTTCGAATCTCTCAGCTCATAAGTTGCAGGCGCGGTAAATGACAGTTCGTAGGCACCACCAGTTAATAAGCTGGTGTCATCTATGGTGACGCCTAACGTTGCATTACCCGTATTACCAGAAAAACCTGCTGCACGGCCCAAAGACATCATAGGATCGTTGATATCTTTGAAGATATTGGCACCAACTTGCCCATTGAGGTCAATACCTTGTGCTTGCATTTTATTGAAGTTATCAGCCACGCCCAAGGCTAATTGATCGAGCTCATGACCCGCGGGAATTAACGTTTGATCACGATAATCAAAAATGGCCCCTAACTGACCGCCAAGTTTACTCGGATCAACAGTGACACTTTGCGAACCAATACTTGAAGTCAATTGGAGCTCATTCGGAAATGGATCACCCGCTTGGACTCCCATCGTCATAGCAATTTCGCCAGAAACCAACATCACTGAGCCACCGAGCATTACGCTCTTAGCACCATTTTCTAATGGAATAACATTCACTTGAGCGTACTGGCTTAACTCTTGAACAAGTGCATCTTGCTTATCAAGCAACTGCGCATCCTGATTCGGCGACTTCATTAACTCTAGGTTTAAATTTGCCAGTTCTGTACTGATCTCATTGATACGCTTAGTCATACCTGTGATCTGGTCATTGGTCTGATTAAGCTGGCCATTCAAATACGACTGCATCTGATTAAGACTGCTGGCAACTTGCTGTGCGTTTGTTAGGGTCGAACTCCGAATACCCAAATCTGCAGGTAAATCAGCCACACTATTCAGCCCCGAAAACAGGTCATTTAAGCTTTGTGGCACAACTTTACCTACCTGTGAAAACAGCTGATCTAACTCACTCAATTTACCGTAGCTGGCTTCGGCGGCGCTTAACGTTGTTTGGCCAATGCGTAACTCTCTTGCAGCATAGTCATTGTAGATACGCTTAACGTCATTAACGTAAGTTCCTGTGCCATAAAAACTACTACCAAAACGCTGCGATTCAAGAGTCGACTGGGTTGCCACTTGTCTGTGGTAACCAGCGGTATTGGCGTTAGCTATGTTATTACTGGTAACACCCAGTTGCGACTGGGAGGCAAGCACCCCAGTTCGCGCTATATTCAGTAGATCAACGGCCATTAGTTGACACTCCTATGAACAAACAGGGTTGTAAGATTCATCATTTGTCTTCTCCTGGCAGAATTGATTTCAGTTCTTCACTGATCGACTGCATCACTTTAATCACTTTTTCAGCGTATCGAGGATCAGTGGCATAACCCGCATCCTGCAAAGCTCGGATGAATTGGGTAGGGGAAGCGGCCACTTTCTTAGCATCTTGATAACGTTCACCTTCGGCAATGAAGGACACAAAATCGTTAAAGCTATGCTCGAAATCACTATAAACTCGGAAGTCAGCTTTTTGCTGAACAGCAACACCGTGCTCAAATTCTAAGGTACTGACGTTAGCCTTATCGCCTAACCAACGACGATCAGCTTTAATGTTGAATAGGTTATGACTTGGCGCACCGTTATTGCCGCGGACGATTTTTTGTCCCCAGCCAGTTTCCAGTGCCGATTGCGCCAATAATACTTCGGGTTGAGTACCTAATGTTTTTGCGGCTTTTTCAGCATGTGGATATAAGGTCGCTAAAAATTCTTCTCGACTACCAAACCTGACAATCTTTTGGGTTTCCCTAAATGCTGCCGTCGGCAAAACTTGGCCGCTAATCACAGGTTCTACCACTGAAAGTGATTGTTCACTCCAGCTCGGCTTAGGCGTATCGATAGCCAATGAACGATTAGGCGCATCAATGTCCATTGATGAATTTGCATCTTCAGCTCTATCCGGTTCAAATACAGGCCGAGCAATAGCAGCCGGCACACCATGATTTATAACTGTGGGTTCAACCACAGGAGCGGTTGAACTCTGCATAGGCACATTAAGCGCTTTATCGTCGTGGAGCATTTTCATGCCACCATCGTCACGCAATACCGATGCAGGCGTGAAATGACTTGTTTCAGGGGAAAGTTGCTGCACCATCATATCGGCAAGGCCCAATACCCCTTTGTCAGATAAATCGACCGATAACTGCTGATCGCGCATCTGCTCGTAAAACTGAGTGTATTGGCTATTGAGTGGACTATCAGACTGAAAAACCGCATTGGCATCGCGCATACTTTTCATCAGCATTTGCACGAAAATACCTTCAAATTGTTGGGCAACCTTTTTCAAGGCGCCCTTCTCATCTTTCTGAGCCTGGGCGCGGAGTGAATCTAGCCCGCCCAGGTCAAGAAAATGTGATGAACTTGAAAGCTTTTCCATGATTTTCCCGACAGAAATTAGATGATGATAAGTTCACCATGCAAAGCTCCTGCCACTTTTAATGCTTCAAGTATTGCTAACACATCTGAAGGGGCTGCACCGACTAAGTTAACCGCTCTAACCAGCTCATCCAGCGTAGTGCCTGGATTAAACATAAACATACGGCGGTCACTTTCTGTCGCTGTGATCGTACTATTACTCGTGACGGTTGTTTGACCATTTGCCAACGCGTTAGGCTGCGAAACCTGTGTCGCCTCCGCAATCGTGACAGTCATGCCGCCATGGGTAATCGCCGCAGGGAGTAAGCGTACGTTTTGCCCAACCACTATGGTTCCAGTACGTGAATTAACGATCACTTTGGCAGATTCCTCTGCGGGAACAACATCAAGGTTTTCAAGCGTTGCTAAAAAGGAGACCCGTTGTGATACATCACGTGGAGCCGTTACCTGAACAGACGTCGCATCTAAAGGACGCGCCATATCTGGACCTAATAGATCATTGATCGCATCAGCCATGCGCTGCGCAGTAGAGAAATCCGAACGACGTAGGTTAAACGTCAAATAATCGCCAGTTGAAAATGGGGTTGCTACACTACGCTCAACAATTGCGCCATTGGGTATACGACCTACAGTTGGCGTATTTTGAATCACCTTTGAACCATCTAAACCATCGGCACTAAAACCACTCACCACTAAACTACCTTGGGCGATCGCATACACATTACCGTCTACCCCTTTCAAAAAGGTCTGTAATAAGGTGCCACCGCGTAAGCTTTTGGCTTCACCTAAGCTAGATACCGTCACGTCAAGATCTTGACCAGGTTTGATAAAGGCGGGCATATCCGCGTGTACGGCTACCACTGCAACGTTTTTAATTTTCGGTTTGACGTTGTCAGGAAGATTAATCCCAAAGTTTTTGAGCATAGTCATAAAGGTCTGCTCGGTATAACTGGTTTTTTCCCCCGTTCCCGGCAAACCGACCACTAAGCCATAACCAATCAACTGGTTACTACGCACACCTTGCACATTGGCAATATCTTTAATTCGTTCAGCCTGACTAGGTAGAGAAAACACTAGCATGGCAACGGCTAACACCAGTTTATATTTCATGATACGACTCCTTAGAAGGGCCACCAGTCGCTCATAAAGAACTGGCTTAACCAGCCCACTTTTTGAGCATCTGCGAAAGTGCCTGTGCCACTGTATTGGATACGGGCATTAGCCATTCGCGTTGAATCGACAGTGTTATCGGGTTTAATGTCCTGCGAGCGAACGAGACCAGTGACACGAATAAACTCATCACCATTATTAATTGAAATCCATTTTTCACCACGGATCACTAAACTGCCGTTGTTCAGCACTTGCATCACGTTTGCCGAGATGCTGCCATCTAGACTATTGCTCTGATCCGCATCCGATTCACGCTTAGTGTTCATGCTATCTTTGTAACGCAAATCAATTGGCACTCCGCCAATGGACACATTACTACCACCTGCAAAGATGGGATCTAAGCTCATGTCTGAGCCTTTTTTGATCTGATTGCCTGCACTCTTCTTAGCTTGAGTCGATTCCTTCAATACGATAGTGATAATGTCACCGACTTTATGAGCGCGTATATCCGAATACAAGCTAGATGCTTGGCTGTCTTGATAAATAGAGCCAGTTGCGGCAATTTTTGTCGGCGGCGCCTCTGGGTATACCGGCGCGTAAAAGGGATCATCCGCAAGGGGTTTCTTTTGCGTCGAGCTACAAGCTGCAAGCAATAACGCGACGGCCAACACAAGATATCTAGCCATGATGTTTGCCTCTATAAATTCTGAGTCACATAAGACAGCATCTGATCTACCGCTGAAATCACTTTGGAGTTCATCTCGTAAATGCGCTGACTTTCGATAAGGTTCACCAGTTCCTCGGTCACGTTCACGTTAGAGGTTTCTAAGGCGCCTTGACGAATCGCTCCCATGCCATCTAACGAAGCGGTCCCTTGAATGGGCGTGCCGCTCGCACCAGTTTCCGTATATAAGTTTTGTCCCATAGGATCTAGACCCGATGGATTAATAAAATCCGTCATAGTCAACTGACCCACGACTTGGTTCTCAGCGGTACCAGGGGTTTTTACTGAAACTTCGCCCTCCGCGGAAACGGTAATACTGGTCGCATTATCAGGAATCGTGATCGCGGGTTGTAGCAAATAGCCAGAACCTGGCGTCACAATCTGACCCGTATCGTCTAGGGTAAACTGACCATTTCGAGTATAAGCAGTGGTTCCATCAGGGAGCTGGATTTCAAAAAATCCAGGACCTTCAATCATGAGATCCAGTGAGTTATCCGTCGTCAGCATGTTACCCTGAGTAAACATTTTTTGAGTGGCGACGACTTTCGTACCCGCACCTATGTTTAATCCGTTGGGTAGCTTAGTGTTAGATGCACTAACACCACCCGCTTGGTTAACTGTTTGATAGAGTAAATCTTCAAATACTGCGCGGCTTTTTTTGTAGCCCACAGTGCTAGCGTTTGCTACGTTGTTTGAAATCACTGAAATATCAGTTTGCTGTGCGTCTAAGCCAGTTTTACTAATCCATAACGCCGGATGCATAATCTATCTCCTAACTAATACGCATTAATGAAGATGAAGCGCGATCATTCTCTTCCGCGGTTTTCATCATCTTGACTTGCAATTCAAACTGCCGCTGAAGATCAATTAAAGACACCATTTCATCAACAGGGTTAACATTACTGCCCTCTACGGCGCCACTTTCAACTGCGACGAAAGGGTCAGCTGGTGCAGGTTCACCTGACATTTGTCGAAATAATCCATCTTCACCACGCATCATCTGCGCATTGCCGGGATTGACTAACTTCAATCTCGCCACTTCTTCTATTACTTCAGCAGTCGCCCCTTGAGGGCGAACAGACACTATGCCATCCTGTGAAATTGACACTTTATCAATAGGTAATGGCAGCACTATCGGGCCAGCGTCCCCCATCACGGGATTGCCTCTGTCGTTATACAACATGCCCGTCGCATCGAAACTGAGACTACCGGAACGGGTATAAGCTTCACTGCCATCTTTCGCCTGAACGGCAAACCAGCCATCACCTTTAATGGCAACATCGAGATCCCGTCCAGTGGTTTTAATCGGACCAGAGCGAAAATTAGCTGACGGAGATTCTGTCATCGCAAACACCCTTGAAGGCAACCCTTCACCGAAGGCTTGCATCGATCTGGCCTGCGCCATATCTGATTTAAAACCATCGGTATTAGCATTGGCTAAGTTGTTCGCACGGAGTGCCAGCTCATTCATATTTTGCTTAGCGCCACTCATGGCGACATAAAGGAATTTGTCCACAGACTGCTCCGTCAAATTTTCTACATGACGATATCAAAGCAAGCATTGTGCCAATAAAAATTGATTTTAATTTACTGATAAAATTGAAGAATAAAGAAATGAAGTGAGTTGACGGCAGGATAAAGGCTAAGTGTTGCCACTGGCGGCAACACTTAGTTAAATAAAGTAATGATTAGCGGATTTGTAATACGGTTTGTTGCAGCGTGTTATTCACTTCAAGGGTACGGGAGTTCGCTTGGAAGTTACGCTGCGCCGAAATTAAATCGACCAGTTCAGTCGTCAAATCAATATTCGATTGCTCTAACGCCGATGAACTGATGCTACCAAAAGTTCCACTATTTGCCTCACCCGCTAACGCTGGACCAGAGTTCAAACTAGCCTTCCACGACGTATTACCCACTTGCGTTAAACCTTGTTCGTTAGCAAAACGAACTAAAGCAACCCGTGCTAAAGGCACGGTTGAGCCATTAGAATAACTCGCGGTCACTAAACCATCTTCGCCGATTTCAACGTTAGTTAAGCGGCCTACAGTCGTACCATCTTGCGTCAACTCAGTTGCACCAAAAGGAGCCGCATATTGCGTTGGGGCATTAAACTTGACAGTCAAATCTTGAGTACCATCGGCCCCAGCCCCTAAAACACCCGCACCACTGACGCCTAAAGCCTCAGTCTTGACTATAGCAGGATCGCTACCTGTGTAGACACCAACTGAATTGAACTTGAGGACAGAGCCTTTCCAACCACCAGCAGTTTGAGCCGTGCCCGTTGCATCAGGTGTACCATCGCCAGTGGTATCTGTTTGATAAGTACCAGCAGGACCGGCTAAATCGACTTGCTTTCCATCAACAGCATAGTAAGCCACCCAATTGTTCTCACCATTGTACGAACCATCTTTGGGCTTAACAAAATAAGTGGTCATAATATGTGGCTCACCGAGTGAGTCATAAATTGTCATTGATGTAACGTTATTGTAGGTTTTTGCATCTAGAGGATCGAATGCCGCGGGGTCGAGTGCACTTTCCTTAGCATTTAAGTTCATTTGTAAAGTAACATTCTCAGTCTTTACAGGGCTACCTGCAGTGTCTGGTATTTGTACCGGCTTAGCCGTCGTTAAACTCACTGATGTTGAGTTCCCATCTTTATCCACTGGGAAAGTTTGCAAATAATTACCAGCAGAATCAACCATGTAATTATTTTTATCGACCTTAAATGCTCCAGCACGGGTAAACGAGTGGTCTAATGTACCCAGTTCAGAGGCAGTAACGAAAAAGCCACCACCTTTAATCGCCATATCAAGGGAGTTATTCGTCAACTGTAAGCTACCTTGATGGAATTGCTGTGCCACTTGACTCGTAGCAACACCACCACCGACAGCAGTTTTAGCATTTGAAAAAATAGAATTAGCGTAAACATCCGCAAATTCAGCACGGGACTCTTTAAAGCCAATGGTGTTCGCATTAGCAATGTTATTCGCCGTAGTGTTTAAATCTTTCTGCGCGGCAGAAATGCCACTCAATGCAATGTTAAACGACATAATTCACCTCTACACTTGACTCAATTCATTTATGAGCAACTTACGCCCAATTCGGATACTGCAAAAATTCTTTTATGCAAACTTAGGTTTCAGACACAGCTAACACATCGGTTAACTTGATGCCCATACCGCCTCTCAAGTTAAGAATCGCGCCAGTACTGGCCGTACCGAGAGAAACGCTGGTCACATGAGCATAGGTCGAGACTGGCAATTCTTGGGATTTCCCATCCACTAAACCACTCGCCTTGATCGTATAGTTACCTGCGGTTACAGGGTTTCCATCTTTATCGAGGCCATCCCAGTTAACATCGACATTGCCCCCCTTACTGCCATCAACTTTAAAGGTGGTCACAACTTGGCCTTTCTCATCCTCAACACGTACAGTAACTTCAGGAATTTTAGCTGGCGTGCTAATCACACCTTTTATTGTTGGGCTTTCAGCTGAAATGTTACCTGTATCAGTTGGGATCAACACCTTGCGACCAACAAGTCCTGATGCCTGTAATGCTTGGCTTGATGTCATAACACCGTTTAAATTAACGATTTCCTTATTCAACTTAGTAATACCATCAACCGTCGAGAATGATGCCATCTGCGCAATCATTTGGTCGTTGTCGACGGGCTTAAAGGGATCTTGCATCGATAACTGTTGGCTTAATAACGAGAAAAAGTCATCTTGAGTTAACTGCTGGCTTTTTGCTTCCGGTACTATTGAATCTTTTGGCAAACGTATGCCATCAAGAAACGGATTACCCGTTGAGCTGGTTGATGAATTCGTCGTAACGGCATTTGGCTGACTCTTATTTTGAGCCGTCTGCGCCGACGCTTGGTTAATTTGATTAATGAGGCTCACAGCTTACCTCCTAAGTAACACATGTTATTTACCCATCCCAAGTGTTTGTTGCAGCATAGACTTAGCTGCTTCAGCGACTTGAACATTCATTTGATATGAGCGCGAAGCAGAAATCATATCTGCCATTTCTTCCATGACATTAACATTCGGTTTATAAATAAAGCCGTCCGCATCCGCCATTGGATGATCGGGCGAATATTCTTTCAGTAGTGGTTTATCACTTTCTACAATGCCTTTTACCGCAACGCCTTGAGAAGCTTGTTGCTGACTTTGGGCTTTAGCCATTTCGGCTTCAAAAATGGGATGACGGGAACGATAGGTCTTATCTACACTACTCGAGACGGAATCCGCGTTAGCTATGTTGCTCGCGGTGGTGTTTAGCCTGACCGATTGAGCAGACATTCCCGAGCCAGCAACATCAAATATGCTAAATAAACTCATGATTAATCCCCTCTCAACGCTTTCTTCATGCCACTAAACTTACTGTCTAAAAAACCTAGCGACATTTGATATTCAAGTGCATTTTGCATGAATGCCGATTGTTCCTGTTGGATATCAACAGTATTACCATCACCGGTATCGGGTTGATTTGGCACACGGAACTTAACAAATTGCCCAGTCAACTCCGCAAGCCCAAAATGCTTATCTGGCTCTTGCATTTCAAGACTATTTCGCTGCTGCTGTTGGCCTCGAGCGGCCTGCATTGCCGCAGAAAAATCAACATCGCGGGCTTTGTAATGTGGCGTATCTGCGTTAGCGATATTGCTTGAAATAACTTCAGCCCGCTGCGCTCTAATACCGAGAGTGTATTGATGCACACCCAGTGCATTATCAAAATTGATCGCCATAAAATTGCCTCCTCGTGTTCTCACGAAAATAAAGCAATTCATGTGCCAACATCAGGGAAATTTTGAGAATAACAACAAGGATGAGCAAGTGATGGGTAAAAAATTACCGACAATTGTCGGTAATTTTCTTTAGAGCGGCTGAGTTAAGTCTTTTTCTGGTAATAAATGCCAGGGTTACAACGAACCATATCAAACTCGTCCGTTAAACCAGCGATAGATTCTGATGCACCGAGAAATAAAATCCCTTTGGGATTGAGAGCGGCAGCGAATTGCCGCAAAATTTTTGCCTTTGCCTCTGGTGCAAAATAAATCAGCACATTGCGGCAAAAGATAATGTCGAACTTGCCAAGCAGACTATAACTCTCAAGCAAATTATGCGCTCTAAAGTTCACCAACCGCTTCACATTATCCTTTAACTTCATATTACCTGAAGGTAATGCATCAAAAAACTGACGCTTACGTTCTTCAGATAAACCACGCGCTAATGCCAAACTATCGTACTCGGCATTTTTGCAGCGTTCCAACATGGAAGGAGATAAATCCGTTGCTTGAATCGAAGCACTACCAGCCAAGGCACCAGGCTTCTTCTGTTGATACTCAAGAATAGTCATAGCCAATGAGTATGGCTCTTGGCCTGACGAGCAAGCCGCAGACCAAATTTTAAGCGGACGCCCCAGACGACTGTATTCAGGTAGTAGGACATTATTCAACAACTCAAATGGATAACGATCACGGAACCAAAGGGTTTCATTGGTCGTCATAGCATCGATCACTTCAGCTCTGAGCGCACGCTCAGTAGGCTTCATCGAATGCTTAACCACATCAGATAAGGATGGCAGGTTATATTTGCCCATCAAAGGAGCAAGACGACTGCGCACAAGATATTGCTTATTTTCACCCAGTACGATGCCGCTGTGTTGCTCTAAGAACAACCTAAATTGATTATATTCAGCCTCAGCGAGTGATTTATTTGGCACATTCACATCCTAAATCCTATAGCAAGCACCAAAATCAGTGCGAAACCATCATGTTATAAAGTCGAGATTATAGCGTAAAGCGTATCTAGGTACTAACCTACAGCAATTACAAACTTAAATGCTTATTCACAGCAGCGGCCAATTCGTCGGGATTAAACTTAGCGATAAAGTCATTAGCCCCCACTTTTTGAACCATTGCCTGATTGAATACACCACTTAACGAAGTATGCAGTACCACTTTAATATGCTTAAGCTTAGGATCATCTCGGATTTCAGCGGTCAGGGTGTAGCCATCCATTTCAGGCATCTCAATATCAGAGATAATGAGGGGGATCTCATCGGCCACATTATCCATCTCTTTGGCGATCTCTTTAAGCTTGTCTAATGCTTCGCGACCATCTTTTGCGGTATCAATTTGTAAATTCAATGACTCGAGTGAACGAATAATTTGTTTACGCGCCACGGCAGAATCATCAATAACCATAATATGGTAATGCTGAGTTCTATCGAGGGTTAGTTTTTCATTGGCTTCTTCACTGATAGCCGTTTTAACTGGTGAAATCTCATCTAAGATTTTTTCCACATCGAGAATTTCAACTAATTCACCTTCAATTTCAGTCACAGCTGTCAGATAAGAATAACGACCAGCACCTTGCGGCGGAGGCATAATCGCTTCCCAATTCATGTTGATGATCCGCTCAACAGAACTGACCAAGAAGCCTTGAACACTGCGGTTATATTCAGAAATAATGATGAAACAGTTTTCAGTGCTTGCTAAAGGTTTTCCCCCTGTTGCCGCACTCAAATCAATCACTGAAATGGTTGTTCCACGAATATGAGCAACACCCTTCACATAAGGATTAAGTTTAGGCAAAGTGGTCAGTGGTGGACACTGCAGTACTTCTTTCACCTTAAACACGTTAATCCCAAACCGTTGACGACCGTTTAATTTAAAAAGCAGCAATTCTAAACGGTTTTGTCCAACGAGCTGGGTTCGTTTGTTGACTGAATCAAGAATACTCGACATAACTCTGCCTTGTTGTTCTGTTTATGTTCGGCCCTATAACTCAGTTGAGTATAGGCATATTAATTGCTTAAGTCTTATCTATCGATAAACATAGTCGAAACTGAGTCAATCTTCTGACAGTGATGCAAATTATTATTACAGTGGTCAGCTTCGAACTTAATAAAAGTATAGGTGCATTCTGGCGTTACAAGCTAGTCTCTTCATTATGAAAGTAAATTTAGTCTGTTTTTTTTGTCTTTTCACCCTCTTCATGCCCGCTTTTGCGAGTGCAGAGCCTATTGTCCCCACCGTATCGGCAATCTCAGAATTAGCTAAAGCGCTTATTTCAGAAAAAATATCCGTTCCAGAAAATGCCAAAGTAAATATTTCGCCACAGATGGTTGACGCAAGAATGCTGCCGTCACAATGTTCGTCTCCAATGAAAGTTGAACTGGCTAGCGATAGGGAAATTAGCCGTAATAACACCTTAAAAGTCAGCTGTGATACGCAAGACTTAGCTTACCCTTGGCAAATCTATATCTCGGTTCGGGTGGATATCTTATTCCCCGTTGTTGTCTCAACCGAAATCTTAGCACCAGGCGAACTCATCTCTCCGAGTCAAGTAGAAGTCCGTTACATTGAACAAAATAGCTTGAGAGGTGCCGAATTCGATGACCCGAGTAAATTGGCTGGCGTGCGAGTAAAACGACGAGTAGCAAAAGATAATCCCATATTAAGCAACAACTTATGCTTCGTTTGTAAAAATGATTCGGTCTCTATCTACGTTCGTTCTGGCTCATTCGAGCTAAAAACAGCGGGCGAAGCCCTACAAGATGGCAATAAAGGTGATCGGATCAGAGTCAAAAATAGCAGTTCAAACAAAGAACTAGATGCTATAGTCACAGGCATTGGCGAAGTTGAAGTAAGAATGTAAAATAATCTAAAGCTTTTTTGTAAGCTGCCGATACCCCAGTTAAGAAATCCCGTACACACGACGCTGGAGCCTAAAATGGCAATTGATATTAGCAAACTCAACACTGCAACGACTGCGCAAGTTCGTTCAGGCGCAACGAAAACGAGCAGCGATCAATCTGCTCAAGTTGCTACAAAATCGACAACACCACAGAGAAGCGACTCAGTGGTCATTACGGCCCAGGCACAACAACTTCAAGGAGCTCAGACTAAAATGGCTAGCCTTCCTGAAGTTGATCAAAAGAAAGTAGCCGAAATCAAACAAGCTATTGCCGAAGGTCGCTATAAAATTGACCCTGAAAAGTTGGCTGCCAATATTGCAAGTTTTGAAGCCGAACTTAATGACTTAAATAAAGAGTAACTATGACTGAAATAGCTAAACTGGTAGATCTACAACACGCCCATTTGGCTGTTCTTAAGCAAATCATACTCAAGGAAAAAGGCGCTTTGGTTGACCAAAACGCCGATTTACTGCTTTCCCTTGCTAACGAAAAATCGCAATGTCTGAAAGAACTAAAGACTAATGATGATATTCTGGCAAAACACAGTGATAAATCGCTACTCACTCAGCAAGTCGAACTCGTGCATAAAATGGTCGAGATCAAAGACGCATTGACTGAATGCAAAGAATTAAACGAACAAAATGCCAGTTTAATTGAGATGAATTTAGCGAGTTTAAATCGCTTTGCTCAAGCTTTACAAGCCAGTAGAAACGCCTCCAGCCTCACCTATAACGATAAAGGCAAGACCTCGACTATCTCAAGTTTAGGCAATGATTTAAAGGCCTAACAAGCGCATCACTCCCACTTAGCATTACCTTTTCTAAGCTCTGATTAGATATTAATGTCTTGTACAAAAAGAAAAGCCGCGTAAATACGCGGCTCAATACATGCTGTTGAACATACTCTCAAAAACGCTAGAAATACGTCACTTCCTTCACTCGTTGTGGACGGTTCTGTTGTTGATAAAGCGCCCAAACCTGTGAAAAATCAAGTTCTAACTCAGTGACATAATGCTCGCCTGCTGGATAACTCTTAACGACTCGTGCACCGCGGATCACGCCAGAAACTGACGCTTTGACATTATCGTCCGTCAACATCCAATCACTGACACTGCTGTTTGCCGTTATTTTCTGCCCATAAACTTGTTCCGCTAATTCACGATAAGCCACAATTTTTGATGCCTGCATAGCCATCAACACTCTTTGTGATTGCTCTTTAGCCGGTTGAGTCGCTAAGGGCGCATATCCTATAGCCGTTAACTTAGGAAAACTCGGCGGCGGCACATCTTCCCATTGCACATATCTATCTTTAGCAGCGCAGCCAGTTAGCATTAGCACCACAATAACTAAAAGGTAGCGTTTCATTTTCCATCTCCTAAAACACGCACTTCATTCATACCTGGACTCGCCTGACGATATAAGATGCCATTTTGTGATACAATTTGCTCCGAAGGCTGCATGTAGTTTGCCAACTCTTTTTGAGTCACAAAAGTTTGAGATGCCGATACCACGCGATTGTTACTAATGTTCACAATCCGAGTATTGATCGCCATACCATTGGTTACTACGCTCATAGTCGAAACGACAAGATGCTCAACAGGAAGATCTTTCGACAATTTTTGCCAATCTCGCGTCAAAATAAAATCCCCGTCAGATGTGACTCTCAAGCCATCAGCTAAGTTTAAATCCACCACATTAAACTGAAAGCTATGGAGCGATGTCATTAATCCTTGCTGTAACTGTTGCGCTAACGCATTAGTGCCATTCAAATCACCCACTAATACTGGTGTTGCAACTACGATAGGTTGATCAGAACGCAGAGCATCATTTTGCTTAACGAGCTCAGTCACTATTCGCTGTGCTAAATGGTTAATCACTGCCGTTGGCGGCAACCCATTGCCATCCACTAAACTCGGTTTGGGCGGCGTAACCGGTTTAGCTACACATCCACCTAACATTATCAATGTTAAGGGAATAATCACACGCTTTAGCATTGGATTTACCTCATCTATGGGTGCATTGGCAGTCAAGTGACTCACTTTCTAAGCTTCAAATTTTTAATGAGTAACAAAAACCAGCAATCTTTGGACCAATATTAACCTCAGTCCGACAATATTCTTCTATTACGCAGTATATCGACTGTAACAATGGAAACTTTATCAAAAGTTCTCATACTCAGGCACGAAATTTGCTTTATTGACATATTAGATTAAGAGTCAGAAAACTGGCTCGATTGGTAATATCGCCATTAGCTTAGCGATAAGGATTGAATTGATGCACATACCAGGTTCAGCTTCGCTCATCATTTTGAGCCTTTTACTACTTTCTTTGCCCACCAGAGCCGAATGGATAGAAGCCAGCGGAGAAGCAACTATTATCAATGGTAATACAGCTCAAGCAAGGGAAGAAGCAATTAATCAAGCAGTTAGCTATGCGACATTAAGCACAGGTATTCAAATATCCAGTGAGCAACAAACCTCTAATGGTAACCTCACACAAAATAACTTTGCGATAAATCGCAACGCCCAAGCCATAAACATCCAACTCGTAAGTGAACAAATTCAGGGAAATAAAATATATGTATCCCTACGCCTCGATCTAAATGATGATCCAACACAACAGTGTCCTAATGGCCAATTAAAGGCCGCTATTTTAATACCTCAAACACAAATAAAAGATCGTTCTCAGCTTAGATATGGACAACTTTCAGGCTTTGAAGAGGTCATTTCAGAGGCGTTAGGGAACACTATAGAAGATTACTCTTCAACTGGCTTTAGTCACATCCATGCTAACGAGCGACTCGATATTGAACAAGACCTAGTGGATATTCACGGTTATCGACTCCCAAGCTGGCTCAGTGAAATTACCGACAGCCAATATATTCTTCAACCGCAGATCATTGATATATCGATAGAGCCTGTACAACCCACCTTCTTAGGATTTTGGGATGAAGCTCCGCTAAGGCAATTTCAATTCAAACTCAGCCTCTATCATGGGATCAGTGGCGAAGAGGTCTGGAGCAAAAGCTACAACACATCGGCCCCATGGGAATTTGAAGAACAGGCTATCATTGCTCCCAACAGTAATAGATTCTGGCGTTCCTCCTATGGAAAAAGTATTACTCAATTAATATTGCAAGCTACCCGAGATTTAGACAGCACACTTAATTGCAGGCCATTACTTGGCCAAGTCGTTAGCCGACAAGCAGACAGGATTATATTAAATCTAGGCCGTAAACATGGCATTCGTGTCGGTGATAAATTCCAAGTAGTATTACAACAAAACTTACCCGATAGACTCAATGAAATGCGCGCCGTCGCGACCAAAAGTCGTGCAACGGTAAAAATTGAGCAAGTAAGCGAAGAAAGCGCCACCGCAGTACTTGTAGACCAAAATGCCGCCTACAATGTACAGATAAACGACATAGCGCTTAAGATTTAAGCAACCAAATCATAAGCCTTTTAATCAAAGATAAAACCAGTATAATCACTGTCGTCTCTTCATAGCTCAACAGGATAGAGCAGCCGCCTCCTAAGCGGCCGATCGGGGTTCGAGTCCCTGTGGAGAGACCAGTTCGCAGGCTTCTCTTGATAAATTAAAAATACTTTCAAGGATACCGTTAATGACTGTACTTTTTGATGACAATTTAGAAGTTATAAACAGACGTTGGCCATTACTAAGTCAGGTACTCAACACTGCTTCAGTCTCAGATTTAAATGCCCATTTAGTGCAAGGTCGTGAGCAAACCATTAGCGTTAATGGTATCCAGTTAAGTAGTCGTCATAACCGTATTGCAGAAGCACAGCTTTTAATTGGTCAATTGCCAGGAAATTATAGCAGGGCGACGGTTTATGGCGTCGGTATGGGTGATGTACCCACAATTCTCGTACAAAACTCTACTATAAAACGCATTAACATATGTCTGCTTAACGTGAATCTGTTTGCCCTATTATTGACTTACACCGATCAACGAGAATGGTTAAGCGATCAACGCCTAGAACTGGAATATCAGCCTCAACAAAACCGATTACCGCAACACTATATCGCGATTACACCTGAATTATTACTGAGCAGTGATGAAAATGCTAGGCTGCGTGACTTACTCGCATTTAATAATAACATTACCTATGCCAATAAAAAGCATAACAATGTTGATGCTAAGCTTAAGCAACGGATGATAGAAAATCTTGCTACAATAAAAAAAGACAGTGATGCTGCCGATTTAAGCTCCTACTACCAGCCTAATAAGACCTTAGTTATAGCTACAGGACCAACATTAGAGCAACATTACACCTATCTGAGAGTGCAACGGGCGTTGCCAGAGTCGACTAGACCACTAATGATTAGTGTTGACACTGCATTAAAAGCGTTACTCAATGAAAATATTATCCCTGATATTGTTGTTAGCCTAGATCAACATATGTCACGACAGCTGTTACCAGACAACATCCCCGCCAGTGTGAAACTAGTCTATTTCCCCAAGTCACGACAGGATTTATTGCAATGGTGGCCAGGACAACGTTTTGCCGCCTATTCGCTGAGCCAAGACTATGATGAGTTATACCAACTAGCTCCAAAATTACGCTTATTTACTAATGGCAGCGTAATTCACCCTGCCATAGATTTAGCGGTACACCTAAAAAGTCAAACTATTATCTTATTCGGTTGCGATTTTAGTTATCCGCATAATAAGACTCATGCCTTCTGGCAAGACGGCGAGTTGGGCATATCTATAGCCCATGCAAAAAAACACTGGGTAATGAATGGTTATGGGGAAAAAGTTGCAACTGATCTTAGTTTTCGTGGATATTTACTTGCATTAGAAAATTATATTTATTCTAAACCACATGTAACATTTTATAACGCAAGCTTAGATGGCGCCACCATTAATGGCGCTCCATATCAGGAGTGTAAGTCATGAACAATAAACCAATTGACATACTCACCATGAAATTAATATCTACTGCTAGTAAGTTTCGATTAGGCAATGAAGCCGATGGTTCACATGACTTTGCTCATTGTATAGACCTGCTTAAACCCCTGCTGCCGGAACTAACAAATGCAGTGACTGTTGCACAATTATTTCGTGAGATGCTTGCAGAACAAGAACGCCACGACTGGCTTGCTTTGGCTGACAGTCTTGAATATGACTTACCTCTGCTTTTAAAAGTGTCTTTTAAACCATAATCACACCGCACTTATAGTAATCTGGTCCATTTTTTGCTTTTGTTTATACGTAAGTCGAACTAGATTCATCTTGTTGAATACAAAAATAGGATAAAATTTAGTTCTCTGTACAGTAACTCATATTTTCTGACTCAATTTGGCATAAAAATTCCCAACACCAATAGGATTCCCAATGACGGACATACTAAAATTGATAGGAAGGGAGAGCGCACTTTTCGTATCAGATATCAGCCATCATAATCCCTCATTAAATCAAGAGGTCAATCACTCACGTTTTCTCGTTATCGGTGGCGCTGGCTCTATTGGTCAAGCGGTTGTTAAAGAAATCTTTAAACGCTCTCCACTCAAGTTGCATGTTGTCGATATCAGTGAAAATAATTTAGCCGAGCTGGTCAGGGACATACGCAGCTCATTTGGCTATATTGCGGGTGACTTTCAAACGTTTGCCCTTGATGTCGACTCCATTGAATATGACGCTTTCATCGCTGGAGATGGCCAGTATGATTATGTTCTAAATCTGTCTGCACTTAAGCATGTGAGAAGCGAGAAAGACCCCTTCACCTTGATGCGCATGATTAACGTCAATATTCTTAATACTGACAAAACGATTAAGCAATCGATTGCCAATGGGGTTAAAAAATATTTTTGTGTTTCTACCGATAAAGCGGCTAACCCAGTGAATATGATGGGAGCGTCAAAACGTATCATGGAAATGTTTTTGATGCGCGGCAGTGAACAGTTGGCTATTTCTACTGCACGGTTTGCCAATGTTGCCTTTTCCGATGGTTCTTTACTGCATAGCTTTAACCAACGAATGTTAAAACAACAACCCATAGTTGCACCTACTGATGTAAAACGCTATTTTTTGACGCCTCAGGAGTCTGGAGAGCTTTGTTTGATGTCGTGTATTTTCGGTGAAAATAGAGACATTTACTTTCCCAAGCTCGATGAGTCACAACACCTTATCTCCTTTGCCGATATCGCAACCCGCTACCTGTTAACTCGTGGTTATAAAGCCTATATTTGTAACAGTGAAGATGAGGCAAGAGAACTCTCATTTACTTTACCAGCCAAAGGGTTATGGCCGTGCTATTTCAGTGTTAGTGATACCTCAGGTGAAAAGGATTTTGAGGAGTTTTTCACGGAAAAAGAGACTCTGGACATGAATAGCTTTGCTGAATTGGGCATTATCAAAAATGAGCTCAAGTACGATGCCAAGTTAATCGCGTTTTTCGAGCAGAGTATTCAAGCTATGCTTTTAGAAAAATCATGGACTAAAAAACAGTTATTGGATCTTTTTTTGTTAATGTTACCCGATTTCGCCCATAGGGAAACGGGAAAGTCTCTCGATGAAAAAATGTAAATTCGCTAGATTTTAAAGGTAGCAACCTAATGTGGTCATTGATTGAGTTTATTCGCGACACTTATCAAACCAATGAGTTTATTCCCTTACATGCGCCAACTTTTCCAGGGAATGAGCAAGCTTATGTGGCTGAAACTATTACTAGCACTTTTGTGTCTAGCGTTGGCCGATTCGTAAACGATTTCGAGCGCAAAATAGAAACCTTTACCAAATCACCTAAAGCGGTTGCGACCTCTAGCGGTACGAGTGCTTTGCATACGGCCCTGTACATGGCTAATGTGAAGCGCGGCGATCTCGTTATCACACAAGCGCTCACTTTTGTGGCGACCTGTAATACCTTATACCATCTAGGTGCTGAACCCATTTTTATCGATATTTCAACAACGAGTCTCAGTCTATGCCCTCAAGCTGTCGCCGTTTATTTAGCCGAAAATGGCATTATCGATGAACACAGAAAATGCATCCATAAAAAAACTGGCCAAACAATAAAAGCGCTATTGCCGATGCATACTTTCGGCCATCCAGCACAACTGGATGAATTACTTCAGATTTGCCAGCAATGGAATCTGGCCTTAATTGAAGATGCGGCAGAAAGTTTAGGTTCTTACTATAAGGGAACACACACTGGTACTATGGGGGATTTTGGGGCACTGAGTTTTAATGGCAATAAAATCATCACCACTGGCGGCGGAGGTATGTTATTAGCCCGCAATAAAGTCAGTGGCGAGCGAGCAAAACACATTACAACAACCGCGAAGGTGCCCCACCCTTATGAGTTTTACCATGATGAGGCGGGGTTCAATTATCGAATGCCCAATCTAAATGCGGCCCTTGGCTGCGCCCAAATGGAAAGCTTACCTCTCTTTATTGAGCAAAAACGAGCACTGGCACAACACTACCAAGATTTCTTTAGCAACACCGAATGGCAATTTGTGAATGAACCCGATTATGCCAAGTCTAATTATTGGCTTAACGCAATTATTTGCCCAGATTTACGACGTCGTGATGAAATATTAAAAGCAACTAATGATGCGGGAGTGATGACTCGGCCAGTATGGAAATTAATGCATAAACTGCCGATGTTTAAAGATGCAATACGTGGCCCAATGGACAATTCTGAAATGCTTGAATCCCGTCTAATTAATCTTCCAAGTACTCCAATTGCGATAAGGTCTCACCATGCATAGAAAAATTGCAGTGTTCACAGGAACCAGAGCAGATTACGGGCTCCTATATTGGCTACTTAAAGATATCCAAGAGAATGCAACGCTGACTCTACAACTGATCGTCTCTGGTAGCCACTTATCGCCAGAATTCGGAAATACGTTTGAGCAAATAGAAAGGGATGGCTTTTCCATTGATGAAAAAGTCGAAATATTGTTGTCATCCAATTCAGCGGTGGGCACAGCCAAAAGTGTAGGACTTGGAATTATTGGCTACGCCGAGGCTCTCGACCGGCTCAAACCCGATGTGTTGGTGATATTAGGGGACAGATCTGAAGCGCTTGCCATCGCCCAAACTGCAGCAATCCTAAAAATCCCCCTATTGCACATACACGGTGGCGAGATCACAGAAGGTGCCTACGATGATGCGTTTCGACACGCAATAACCAAACTCAGCCATATCCACTGCACGGCAACAGAAACCTACAAGCAACGCGTGATCCAGATGGGTGAAATGCCAAACCGTGTCTACAATGTTGGAGCGATTGGCTTAGATCACATGTATCGCAGTACATTAATGACGACTGAGCAATTATCATCCGATTTGAATTTTGACTTAAACCATCCATATTTTTTAGCCACTTATCATCCGGTTACGTTGGCTAATGAACCCGCTATTGAGACATTCAATGCCCTACGAACGAGCCTAGAACAGTTTCCCCAGCATAATGTGATTGTCACCTATCCCAATGCCGACAATGGCAGTAGAGAGATAATCAGTTTGATTCAGGATTATGCACAGCAATCTAAGGGAAAAGTGTTAGCAATGGCGTCTTTAGGTCAAGTCAGATATTTAAGCTGTGTTAAATATGCCACCGCAGTGATAGGAAACTCTTCAAGCGGGATTATTGAGGTTCCCTCATTTAATGTCCCGACCGTCAATATTGGTGCCAGACAACAAGGCCGCCTAGCAGCCCAAAGCGTTATTCATTGTCAACCCGACTCATTATCTATTACAACGGCAATAAATAAGGCAATTTTACTCTTACCACAACTACAACTGACCCCAGTTACTAACCCATATGGACAGGGCAAGGCGAGCCAATTCATTGTTAAACTATTGACAACTACGCGCCTAAAACCCACCAAATTTTTTTATGATCTTAAGGTATAAAAATATTATGACGCTAATTATTGCTGAGGCGGGAGTCAATCATAATGGTAACGAAGCACTAGCAATTGAGCTGATTAATGCTGCCCATAAAGCAGGTGCTGATGCAGTAAAATTTCAAACGTTTAATGCTAAAAACTTAGTGATCGAAAGCGCACAACAAGCCGCTTATCAGGTCGCGAATACCCAAAAAATAGAGCCGCAACTTGCGATGTTAAGTCGCTTAGAGCTGAGTTTTGAAACTCATCAGCATTTGATCCACTATTGTCAAAAACTGGGGATCCAGTTTTTATCTACCGCATTTGATTCTGAAAGCTTGGCATTTCTTGTCGATACTCTGCAACTCAAGATGCTCAAAATAGCATCAGGAGAAATCACCAATGCTCCTTTTTTACTTGAGCATGCCCGTACTGGCTGTGATCTTATTTTATCCACAGGCATGTCAACCTTAGCTGAAGTTGAAGCGGCATTGGGGGTCATTGCGTTTGGCCTAACATCCCCCCTCAACACTCCCCCGGATCTCCAAACTTTCCAAGCCGCCTATGCCTCTACCCAAGGCCAACAGGCATTACAAGCAAAATTAACCTTACTGCATTGCACAACTGAATATCCAGCTCCCTTTGATCAAATCAATCTTAAGGCTATGGACACTTTAGCTTCGGCCTTCTCTTTACCTGTAGGGTATTCAGACCATAGTCAAGGGATCACTATTCCTATTGCGGCCGCAGCACGGGGCGCGTGCATTATTGAAAAACACTTTACGTTAGATAAAGAATTACCAGGTCCAGATCATAAGGCTTCACTAGAGCCCCATGAACTTAAGGA
Source organism: Shewanella sp. SM87 (assembly GCF_025653705.1). Classification (NCBI taxonomy): domain Bacteria; kingdom Pseudomonadati; phylum Pseudomonadota; class Gammaproteobacteria; order Alteromonadales; family Shewanellaceae; genus Shewanella; species Shewanella sp. SM87. Next base: position 222,945 of record NZ_JAKKSC010000001.1, read on the forward strand.
GATGGTGACAGCGATTCGCACCGTTGAGCGGGCAATGGGTAATGGTATAAAAACGCCTCAGCCCGCCGAACTAACAAATCTAACCCTTGCAAGAAAAAGCTTAGTGACTACGACAAACATAAAAAAGGGCGAGCTATTTTCAGTCAATAATCTTGCGGTCAAACGCCCTGGAACGGGCACAAGCCCATACAAATATTGGCAAAAACTCAATACATGTGCAGAGCGAGATTACCAGTCAGGTGAGGTGATCTATGACTAAACCTATCATAATGCTTGGCTCTGGCGGACATGCCAGTGTACTAACAGAAATATTACTGCAACAAGGTTACACTTTGTTAGCAGTGATTAGCCCTAGCAAAGGCCGTAGCCCGCTCTTTAGCGATATACAACACTTTGATTCTGATGATGATATTTTGCAATTCCCTTGTGATAAGGTTAGATTAGTCAATGGTTTAGGCTCCTTACCAGGGCAACATTTACGCCATAAACTATTTGCTCACTTTACTCAGCTTAATTATGAATTTGAATCCGTAATATCTAAGTATGCGATGTTATCGTCATATGCCACTATTGGCGCTGGCGCACAAATTTTAACTGGGTCTATCATACAAACGGGTGCAAGCATTGGCAGAGGTACAATAATTAATTCAGGCGCAATCATTGAACACGATTGTGATATTGGCAATGACTGCCATATCGCCCCAGGTACAATTATTTGTGGCGGAGTTCATATAGGCGAATGCACTCATATTGCTACGGGTGCCAATGTGATACAAGGTATATCAATAGGTAAAAATTGCATTATCGCGGCAGGAGCCACAGTGACTAAAGATATGCCCGATAATTCGATAACTTATGGATACCGCAGTAATATAAAGGAAAGGTCATAATATGAACCCAACATTGAGTAAAATCACAATATCACCTGACAAAACACTTCGTGATGCCTTACAACTAATTAATTCACAAGCACTTCAAGTAGCTTTAGTGACTGATAAGAGCAAACGCTTGTTAGGCATCATCACCGATGGTGATATTCGAAGAGGCTTACTCAATAACCTATCACTCGATGCCCTTGTGACTGAAGTGATGAACACCAATCCTAAGACCGCTTCCCCTACCACCTCAAAAAAGAAGCTGTTGCAATTAATGCAACAGTACAGTGTTCTATCTATTCCGCTCGTTAAAGATCATATTCTTGTAGGATTAGAGACCTTAAAAAGTGCACAACAAAAAGCGCATTATGAGAATCCAGTGCTTATCATGGCGGGAGGCTTTGGAACACGTCTAAAGCCCTTAACTGATAAATGCCCCAAGCCTATGCTTAAGGTTGGCAATCGCCCCTTGCTAGAGATTGCGCTCTTTAATTTTATTCAAGCTGGTTTTACTAATTTTTATATTTCTACCCACTATATGCCAGAACAAATTGCATCGTACTTTGGAGATGGTAGTCGGTGGAATGTAAACATTAACTACGTCCATGAAACGACACCATTAGGCACAGGTGGAGCCGTCGGCCTGCTTCCAAAAGACCTTTCAACATTACCCACCATTGTGATGAACGGTGATATTTTAACTAAAGTCGATTTTCAACACTTACTTAAATTTCATGGCGACAATAATGCCGACGCAACTATGTGTGTTCGAGAATATGATTACCAAATCCCCTATGGTGTGATTAGTGGCACAGGAAATCGTATTACAGAAATGGTTGAGAAACCCGTGCAACGATTTTTTGTTAATGCCGGTATTTATGTTATAAACCAAGATATTATAAAAAGCGTCCCCGCTAACACTCATATTGATATGCCAACACTGCTAGAACAAAAAATCGCAGATGGTGGACAAGTTCTTATGTTTCCTATCCATGAGTATTGGCTCGATATAGGGCGTATGGATGACTTCAAACAAGCCCAAATTGATATTTGTGCTATCGGTTTTGAACAATGAATACACTCGCTGTGATTGGACTGGGTAACATAGCCAAACGTCATAGACAAAACCTAAAAACACTGTACCCACAAGCGAATATTATTGCGCTTTCTGCAAGTGGCAGAGTCGCAAATCAGCCAATAGAATTTGCTGATCTTGTACTCTCTAATATAAACGAGCTAATCGACTACAAACCAGAACTAGTGATTGTCGCCTCCCCTGCTTCGTTGCATGAAATCCATGCCACGACGTTAATGACACACAATATTCCCGTATTGATAGAAAAACCATTAACCGCAGAACCAGAAAGTGCGGAGCGTATTTTAGCCCTTGCTCAAAGTCACAACAGTCTAGTTATGGTGGGGTATTGTCTACGATATCTCAGTTCTGCAATCGTTATCAAACAACTATTATTTGAAGAGATTATTGGCAAAGTATATAACTGCTCCGCAGTTGTAGGACAATATTTGCCGGACTGGCGCCCGAATAAACATTATTCTGAGTCAGTCTCTGCCCAAAAATCCCTTGGTGGCGGAGCCCTATTAGAATTAAGTCATGAGTTGGATTATTTGCATTGGTTATTAGGTCCATTAAAACTCAACTACGCACAGCTAAGAACGACAAATGAGCTCACATTGGAAGTGGAAGAAATTGCAGATCTCATTTTAACCAGTCAGCAGGGCACTGTTTGCTACATCCATATGGATTTCATTCAGAAACAAGCTCAACGAGAGTGCACTTTTATCGGATCTAAAGGCAGATTACATTGGGATTTAGTCGCCAATACAATCCGCCACTACAGTTCATACGGTACTCAGGTTCTATATTCACAACCTGAATGGAACAAAAACCAAATGTACCTCAATATGGTGACAGAATTTGTATCCCATATTCAGCATAAAAAACATACAAATACTTCTCTAATAGACGCACACCAAACAATTCGCCTAATCGCAAAAATTAAGCAGCAGGCAGAGTGGGGAGCCACTCAATGACACGATACGCCTTTATTTTCGCCCGCGGGGGCTCAAAAGGACTTCCAGGAAAAAACATTAAAGACTTACTCGGTAAACCCCTTATTGTTTATTCCATTGAAACCGCACTGCAAACAGCGAAAATTGATAAAGTTTTTGTCTCAACCGACGATGAGCAAATTGCGACCATTGGTTTAGCCGCAGGGGCGGAGATCATACCCAGACCGGCACATTTAGCCACAGACAAGTCACCAGAATGGCTTTCTTGGCAGCACGCAATCGACTGGGTAAACCATAACTATGGCGAATTTGAGCAATTCATCAGTTTACCCGCAACAAGTCCATTACGAAGTGTGGAAGATGTCGAATCTGCGATGAATAAGCTTATTAGTTGTAAGGCTGATATTTGTATCTCCACCACTCCGGCAAATCGTAGCCCATACTTTAATATGGTCAAAGAAACAGCATCCGGTAATGTTGAATTGGTCAATGCGCCTTCAACTGAAGTATATCGGCGGCAAGATGCCCCACAAGTTTATGATATTACGACTGTTGTTTATGTGGCAAAACCAAGCTACATTCAGAGAGTCAACAATCTTTTTGCAGGTAATGTCGCGCATATTATCGTGCCTAAAGAGAGAGCAGTAGATATCGATGATATTTATGATTTTAAGCTGGCTGAAGCCATTTTAAGCAGCAAAGGACAGTTATGCTAACGGGAAAAACAATACTTATCACAGGTGCCGCAGGTTTGCTCGGCTCCCAAGTCACGGCATCTATACTCACCCAAGGCGCGAAAGTAATAGTGGTTGATCGTTCAAATTCAGCAATGAAACATAAGTTTCAAGATCTCATTCAGAATTATGGGAATTCGTTAACCTTAGCTGAACTAGACATTACTGATGAAGTCGCGGTGAAACAGTTTTTTTCAGGCCTTAATGAACTTTCTGGCGCGGTTAATTGTGCCTATCCTCGAAATACACAGTATGGCACATCATTTTTAGAGGTCAGCCTAGAGAGCTTTAATGAGAATCTATCACTACATTTAGGTTCTTCATTTCTGTTTATGCAGCAATGTGCAACCCTATTTGTCAGGCAACAATCCCCCATGTCGGTAGTCAATATTTCATCAATTTATGGTGTTGTAGCACCAAAATTTTCGTTATATGAAGGCACCCCAATGACTATGCCAGTTGAATATGCCGCTATCAAATCGGCCCTGTTACACCTAAGTAAATACGTGGTGGCATTTATTAAAGATAGTCGCTTTAGGATCAACAGTATCAGCCCTGGAGGTATTTTTGATAACCAACCGGCTTCATTTCTAAAGGCATATCAAGACTCAACAAATGGCCATGGAATGTTAGCCCCGAGTGATATTGTTGGTTCAATAACATTTTTACTGTCGCAACAATCTCAATATATTACTGGGCAAAACATCACTATTGATGATGGGTTCACATTATAAATTATGCTAAAAAAACTTTGCTATTGGTTAAACGTAAAACGCATTGGACCAGACATACCTCTGACTCATTTGCTTTTACACTCTAAGCGCCTTGGTAGATGGTTGTGTCAAAATAAATTTGCAAAATTTGGCAATAACAGTGCAATGAGACCAGGCAGTTATGCTATCTGCTGTGATTATATTAGTATTGGCGATGAAGTAGTACTTAGACCAGGAACTATGCTTTTTGGCTCCGAACACGGCGGTAACTCAGTCAACATCATTATCGAAGATTTTGTCCTGATTGGTTCTGGAGTACATATTTATACCTCTAACCATGAATTTGCCAATCCGAATCAAGCCATTTTCTTTCAGGGACATAAGCCTGTAGAACCCGTACTTATCTGTCGAGGCGCATGGATTGGGGCTAATGCTATTATTTTACCTGGGGTAACAATCGGTGCAAATAGTGTAGTAGGAGCGGGCTCTGTGGTCACCAAAGACGTGCCGCCCTATGTCGTTGTTGCAGGGCAACCAGCAAAAATAATTAAACATATTAAGTAATTAGTTAAGTATAGTGATTAATTAGGCTGTTTAAGTAGCTAAAAATATAGAATATTATTTTATCTCTATATTAATTTTCATAGAAAAATCGATTTTAACGAGGAACTGATGAGTTTACATAAATCCAATATACAAAACACTTTCTCTATCAGTCGATTTAATGAGTATTATCTCCCAAGTGTGAATCGGAGTATGTTTGAATCGATTGATTCAAAAACTCAATACGATAAAAAATTCAAAAATGACTTCGCCAAAGAAGATATGTTACAAGTCGTTACCGGATTAGACTCTGGTTTGCTGGTAAACTACCTTCTTGAACAAGGCATACCTAAGGGCAGCATTTTTATTTTTGTTGAATTAAATGAGGTACTCAATCTCCTGAACATTGATATCCCCAAAGAAATAGAAAATCAATTATTTATTTATAATTATGAAGACTTCCAAGAGAATTTCTCCTCTGATACATATGGAGTCTATATACTTAAAAGTCACTTTAAGCATTATCGAAGCTTAGGCGCGACATCAAGCCACCTTCCAGAATACAGTATTCTTAATACTCAAATTGTCAAAATTCTAGAGGCTGGCTACTTAGAGCAAAGAGTAAACTCATCCCAAAAAAAATACTTTGAAGAACAATTTAAAAATATTTCTGAAAATATGCTTCCAGCATCCCTATTAGCAAATAGATTCACCGGGCATACTTGTCTTATCGTTGCAGGTGGCCCTTCATTAGATGATCACATAGACTGGATACGATCTTACTCTAAGCATCTCTTTATCATTGCGGTATCACGTATTGCAGGTAAATTGTATAAAGCTGGGATCACGCCTCATATTATCGTATCAGTAGATCCATATGATTTTAGTTTTGAAGTCAATAGAGATATGATGCCCCTTGCAAATTCCAGTTTATTTGTAAACTCTTTTCATGTGAATTCCAGGCTCCTAGGCCAATGGCAAGGAAAAAACCTTTTCATGGATAATAAATATCCTTGGCAACTGGAAGACAAAGAAAATATTGAAACAATAGGACCAACAGTAACTAATGCTGCCGTTCATCTGGCAACTAAGATGGGCTTCTCAAGCATTTTACTCACGGGAGTTGATTTATGTTTCACCAACACAGGTTTTACACATACCAAAGATTCTGTTGAATCGGCCCTTGGACCTAATTTGGGGATCATGGGTGAATGGATAGATACCTATGGAGGAGAAAAAGCTGAAACTGTTACCCAACTAAAATTGGCTATTGAAGCTTTAGCTGTGGAAGCTAATATAAATCCTGAAATTGAGTTTATCAATCTGTCACTGAATGCCGCTAAAGTGAAAGGCATGAAATATAAAAATACAGAAAATATAAACCTACAGACCGAAGAACCCTCTCCACTTGAGTTACTTGACTGTGTCCCTTATTTTAGTTTGGAAGATAAAAAGAAAGATAATCTTATTTCTAAAAAAGAAATTAACGGACTAATCACTACACTTAGTAATATTATCACTTTATCTAAGGATATTTTAGAATTAAGCAAAAAACTTAAAAATCAAACAAAACCACCTCATGCAGTACAAAAAATATTTAATAAGATTGATTTTATTGATAAAAAAATAAATAAAAGTCACTCTGGTATAGTTAAATTAATCAAAACCTATGGTTTTTCAGAGTTTTCTGCCTTTCTAACCACCAAAAAAACCGAGGAATGGGATACTTTACATGTGTTAGATATGACCGAAAACTACTATAAAGCATTTATCAGTATCGCAGAGAAATTGATACAATTAGCTCATGATAGTCAGGCAAGATTAACTCATAGAGTGAATGAACTATCTCAAAACACCGATCTAGAACCTCTAGTAAGATTTTGGCGTACTGAAAAACAACATGGTCGCATCAATATATGGTTAGAAAATCATCAAAATTGGCAAGAGCATCAAAAATTTAAGCAGAATGCTCAATTATTGGAAGAATATTGCCATCTTATACAATCAGTTCGCGATGAATACCAAGAACAACTCACGGTTATACCAGAGGAATACATAGAGAACGTCAAAGAGTCGGCCTCTATGGAGAATGTCTTCGAAAAGATTATTGTGCTTATTAGAGACAATGATCATACTGGCTTGGTCAAGATGACATTAAATTTAAAGGAATTAGCTAAAAAAGATGAAGCAGCTAAGCGTCTTTATCATCTTGCATATAGTCATCAGCTACTTTTAGAGAAAAAAGATAATGAGGCCCTTCAAGTTTTAATCAAGCTCGGTGATGATTTGAAATCAGAAATTGAGCTAAAGCAGATATCTATACTAGCATTAAAACTAGGACATATTGAAATTGCTGAATCAGCTATCGCTAGATTAGCTGAAAATATTGATGAATACATTCCTCAGCATGCCCATATATTAAAAATTCAAGGTAAACTTCAAGCTTCTATTAATTTGTACTTAGATTATTTAGAAAAATACCCCAATGATGTATCCACATGGATCAAACTAGGCGTATTTATGATAGATATAAACGATCTACCAAACGCTAAAACCACATTTTATCAAGCTCTACAAGTTGATCCTGAAAATCGAGTTGCACTAAAATATATGCACTTGTTACAATCATAAATTTGAGCTCTAGAATAAGTGCTCGCCGAAGTACACCTTCATAACTTGGATCGTCAGTCGACTTTATTGTTTTTCTGAATTAGATGAACGATATGTTTAGTCGCACCCAGAACGATGTCACTTTGAGCTGTAGCACCACTGATAATACGCAGCGCCATTGATGGTCTAAGTAACCAAACATTGAACTAATGCCCCTCCAAGTGATCGGATCTTTCGACCAAGAGAAACCCCATCACACCGGAGGGCCTATGCATAAATTAGTGGAAGTATTTTGCGATGTCGATGATTTTTTGCGCTGTTTTCACTCCTGAATGGAAAAACGCCTATGAGTTAGAACAAGAGCACTGTAATGAATATTTGTTTTTTGCAACCGCCAGCGCATTAGCTGGAAATATTGCAGTGGACCAGCAATGGATTTTAGCTAAATGATAAACGAGTCGAGCAAAATACCTTTAACTGCCCGAGGATAAACCCGCTCAAGATCACCGAACTCGCATATTCGTGTTCGGTGATTTCACTATTACTTCGCTAGACCGTATAATTAGCCTCGTTTCAGCATTGCTCATCTGCATATCCTAGGAGATTTTGTTTGGCTCATACCTATATACCTTTAGAAACTTACCGCCGTAAGTGGATTTTCAACCACAAAGACTTGCCTGTCACCGACGAGGACAAGGCGCACATCCTGCCGTTAACAGATAAAAGTGCGATGGAAATCTGGAATCAATGGATCAGCAACAAGAGTAGTCGTGCGGAGCAATTTACTAAGGGAGATTGGGCGGCGAAGGCTGATGCTTGGGTGGAAACAGATCATTGGCAGAGCGCTTGGGATAGTGAAGATAGCAGTTTACCCACCATGTTAGCTGAGTTTATACAATGGCCCGATGAGACGCCGGTGTATTTTTGCTATGAAAAATATCAGATTATTGAAACTCGTTGGGATGTGTTCGTCCGCAATTGGAAGTGTTTTCTTTTCTTTGACGACGGTCCCATTTTGATCTCGCCAAAACAGAAACAAGCGGTGATGTTCGAACAGAGTGGTCAATACAAGCTAGGCACTCGCGGATAATTTATACAGGGCGCTTAACGCTGATGATTTCCCATCGATAGCTTTACGCCAACACTTTTACGCAATAGTTTAGCGCGAGGAGTCATCTTGTTGGCATGCTCATACTTAATGATGAGTATGCCATACTCGAAAGATACTTAAGCACAATTAGCCTATCTCTCCCCTCTTCTTTAGATTAACATCCGTTTTCGGTGTCGAGTATTTGAGAAGTTTGGGTCAACTTTTTGCTGTAAATACTCATAAAAATCTGCTTAAAACCCAATAATTAAAATAGAAAAATGAGGTGTATTATGAAGTTACTCTCCACTCTTACCCTAGCAAGCGCGCTGTTATTACCCCACACATTAATGGCCAAAGAAGTCTCAGGAGTGCAAGTCGCCGAGACAGTGACATTAGATAGCCAAACATTACAGCTCAATGGCGCGGGCGTTCGCAGTAAGTTCTTTATGGATTTATACGTAGGTAGTTTGTATTTGCCAGCAGCATTGAATAGTTCGGCTGCGGTTATTGATGCACCAATTGCGGCAATCCGCCTTAACATTACCTCAGGCATGATCACCTCAGAAAAAATGCGCGATGCGATCACTGAAGGTTTTGAGCAAGCGACGGCAGAAAACACCGCCGATATTCAACCGCAAATAGATACCTTTATGGCGCTGTTTAAGGAAGAAATTAAAGAAGGTGACCAATTTACCTTAGTCGCCAATAAAGCCCGTGGCGTGACAACCTATAAAAATGGTCAGGAACAAGCCACCATCGAAGGTGAAATGTTCCGTCAAGCACTGTTAAAAATTTGGCTAGGTGATAAGCCAGCCCAGAAAAGCCTCAAAGAGGCCATGCTGGGCAAATAACTGACATTAACGTTAGAATTTGAATTCGATATCCAAGGCCGCTGCGCCTTGGTTATCCATTTCAAGCGCGGCTTGATTTGTCACTTCTAACTCACCATCAAAGTAATAACCAGCATAGAGATTTACAGTTAAAGAAGGCGTTGCTCGCCAACCGCCACGCAGATAACTCACCCATTCGTTCGTTTCCACAGCAATATCATCATCCTCAATAAGGAATCGCTCAGTACGACGTGAACTCCCCAAACCAATATTCCAATCAGGATTGAATTGATAACTGAGCTCTAGTCCTGCTGGACCACTAAAACCAGCTTGGAATGGATTAGCCAGTGTCCAATGTTCATCTATCTGCCAACGCATGGCAAGATAAGGCACAGTGCGAACTTCATCGATATCATTAAGATACGCGACGCCAAAGCCAATCATGTTTCCCGAATCAAATGCATACATGGCCGATGCCACAATACCGTAACTCTGAGCTTGGCTAGCCGATGCAGTATCGGCGTAGGCATATTGGATCTGCGGCGCTAAAAAGAAGGCCCAATGTTTATCCATGCGATAATTTAACGACACTCCGGCACGGTAACGATTAATATGATCCCAATTCTGTCCGTCGGTGCCAAACAGCGGTGCGACATTGTTTGCGCCAGTAAGCGTGATGTTACGCCAGTCATAATCAAGTCGGTCATAGCCCACACGAAAGCCTAGCGACCATTGCTTATCCAGTGATACATTCATCCCAGCATTCAGTAATAAGCTGTCCCTTTGTAGCTCAGTATTGCCATTAGCTACCTCGGCGCTTTGGGTGCTGATCTGCGTGACACTTAATCTAAAAGGTTTGTATTCCTGCGAAGGTTTATCCGCTGCAATAGCGGCACAGCTCATTAACGGTAACAATAACAAACTGCCTTTCAGCAACCGCTGTTTTACGCTTAATGGTGCGAGTTTTCGATTAGCCACGCTAGCTCCTTGCATTTAAAATAATGGATAAATTTTTGTGCATAATACGCGCTATTGAATAAAAAGGTTCACACTTTCAAAATGAAGATACAAACTAATACCTTTGAAACAAACAAGCCTTTACTCTACCCTATGCGCCCTCAAGAACATGTCAGCACAACCCAATATATAATGATTCCTGTCGTCAAAAAGCTCATCGGCCGCTAACCCCAATTCTAATTTAAGTTTTAGCTCACCAAACAGCATTAAACATAAACGCACTGCACTATGGTGAGCATTACCAAATCGATATTGCCCTAACGCCTCTACAGCGACTAAATAATCCGCCAATAAGCCCACTATGTGTTTAGGGCCCGCGTCAAAGAACAATCGCGACACTTCAGGATGACTTTCGGATTGCGCCACACAGGCTTTGAATACGGTAATAGCTTCAGGACTGACGATCATTTCCCCAAATTGCAAAGCAAATTGGGTTAATGCCGATTCCGGCTTAGTGGGATCACTTAACAAATCATCATTAAGATTATGGCCAACACACTTAGATTCAATTGCCGCAACAAATAATTCATCTTTGCTGCCGTAATGGGAATATACGGTTTGTTTCGACACGCCCGCAAGCTTTGCAACCTCATCCATACTGGTATGAGGGAAACCTTGACGACAAAACAAATCAATAGCAGCCACAAGGACTTGCTGACGTTTTTGTTCACTACGGCTCAAAGGTAATTGCGTCTCAGAGGAATGCGTCATATCAACTCTCAAATAGATAGACATAATTAATTGGCATTAGTTAAGCACAAAATAGACTAGACAGTCTAGTTTCGTACAACTAGACTGGAAAGTCTAGTTACATAGTATTAACGTTTAACTTACAGCGGAAGCCTTTAAAATGGATCGAACTGCCCGACTTTCTTGGCGCACTCTTAGCGTCTGCGTGTTTGCTTTAGCCACATTATCCGCCTGTCAAAAGGAAGTCACCGAACACGCTACGACAGCCACGCTACCCACAGTCACAAGCCAAGCGTTGATCCAGACCCCAAGTTATGAACACTTTCAGACCTTCACTGGCACTATCCGTGCAGGTAACACCACAGGTGTAGGCTTTGAACTAGCAGGAAAGTTAAACAATTTACTGGTCGATTCTGGGAGTAAAGTTAAGCAAGGACAAATACTTGCAGTTCTCGATACCCGACTACTCGAAGCCGAGCGTCAAGAGATCCAAGCAAGTCTGGCACAAACCCAAGCCGATGTAGATCTGGCCACCAGCACTCTAAAACGTAATCAAGAATTGAAAAAATCGGGCTATGTCTCTGAGCAGCTATTAGATGAAAACCGCTCACAATTAAATAGCTTAGCCGCAGCGAAAAACCGTCTACTTGCCTCGCAGCATGCCAACCAACTTAAGCTCGACAAATCCATTTTAATAGCTCCCTTTGACGGTACCATAAGCCAAAGGCTACATAATCTTGGCGAAGTGATTGCCGCAGGCAGTCCTATCTTCACCTTAGTGGGTAACATCAATCCTGAAGCTTATATTGGTGTTCCTGTTGCGCTAGCAGAACAATTTAACACCAAACAGCAAGTGCAAGTTAGTGTACGAGATCAAACCTTTACTGCTGAAATCGCCGGTATTAGCGCTGAAGTCAATCCCATCAGTCGTACCCTACAACTGAGAATAAGCCTGCCCCAAGATGCACATGTAATCAATGGCGAAATTGCGTATCTGCATCAACAACAGCAAATCCCGCAACCGGGCTACTGGGTACCCATTTCCGCACTGACGGATGGTATTCGTGGATTATGGAATCTCTATGTCATCGCAAACTATGAACAGCAATCCATCATAGAGCGCCGCGATGTGGAAATCCTCTACACCACCCAAGACATGGCCTACATTCAAGGCGCGATTCAGCCTAATGAAATCTATGTAAGTCAAGGGCTGCAAAAGCTGGTCGTCGGCCAAACTGTATCTCCCATTGCTGCAGCCACGAGGTAATTATGATTAAAGCCTTTGTTGAAAACGGCCGCTTAGTCAGCCTCGTTATTGCGCTATTACTTGTCGCAGGCTTTGGTGCGATATCGAGCCTACCGCGTACTGAAGATCCCCACATAACTAACCGTTTCGCCTCTGTGATCACCCCTTATCCTGGCGCCTCAGCCGAGCGGGTCGAAGCCTTAGTGACTGAAGTCATTGAGAACCAGCTCAGACGTTTGGAAGAAATTAAGTTGATCCAATCAACCTCTCGACCAGGGATTTCAGTTATACAGTTAGAATTGAAAGACACAGTTAAAGAAACGGCTCCCGTATGGTCTAGAGCGCGGGATTTATTGGCCGATGCGAAAATTAATTTACCTGAGGGCATACAATCTCCCACACTCGATGATCAAATTGGTTATGCCTACACCGCCATCTTAAGTTTAGTGTGGAATAGTAATACGCCCGTACAAGTCGACATGCTAAACCGCTACGCAAAAGAATTACAGAGTCGGCTCAGGCTGTTATCGGGCACGGATTTTGTCAAACTTTACGGCGCACCGACCGAAGAAATGCTAGTGCAGCTTGATGGTAACAAGATGAGCCAGTTACAGCTCTCTCCTGCTTCAATCGCCCATATTCTCAGTGGCGCCGACAGTAAAATTGCTGCCGGTGAAATCAACAACCGTGAATTTCGTGCCTTAGTTGAAGTCTCCGGCGAGCTTGATTCTTTAACCCGTATTCGCCAAGTGCCGCTTAAAATTGATAGCCAAGGACAAATTATTCGCCTCGGCGACATAGCCACTGTGACTCGCCAAGCTCAAACCCCAGCGGATAGCATAGCCTTAGTCGATGGTGAACAAGGCGTAATGGTTGCAGTACGAATGATCGATAATACCCGTGTTGATCTTTGGCAAGCGCTAGTCAATAACGTCGTTGACGAACTCAATCGCGACGTCCCCGCCAATATCCAGATCCAATGGCTATTCGAGCAAAACAGTTACACCAGCGAACGACTTGGCGGGCTAGTGGTTAACCTGCTGCAAGGATTTGTCATCATCTTGCTGGTATTACTCCTCACCCTAGGCTTAAGAAACGCCATCATAGTGGCGATTTCATTGCCGCTCACAGCGCTGTTTACCTTGGCATGCATGAAATATATCGGCCTGCCGATACATCAAATGTCGGTGACAGGACTCGTCGTCGCCCTTGGGATCATGGTGGACAATGCGATAGTGATTGTCGATGCCATATCGCAAAGGCGTCAGCAAGGAATGAGCCGTTTAGCCGCAGTGAGCGAAACCTTACACCACCTTTGGCTGCCCTTAGCGGGATCGACTATCACCACTATTTTGGCTTTTGCGCCCATAGTACTCATGCCCGGTGCTGCGGGGGAATTCGTCGGTGGCATTGCCATGTCAGTGATGTTTGCGCTGCTGGGCTCTTACGTGATTTCCCATACGTTAATTGCAGGGCTCGCGGGACGTTTTAGTCATGAAGGAAAACAGGATGTCTGGTACCAACACGGGATCAACCTCCCGCTAGTGAGCCAATATTTTCAAGCGAGCCTGAGAATTGCCCTTAAACGCCCTATCGTCAGCGCGCTGCTTATCGGCATTACACCAGTATTAGGGTTTTTCGCCTCGGGTAAGATGACAGAGCAATTCTTTCCGCCATCGGACAGGGACATGTTCCAAATTGAAATCTATCTTGCGCCCCATGTGAGTTTAGAAAACACCTTGAACCAAGTGCAGTTGATGGATAAAAAACTCCACGCAGTCACAGGGATCACTCAAGTCGATTGGGTGGTCGGCGGTAATACGCCCTCATTTTATTACAACCTGACGCAGCGCCAACAAGGGGCGACTAACTATGCACAAGCCATGGTAAAAGTGACTGACTTTGAGCGTGCCAATGAGTTAATCCCCGAATTACAACAGCAATTTGATAGCGCTTTTCCCGAAGCGCAAGTACTAGTACGAAAACTCGAGCAAGGCCCGCCCTTTAATGCGCCAGTGGAGTTAATGATCTTCGGCCCGAATCTAGATACTTTGCGATCATTGGGCGACGACGTTCGTAATATTCTCGCGCAAACGCCGGACGTACTTCACACACGTGCAACCTTAAGTGCCGGTGCACCTAAGCTGTGGCTACAGGTAAATGAAGATGCCAGTCTAATGAGTGGGTTAAGCCTGACGGACATTGCCAAACAGATCCAAATGTCAACCACAGGCGTTATCGGTGGTAGCGTGCTTGAGCAAACAGAATCCTTACCCGTACGAGTTCGCCTTGCTGATGACAGTCGCGAGCAGGTGAGCCGCCTTTCTGAAATTCAATTAATGACACCTTCGGGTGAGTCTGTTGCATTATCCGCCCTCGCCCACAACGAAGTGCAAGTGAGCCGCGGCGCCATTCCAAGGCGCAACGGCCAAAGGGTTAATACCATAGAAGCCTACATCGTCAGTGGGGTATTACCTGCTCAAGTACTTAATGATGTCAAAGATAAAGTGGCTCAATTACCGTTGCCATCGGGTTATCGCATTGAAATCGGTGGGGAAAGCGCTAAGCGTAACGAAGCAGTCGGTAATTTACTGTCCAATATGATGTTGGTCGTCACCTTGTTATTAGCCACTGTGGTATTGTCGTTTAACTCCTTTCGGCTCACAGCGATTATTCTATTGAGCGCGATACAATCAGCAGGACTAGGCCTATTAGCCGTGTTTGTGTTCGGGTACCCATTTGGATTCCCAGTCATCATAGGACTACTTGGATTAATGGGACTTGCCATTAACGCTGCGATTGTGATCTTGGCCGAACTAGAAGATATGCCGAGCGCTCGGCTCGGCGATATGGAAACCATAGTCTCTACCGTCAGCAGCTGTGGTCGTCATATCAGCTCAACAACCATTACCACCGTGGGCGGTTTTATTCCGCTCATCATTGCTGGCGGCGGGTTTTGGCCTCCCTTTGCCATTGCTATCGCGGGCGGCACCCTGCTGACGACTTTACTTTCTCTGGTATGGGTTCCAACCATGTATTTGCTGCTGATGAAAACCCGTACGGCAAACACCCCATCCGCGATTCAAGCTCAAATCGCATCATGAACTAGATATTGGTACAGTTTATCTTTAAGGTTTAATCGCTCTAATTTTAACGCTAAAAAGTGCTCATCGGCGGTGGGCACTTTTGTTAACTCCAGCGCCCTAATTTTATTATCGAGCTCATGGTAACGACTAGCCATGGTCGCGAAGGCAGTATTATTGACTTTTAAATGCTTAATTTGTTCGACAAAATCAGGAAACTCATAAACCAACGCATGATTCTCACCTAGCATATACACTTCTCCTATAATGTGGTTCTAACACTATGAACTCCATTCACCTTAAGCAGCTTAGTCTATACCTTCAGAATACAGCCAGTACTTGGGCATGTTATCTGCTAACATTTCTGCAAAATAAGCTGATGAGTCCAAGTCTAAAACTGCAAAAATATCAACGAAATGAGTTTAAAATTGCAGAAGTTTTAGACCCACATCAAGACTACAGAGTAAAACTTAGGCTACATTGATGTAACCGTTACCTATAGGATCTTACGATGAATTATAAAAATTGGCCTATTGCAAAACAAATTGGCGCCCTCGCGTTTATTCTCACTCTTCTCATCTTTGGCGTATTGAGTACCGTCTCCTATAAAGCCGCTTCAAATGTATTAGAAGATAAAGGTATCAGTGCCATGAAATCTGAAATGCGTGCAGTTTCAGACATGTTAGAGCTGCAGTACGATAGTCTTCTGCAGCTTGCGAGACGCAACGCCGATGTTTTTAAGGAAATGTATCCTGGACAATTTAGTCTGCAAAATAAAACTGTCAATGTGATGGGAGTAGGCTCTCCAGCCCTAATGCATGAACAAGAACAAGTGAACTCATCAAAAAGTAAAGTCGATCGTTTTGCTAATCTAACTGGCGGTACCGCTACAGTATTTGTGCGTGATGGCGATGACTTTATGCGAGTTTCGACTTCGCTCAAAAAAGCCGATGGCAGCCGTGCACTAGGTACTTCCCTTGGCAAAACACATCCAGGCTATCAAGTGCTGCTCAGCGGTAATGAATACGAAGGTTATGCCAAACTTTTCGGCAAAGACTACATGACAGTCTATCGTCCAGTGAAAGACACACAGGGCAAAGTTATTGGTATCTTGTATATTGGCTTCGACATCACCAGTTCCTTAAAACAATTACAAGAAGCAGTTAACAGAATCACCTTAGAAGAAAGTGGCCATTTTCTATTAGTACGCAAAGCAGACAATGTGTTAGTCGCCCATCCTAAGTTCAACGCAGGTGACATCATCACCGAAAGTATGCTTGATGGCTTAAGTGTTGCGTATGCCACCCAAAATGATGCGGAATCCCATTACAGCAATAGTAAAAATGAGCCCATGTTTGCCTATAGCCAAACCGTAACAGGCTGGAATTGGGTGCTAGTGGGTCAAGTCAAAGCAAGTGAGCTTAATGAAGAAAGTATGCAATTGCTCACCATCAACGCCATCGTTGCTATCACAGGGATCGCGCTGATCACAGCGCTATTATCAGTTGTCTTAATTCGCGCACTCAAACCTTTGCATGCCCTCCAAGTGCATATGGAAAATTTAGGCAGTGGCGATTTTAGCCATCACTTAGCGCCATCAGAACCACAGAGTCAAAACGAAGTGGATCGAATTACGACCAGCGTATCAACTATGTCCTCAGAGCTCAGGCAATTGATTATTGCATTGCAGGATTCAGTCATGAGTCTAGAGCAACAGGCCTCCAAGGCACAAAGTATCGCGAAGCAAAATGGTGAAGAAGCTCAAGCCCTAATGCTACAAACGGATCAAATCGCAACTGCCATCGAAGAAATGTCGACCTCGATCCGTGATGTGGCTAATCATGCCCAAGATGGCGCAGTTCAAAGCCAGCAAGTGGATGCCGCAGCCAAAGAAGGTCAAAACCAACAGACGAAAGTGGTGCAGGATTTACTCAAACTCAGTCAGCAACTCAGCAACAGTCATCAATCGGTTGAAAAAGTCAGCCATGAAAGTGAAGCGATCAGCAAGGTGACCGAAGTCATTAACAGCATTGCCGAACAAACTAATTTACTCGCATTAAATGCAGCGATTGAAGCGGCGCGCGCAGGCGATCAAGGTCGAGGCTTTGCTGTCGTTGCCGATGAGGTGAGGACTCTCGCCCAGCGGACCCAGTCATCCATTGTAGAAATTGGCCAAACAATTGAAAAGCTGCAAACTCAAGTGAAAAGTACCACAGAACAAATGAGCCAAAGTCATCAATTAGGAATGGAATCTGCAGCACAGGGTGAAGCAACGGGTGAACAACTGAAGGAAATCACCCGTAGGATTGGCGAACTCGCGATTAGCTCACGCAATATAGCTTCGGCTACTGAGCAGCAAAGCAGTGTTGCACAAGAGATAACCCACAATTTGCATCAGATCAGCGAACTCGCTAACGAAGGCGAGCACCGTGCCACTGAAACAGTGCATTCTGCCAATGAACTGTCTTCCTTAGCCGCCGCCTTAAAACGCCAAATAAGCCAGTTTAAGGCATAACTCAAATACGGACTTAGATAACCTGAGCTCGGGATAAGCAGAGCCGCTGAATAGACATCTTTTCGGGCCTCTCTGCGTTGCTCTGTCTAACCATAGCTCGCTATGGCGTACGACAGAGCGCCTTGATATGCGCAAAAATCTGCGCATTCAGTCAGGAAATAGATTTTTCGCTTTAAACGAATAATTTTATGTAATTGATTTTATTTGTTAAATTTAGATTTTTTCGACACTCGTTATCCCGAGTTCAGGTTAGATACAGAGTTAGTGCTTTATCAAACGTTAAATGCCGCCCTAACTGGGCGGCATTTTTTATAACAGCACTACATCAAAACGATAGGAGCAACATTTAAGAAAGGGATTTGGGACTTTGATTTAGGATCCTGACGTAAAGGAGTAATGGAGTAATGGAGAAATGGAGAAAATATCTTAAACCATGCGAGCAAGCATCTGCAGAGAGCACAATCAAAAAGCGATGATATCAGGCCTATTCGCTGCAGTTATACCACCACTCTGCAGCGAAGTTAACTGCTTGGCCTAATACAATAACGCAGCTCTACTTCAAACTAAAATAACCTCAGCCCATCAAAAAATCCCAATAAAAAACCCCGCTAATGCGAGGTTTTTAAATCGAGTTTAGACGTTACTCGGCATCTTCTGCCGATCTGTCCATGTTCTCTGTATTTTCAAGCCACAGGGCATTGATAATCCCGAAAGAACAGGCCAACAAAACCCCTAATATCCACGTAAAATACCACATAGCAGATGCTCCTTAATGCCTAATAGAGTGAGGCTTTGTTATCTTCAATATGCTTACGGCCGATACGACCAAACATCTTGTAGTAAGTCCAGACAGTGTAGCTCAACACTATAGGTACGAAAATCGCTGCAGCAGCAGTCATAACACCTAAGGTCATTTTACTGGCTGTTGCATCCCACATAGTCAAACTGACGTTAGGGTTAAGTGATGATGGCATGACGAATGGGAACATTGCTGCACCGCAAGTCAAAATCACCATAGCCACAGTGAGTGAGCTGAATAGGAACGCAAAACCTGAACGGTTAAAGCGGCTAACCAAAATCACTAGCAGAGGCAATGCCACACCTAAGATGGGGAACAGCATAGTGATGGGGTATTTGTCATAGTTGGCAAGCCAAGCACCCGCTTCAATTGCGACGGTTTTCATGGCTGGGTTAGAAACCGCATTATGGTCCAGTACTGAAGTCACTACATAACCATCAATACCATTGGCTAACCACACACCCGCAGCAGCAAACAACACAGCCACTAACAGTGCGAAGAATTGCGTGGCTTTCGCAGCACGAACACGCAGCTCACTGTCAGTCTTCATTTGTAGCCAAGAAGCGCCTTGCATCATAAACATGCTCACGCTCACAAGACCTGCCAGCAAACCGAAAGGATTCAACAGGCCGAACAGACCACCATGATAAGTCGCACGTAGGAACTCGTCGAATTCAAAAGGCACACCTTGCAACAAGTTACCAAAGGCCACGCCTATGATTAGCGGAGGTACAAAACCACCGGCAAACAAAGCCCAGTCCCACGACTTACGCCATTTTGGATTTTCGATTTTAGAACGATAATCGAATCCGACTGGACGCATGTAGAGGGCAAACAGCACTAACATCATGGCGACATAGAAGCCAGAGAAAGACACTGCATACACCATAGGCCAAGCGGCAAATAACGCACCGCCTGCTGTGATTAACCACACTTGGTTGCCGTCCCAATGGGGAGCAATAGTGTTAACCATGATACGGCGTTCAGTATCGTCTTTGCCTATAATTGGCAGTAACGCACCGACACCCATGTCAAAACCATCAGTAACCGCAAATCCGATGAACAGTACGCCGATCAGAGCCCACCAGATAACTCTTAATATTTCATAATCAAACATAATGAAATCCTCTGCTTAGGCTTCTAGGTTCTCGAAATGATAACGACCAGTTTTCAAACTGCTCGGACCAATGCGGGCAAACTTAAACATCAAGAACATCTCAATCACCAGCAGTACAGTGTAGAACAAGGTGATAGAAAGGATACTGAACCATAAGTCGCCAGTCGTTAAGCTTGACGCAGACATAAAGGTCGGTAGTACCTCAGAAATCGTCCAAGGTTGACGACCATACTCAGCCACAAACCAACCACACTCAATCGCGATCCAAGGCAATGGCAAGCTATAAAGTGCAGCTTTAAGTACCCATTTTTTCTCGGCAATTTGATGACGTGTGCTTTGCCAGAATGCCGCAGCAAATACGAACAACATGATAAAGCCTAGACCTACCATCACACGGAAGCTCCAGAAAATCGGTGCTACGTTCGGGATAGAATCTTTAGCTGCTGCTTTAATTTGCTCTTCAGTCGCATCAACCACTTTGTCTGTGTAGCGTTTCAGTAAGAAACCGTAGCCTAAGTCGACTTTCGCTTCTTCAAAAGCAGCACGTAGTTCAGGCGTTTCTTCACCCGCTCGCAGTTTCACTAGCATGGCATAGGCTTTCATACCGTTACGGATACGCACTTCATGCTCAGCAATCAAGTCATGAATACCAGTCACTTCTTCATCCAACGAGCGTGTTGCCACTATACCCATCGCATAAGGAATTTTGACTGCAAAATCTGTTTTCATGGTTTCTTGATTCGGAAAACCGACAGCAGTAAAGGCTGCTGGAGCAGGCTCGGTATGCCACTCAGCTTCAATCGCTGCTAACTTAACGCGCTGTGCTTCACCCACTTTATAGCCAGATTCGTCACCTAACACGATAACCGACAGAATCGCCGCCATACCAAAGCTTGCCGCAATCGCGAATGAGCGACGGGCAAAAGGTAAGTCACGTTTCTTGAGGATGTAATAAGCACTGATCGCCAGTACAAACATGGCACCCGCCACATAACCCGAAGCGACGGTGTGAACAAACTTAACCTGCGCGACAGGGTTAAACACAACCTCAGCGAAGCTGGTCATTTCCATACGCATGGTTTCGTAGTTGAACACTGAACCCACAGGGTTTTGCATCCAACCGTTTGCCACTAGGATCCACAATGCCGACATGTTAGAACCAAAGGCCACTAACCAAGTCACGACTAAATGCTGACGCTTAGTGAAACGATCCCAACCGAAGAAGAACATACCCACGAAGGTAGATTCAAGGAAGAAGGCCATTAAACCTTCAATAGCCAGAGGCGCACCAAAGATGTCCCCTACGTAATGCGAATAGTAAGACCAGTTAGTACCAAACTGGAATTCCATTGCCAAACCTGTGGTAACCCCCAAGGCAAAGTTAATACCAAATAACTTACCCCAGAACTTAGTCATATCTTTATAAATTTGTTTATCTGTCATCACATACAGTGATTCCATGATAGCCAGCAAAAATGCCAACCCCAAAGTCAAGGGAACAAATAGGAAGTGATACATGGCTGTCAGCGCAAACTGCAACCGCGATAGCTCAACAACCTCTTCAACAATCATCGGTGACTCCTTACTTGGTGCGTCCAATTGCTATGACAAAAACCCGCGTCAATCACAGCAAGTGCCTTTGTAGGATAGTGAGTTTTCATTTTGTGTTTATATCTGCGACAACAGTATAAACCGTTAAATTTAATCTTTTGCATTAGTTCGAAGCAGCAAGGGCTAAAAAGTACCAATATCCGTTGCATATTGAGACGCGAGTCACACTATCGCAAGTAACTGAGACCGACACCCTACCACTCACTCAATCAAATGATTTCATCGATATAAATATCAGATAGTTAAGATATTTATTCATTTTCATTTGTGGCTATTTTATACCACCTCGCTTTGATGCAAATCAATCAAACTCAGGGGTTTAGGTGGGTTTTGCGGTGAGGCACACACTTCCCCACCAGAGAGGATTGACAATCGATAAAAACAAGAGTAGTGAGCAACCATTAATTGATATAAAGTCATACTTTCACTAACTAGGCAGCAAAAATAAGCTCTAATCATCAAAAAACCAACAAATAAATAATGTTGCAACAAATTAACTAAAAAATATTGTCACAAATTTAAGTATTCCATAATTTAAAACCTTTAAAATCAAACATAAATACATATAAATATAAAAAATCACAATCAAACAGTCTAAAATGCATTAGTTTTAATAATGAATATTTGTATTTTTTCTCGTTTGAGAAGCTAACCTAAGTTGTTTAATATATGTCCTGTGTTAAGGAGACAATTTGGTAGAACTGGTGTCGTAGCCCAGCCAAGACCAACTTCGCGCACATAGGTACTAACTTTTGGTGTGGAGATATCGATATGACTAAATTATTTGAACGTCTGGTTAACAGCTACAAGCGTGTTTTTGTTGAACTTTATACAGCTAATGAGCTGAAATAATCCCCAGAATTACTCGTGAAATTAATTGCATTTATGTGAAGTTTTGTTAGCGCAAAACGGGCCCCATCTCCCTGAGATTGGGGGCTTTTTCTATATTAAGACCCTAGCATCCCCCAACAACTCCAGAACCCCATAAAACACCACGCCCCGTATCAAATGCGCAACATACCTATTAATAGGTATTTACCGATTAAAGTGGCTATTTTGCCACTTTAGTCCATTAGATTATTTGCAATAAGCGTTAATAATTTAAAATACAATCACTTCCATAAAATGCATTTTATATATAAAAAAGGAGCGAAATTATCGCTCCTTTTTTACGCTTTCATTAACCTGCTTTTGCCCCTCAACAAAGGCAAAAGCCGTTGACTTTAAACGCTTAACCTAAGGTCACTCGCGCATTACGGAACATACGCATCCAAGGGCTATCTTCACCCCAAGCATCTGGATGCCAAGAGTTCGCCACTGTTCTGAACACACGTTCGGGGTGCGGCATCATCAAGGTTACGCGGCCATCGGTGGTACAAATCCCAGTCAAGCCATTTGGCGAGCCGTTCGGGTTTTGTGGATACTGAGTCGCGATATCCCCCTTACCATTGACAAAACGCAGCGCAATCGTGCCTGACGCTTCGGCAATCGCCAGCGCTTCAGGGCTAGCAAACTCAGCCAAACCTTCACCGTGGGATACAGCAATGGGCATACGTGAACCGGCCATACCTTGGAAAAATAACGACGGGCTCTGTTGCACTTCAACTAAGCTGAAACGCGCTTCGAAACGCTCTGAGCGGTTACGCACAAAACGTGGCCAGTGCTCGCTGCCTGGGATAATTTCCTTCAGGTTCGACAGCATTTGACAACCATTACACACGCCAAGGGCGAAACTTGAGTCACGTTCAAAGAAACGAGAAAACTCATCGCGAGCACGCTCATTAAACAAAATCGACTTAGCCCAACCCTCACCTGCACCTAATACGTCACCGTAGGAGAAGCCACCACAGGCCACTAGGCCTTGGAACTCATCTAGGCTGATACGGCCAGATAAAATGTCAGACATGTGCACGTCGCGGCTTTCAAATCCGGCGCGGTCAAAGGCAGCAGCCATTTCCACGTGGGAGTTAACGCCCTGCTCACGCAAAATCGCCATCTTAGGCGCAGCGCCCTTAAGGATATAAGGTGCGGCAACATCAGTGCTTGGATCAAAACTTAAGTTAACAGTTAAGCCTAAATCGGTTTCGTCTTGCTTAAGTTTGAACTCTTCAAGCGCACAGGCTGGGTTATCACGTAGAGCTTGCATACGATACGTGGTTTCTGACCACAGAGTACGCAGCGCCACACGGGTATCACTGAAGATTTCACGCGCGCCATCTTTAATAGTGATGCGTTGATCGTCGGCTAGAGTTCCGATCACATGGCAAGGCACACCAGCGATAGCGAACTGAGCGGCAATTTTCGCAGCATTGTCACGGCTCACTTGCAGCACAGCGCCGAGTTCTTCATTAAAGAGTCGCTCTAAATCCGTGCCCTGCAAGTCTTCTACATCTATGTCTAAACCTGTATTACCGGCAAAAGCCATTTCCACTAAGGTAGTGAATAAACCACCGTCGCTACGGTCGTGGTAAGCGATAACCGACTTCTTAGCCACCAGATTTTGCATGGTTTCGAAGAAACCACGCAGCAGTGCAGCATCGTCAAGATCCGGCGCAATATCACCTAACTCACCAAACACTTGAGCTAAACAAGAACCGCCTAAACGATTTTTACCCGCACCTAAATCCACTAACAGTAAAGACGTTTCGCCTTTATCGGTGCGTAGCTCTGGCGTCACTGTGTTGCGAATATCTTGCACCACACCAAAGGCGGTGATGACTAATGACATAGGCGACGTCACGGTTTTATCCGCGCCATCTTGTTGCCATGCGGTCTTCATCGACATAGAGTCTTTACCGACCGGAATGGTCAGGCTCAGCTCTGGACACAGTTCTTCACCTACGGCTTTCACCGCTTCATAAAGACCCGCATCTTCACCAGGGTGACCCGCGGCAGACATCCAGTTGGCAGAAAGCTTAATACGCTTAAATGAACCGATATCGGCACCGGCGATATTCATGATTGATTCAGCCACAGCCATACGGGCAGAGGCGCCAAAGTCCAGCAGCGCCAGCGGTGTACGCTCGCCCAGTGACATAGCTTCACCGGCGTAAGTATCAAAGCTTGCCGCAGTGACAGCGCAATCGGCTACTGGCACTTGCCATGGACCCACCATTTGGTCACGGTTCACTAAACCTGTAACTGTGCGGTCGCCAATGGTGATAAGGAAGGTTTTATCCGCGACCGTCGGCAAGCTCAGTACGCGTTTAACCGCTTCTTTAACATCAATCTTGTTTTGTTCGAGCGCTGGCGATACGGCTTTGGCCGATACCACATCGCGGCTCATCTTAGGCGCTTTGCCTAATAAGACTTCGAGCGGTAAATCGATAGGATTATTGTCGAAATGGCTGTCGCTAAGCGTTAAATGTTTCTCTGCCGTCGCTTCACCCACAACCGCAAAAGGCGCGCGCTCACGCTCACAGATGGCAGTAAATAGTGCGAGGTTTTCAGGGGCAACTGACATCACATAACGCTCTTGTGATTCGTTACACCAGATTTCCAGCGGGCTCATGCCAGGCTCATCCGAAGGCACGTTACGCAGATTGAATAAACCGCCACGCTCGCCGTCATTCACGAGTTCAGGGAAAGCGTTCGACAAACCGCCCGCGCCCACATCGTGGATAAATTGGATCGGGTTTTTATCGCCAAGCTGCCAACAGCGGTCAATCACTTCCTGACAACGACGTTCCATTTCTGGGTTTTCACGTTGCACAGAAGCAAAATCTAAGTCTTCACTCGATTGACCCGATGCCATAGACGAAGCGGCGCCGCCGCCCAGACCTATGTTCATCGCAGGGCCACCGAGCACAATCAGCTTAGCGCCAACAGTAATTTCGCCCTTTTGTACGTGTTCTTCACGAATGTTACCTAAACCACCGGCTAGCATAATAGGCTTGTGGTAACCACGGACTTCAACGCCGTTGTGGCTGCTGACTTCCTGCTCATAGGTACGGAAATAACCGACCAGTGCCGGACGACCAAACTCGTTGTTAAATGCCGCACCGCCGAGAGGACCTTCGGTCATGATGTCCAGCGCGCTCACGATACGTTCTGGCTTGCCATAGTTACCTTCCCATGGTTGAACAAAACCTGGGATTTTTAAATTGGATACGCTAAAGCCTGTTAAACCCGCTTTAGGTTTAGAACCACGACCCGTCGCGCCTTCATCACGAATTTCACCACCCGAACCGGTTGCAGCGCCAGGATATGGGCTGATGGCGGTTGGATGGTTGTGAGTTTCCACTTTCATCAGGATGTGCATTGGTTCAGTGTGGTAGTTGTATACCCCATCAGGATCGGGGAAGAAACGACCCGCAACCGAACCTTCCATCACAGCAGCGTTATCTTTGTAGGCAGATAACACGTGATCAGGCGTGGTTTCAAAGGTGTTCTTGATCATCTTGAACAGTGACTTAGGCTGAACTTCACCGTCAATGGTCCAATCTGCGTTAAAAATCTTATGACGACAATGCTCAGAGTTCGCCTGAGCAAACATCATCAATTCGATATCGTGAGGATTACGACCTAAACGGACGAAGTTCTCGACTAAATAGTCGATTTCATCTTCGGCTAAGGCAAGGCCCAATGTAGTGTTAGCCACTTCAAGTGCGCGGCGACCTTCCCCAAGAATATTGACGCTCTTAAACGGCGCAGGCTCAGTGCGTTTGAACAGCACATCGGCTTTGGTAAAATCATCGAGGATAATTTC
The DNA here is from genome assembly GCF_025653705.1 of Shewanella sp. SM87. Classification (NCBI taxonomy): domain Bacteria; kingdom Pseudomonadati; phylum Pseudomonadota; class Gammaproteobacteria; order Alteromonadales; family Shewanellaceae; genus Shewanella; species Shewanella sp. SM87. The sequence goes on from NZ_JAKKSC010000001.1 coordinate 249,157, forward strand.
AACCATGCGATCGTGCAGCAACGCATTTAAAGCTTGTTGCTGAGGCGCTGTCAGTGCATCTGACTCGACATAATACGCAACGCCTCGCTCCAAACGCTTCACTTTACCAAGGCCACAATTGTGCGCGATGTCAGTGGCTTTTGAAGACCAAGGAGAAATAGTACCGGGGCGAGGAGTGACAAACAGGAGTGAACCTTGGGGGATATGAGCTTCTATCGCAGGTCCATAGGTGAGAATTTTTTCAAGTTGCTGGCGTTCATTTGTGTCGAGCAACTCGCTCAAATCCGCTAAATGGACATACTCAGCATAGATTTGGCGTACCGGAAGCGCAGCGTTTTCGCAGGCCTCCATCAGCTTTTGCACCCTAAACGTCGAGAGTGCAGGGGCTCCGCGGATGATCTCCATCACGTCTATTCACCTTATTATTTATTATTGCAGGGGTCAGAGGTGGCGCTATTATAAGGAAATGTCTGTCACAAATCACCTGCGACCTTACGCAAAACAGTGTTTCCTGTGATATAAAAAGCCCAGTATTGTGTCGACTGCACTTTCCCCCAGAATGATTTTTTTTCGAAATCGCAGACAAACGGATATAATCCCACCAATGTCAGCCAGTTCACCACTAATGCCTCACTGTTAACTCGCTATCTATAATATTGATTTTATTTACTATAAGTACATTTAATGACTCGATTTCTGTTCGCTCTTATCTTAGGTTTCCTACTGACTGCCTGTCAGCAGGTGACCGTGGACGAAACAGAATTCGTGCCAAAAAAATTAACTGAGCTAAGAGTCGGTACACTTTACGGCCCACAGATTTATATGACCTCGGGCCAAGGTGATAGCGGTTTCGATTACGATATGGCGGTATTGTTTGCCGAATACTTAAATGTGCCCTTAAAAATGGTGCCCTACACAAACCGTATCGAGTTGTACGAAGCCCTCAAAAAGAATGAAATCGATATTATTGCTGCAGGCATGACAGAAACGCCCACAAGGCGAGAACAGTTCCGCTTAGGTCCACCGCTATACCGGGTGAATCAAGTGTTGGTGTATCGCGAAGGCATGCCAACCCCAAAAGACATCAGCGACTTAAAAGGCAAGATCACCGTTATCGCCGACTCTTCCTTCGTCGAGACCTTGACCCAGTTGCAAAAGCATTATCCAACGCTGGTGTGGGATCAAATTACCGACAAAGACAGTGAAGAGTTGTTGGCTATGATTGCCAACAAAGAAATTGACTACACTATCGCCGACTCTAGTAGCGTACAGATCAACCGTCGCTACCTGCCCGACTTACGCTCAGGTCCTGTGCTAGAAGAAAAACTCGATGTGATCTGGCTATTACCTCCCACTCACAGTGATGAACTTATGAGTAAATTGCTGGCCTTTTGGCACCAAGAGAAGCTTGCCGGCACGCTGGATCACCTCAACGAGAAATACTTTGGTCATGTAAAACGCTTCGATTATATCGATACTCGCGCATTTATCCGTGCCATTGAGACAGTATTGCCGCGTTATCGACAATTATTTGAAACCCATGCAGGCAATTTAGATTGGCGTAAACTGGCAGCAACCAGCTATCAAGAATCACATTGGAATCCTAATGCCCGCTCGGCCACAGGAGTGCGTGGCATGATGATGTTGACTCAGCCAACCGCCAAAGAGATTGGGATCACCAACCGACTCGATGCCGAAGAAAGTATTCGCGGCGGCGCGGCGTATTTGAACGATATGATCAATCGCCTGCCAGAATCGATCCCCGAGAGTCAACGCATGTGGTTTGCGCTGGCCTCTTACAACATAGGATATGCCCATATTGAAGATGCACGTAAGCTTGCGGAATCGATGGAGTTAAATCCCAATGCTTGGCGAGATTTAAAAAAGGTACTACCGCTACTGCAAAAGCGTAAATATTATCAAAAAACACGTTATGGTTACGCCCGAGGCAGTGAAGCCGTTCATTACGTCGACAGCATCCGTCGCTACTATGACACGCTAGTCTGGGTGGATAATCAGTCGAAACAACCCGACCCCGATGATGACTCGAGCGACCTTACTGCGGAAGAACCCGTACTTCCTGCGGGAACGTTAAGCCCTGATCAACCTAAATAGCTTAACTCGTTAGCGCTCAGGTGCATGGGCCAAACGACAATCCAACAACTCACTTCTTATATATCAAGTACAGAGTTTTACGTAACAAGAACATCAACATAAAAACTCAAGATGTACATAGATGTCTTCAACAAGGTGCGATATCAAACAACAGGAGAACCGAATTAAGGTTTGCCAACCTAACTCAAATTTGCGATGAAAAACATCGCTTAGTTCAGCTTATCTGACCAGTGCTATTGCTGCACTCCTGTGCAACTGCTACTGTCTTGGGGTATGACCTAAGATAAATCTCTGTAGGGCATCGATAATAACAATTAATGGGGTCAATATGAGAAGAAAAACCATCAACAATACCGTTGCGCGTCGTCGTACTTTGCTAAAAATTCGTCATCGCCGTATTTTAAATCGTCAAAAACTCTTCTTTACTTTTATTCAGTCTCAGGATTAATTCTGTCACGTTAATCGTCACTTACCAATAGCTTGCTGCGCCTTTTGAGCCTGTTTCAGGGCTTTTTTCTCTTCCCTGCGACGTTTAAAAAAACGACTCAATTGCGCGCTACAAGCATCGGCCAGCACCCCTGATGTGACTTCAACTTGGTGATTAAACGCCGGATGTTGCAATAAATTCACCACAGTACCCGCTGCACCCGTTTTTTCATCCCGTGCGCCAAATACCACACGAGCAATTCTGCTATGCACCATAGCGCCCGCACACATAGCGCAAGGCTCGAGGGTGACATATAAAGTCGCATCTAAAAGACGATAGTTTTCGACCAAACGCCCCGCTTCCCGCAAACATAAAATTTCCGCATGGGCGCTAGGATCGTGCTGGCTAATGGATAAATTGTAACCCGTCGCAATCTGCTGACCGTCTTTGACCAATACCGCACCCACAGGTACTTCGCCCTCAGCTTCAGCTTTCTCGGCCATCAGCATCGCGACTTGCATCCAATGTTCATCTTGCTGAGATTGTTCGTCTTGTTGCGTTTGCACCACTTACACCTTATCTCTTTTAGCAAAAAATAAAGCCGGATTATATCAGTCAAGCACAGATATTTCACGGCTGAGCCATTCAACCTAAGTTAATCCATCAAACAACAAAAAAGGCGCACTCGGCGCCTTTTATTCGTTAATTCAAATAATTAACTTATTCCCATTCGATAGTCGCTGGCGGCTTGCCAGAGATATCGTAAACTACGCGGGAAATGCCATCGACTTCGTTGATGATGCGGTTTGATACGCGGCCTAAGAAATCATAGGGTAGATGTGCCCAATGGGCCGTCATAAAATCGATTGTTTCGACGGCGCGCAATGACACCACCCAATCGTATTTACGGCCATCACCCATCACGCCAACAGAGCGTACTGGTAAGAACACAGTAAAGGCTTGACTGACTTTATTGTATAAGTCGGCTTTATGCAGTTCTTCGATGAAGATAGCATCGGCGCGGCGCAGCAAGTCACAGTATTCTTTTTTCACTTCACCTAATACGCGCACACCAAGACCTGGTCCTGGGAACGGGTGACGATATAGCATGTTGTATGGTAGGCCTAACTCAAGACCAATTTTACGCACTTCATCTTTGAACAGTTCACGCAGAGGCTCGACTAAACCGAGCGCCATATCGGCTGGCAAACCGCCAACGTTATGGTGAGATTTAATCACATGGGCTTTGCCTGTGGCACTGCCGGCAGATTCAATCACGTCTGGATAAATCGTGCCTTGCGCTAACCATTTGGCATTGGCGCATTTTTTCGATTCTTCATCGAAAATTTCCACGAATACGCGGCCGATGATCTTACGCTTAGCCTCTGGATCGGCTTCGCCTTTCATCGCATCGAGGAAACGGTTTTCCGCATCAACGTGAATAATATTCAGGCCGAAATGATCGCCAAACATTTCCATCACTTGCTCGGCTTCATTCAAACGTAATAAACCGTTATCAACGAATACGCAGGTCAGTTTTTTGCCGATAGCGCGGTGTAGCAGCATAGCCACAACCGAAGAATCAACACCGCCCGATAATCCTAAAATCACTTCATCATCACCGATTTGCTTCTTCAAGCGCTCAATCGCATCTTCAATGATAGAGGAGGGTTTCCAGTTGGCTGCACAGCCACAAATGTCTAAGGCAAAGTGCGATAACATGCGCATACCTTGGCGAGTGTGGGTCACTTCTGGGTGGAACTGTACGCCGAAGAATTGCTTTTCTTCGTTTGCCATAGCGGCAAATGGGCAAGTGTCTGTTTTAGCGACCGCCACAAACCCTTCAGGAATAGCCGACACTTTATCACCGTGGCTCATCCATACGTCGAGTAAGGGTTTGCCTTCGCTACTAACGGCATCTTCGATGCCTTTGAATAGCAATGAATCTGTCAGCATTTCAATTTGAGCGTAGCCGAATTCACCTTCGCCCACACCTTGGATCACTTTACCGCCCAACTGCTCAGACATAGTCTGCATGCCGTAACAAATGCCCAGTACCGGCACACCTGCGGTAAAGACGTATTCAGGCGCACGCGGCGAGTTTTCAGCCGTGACACTTTCTGGTCCGCCCGCAAGAATAATGCCGTTCGGGGCAAATTCGCGGATTTGGGCTTCTGTTACGTCCCAAGCCCATAATTCACAGTAAACGCCGATTTCACGGATACGACGGGCAATCAGTTGAGTGTACTGAGATCCAAAATCGAGGATCAGTATCTTGTGCTCATGAATATCGCTCATGGGTAACCTTTATCTCATCTATTGTTTTAACATTGCTCAACGCGGCGAGGGCCAGCCTTGAGTATTGGATCACACGCTTTACAAAGGGGCGGCTTATTGCCGCCCCCTCTTATCAAACGATTAAGAACCTGAACGATAGTTCGGCGCTTCTTTAGTGATAGTCACATCGTGCACGTGGGACTCGCCCATGCCTGCTGAAGTCACTTTCACAAATTGGGCTTTTTCATTCAGTTCTAGAATGGTGGCACAACCCGTTAAGCCCATGCATGAACGCAGACCGCCCATATGTTGATGGATGATTTCCTTCAACTTGCCTTTGTAAGGCACGCGCGCCTCTACACCTTCGGGGACTAACTTATCGGCAGCATTATCGGATTGGAAATAACGGTCAGATGAGCCTTGAGACATAGCGCCTAAAGAACCCATACCACGGTAGGATTTATACGCACGGCCTTGATATAACTCAGTTTCACCTGGTGCTTCCTCAGTTCCCGCAAACATTGAGCCCGCCATGATGCAAGATGCACCCGCCGCTAATGCTTTGGCTAAATCGCCAGAGAAACGAATGCCGCCGTCGGCAATCACAGGAATACCTAGGCTCTTCATGGCTGCAGCGGCATCGGATACCGCGGTAATTTGTGGTACGCCCACGCCAGTCACGATACGAGTCGTACAGATAGAACCAGGGCCAATACCCACTTTAACTGCGTTAACACCCGCTTCGACTAAGGCTAATGCACCTTCAGCCGTGGCAACGTTACCGCCAATGATTTGCAAATCAGGATGTTTAGCGCGAGTTTCACGAATGCGTTGTAAAACGCCTTCGGAATGGCCATGGGAAGAATCGATAAGTAAAACGTCAACACCGGCTTTAACCAGAGCGTCAACACGCTCTTCATTACCAGCGCCCGCACCTACGGCGGCACCAACACGTAAACGGCCTAACTCATCTTTACAGGCATTCGGTTTACGTTCGGCTTTTTCGAAGTCTTTAACTGTAATGAGGCCTTTCAGCTTATAGTTATCATCAACCACAAGAACTTTTTCGATACGATGTGAGTGCATCAATTTTTGCACTTCATCTAATTTAGTGCCTTCGGCAACAGTGACTAAACGCGCTTTAGGCGTCATCACTTCTTCTACCGTTTTGCTCCAATCTGTCACGAAACGTACGTCACGGCCAGTGATGATACCAACCAGCTCGTTGGCTTCGTTGACCACGGGATAACCCGCAAAACCATTCTTCAGTGTTAACACTTTCAGATCGGCTAAGGTCGTTGATGGCGTCACAGTTACAGGTTGTTGAACCACGCCCGCTTCGTAAATTTTTACTTTACGAACTTCTTCGGCTTGTTTTTCAATGCTCATGTTTTTATGAATAAAGCCTAAGCCGCCTTCCTGCGCCATCGCGATCGCAAGACGAGCTTCGGTAACTGTGTCCATAGCGGCAGACACTAGTGGGATATTCAATTCAATGGTATTGGTCAGGCGAGTTTTTAGAATGGCGGTATTTGGGAGTACAGTCGAATGCGCAGGAACAAGCAACACATCGTCAAAAGTAAGCGCTTCTTTAATTAAACGTAGCATATGCAACATCTCCCCAGTTGAGTAGGATTTAGAGGTGAAATATTGCGGCGGGATTATACCTTGCATATCGCCACAGGTAAATGGAAAATAGTAAATATCCCCATTTTATTGAGTTATTCGATGCAAGGCACCAAAAACAACATTTATACTGTCTCGCGGCTCAATGGTGAAGTCAGGCAAATCCTCGAGGGGCAACTGGGTAAAATCTGGCTCAATGGCGAAATATCCAACTTTTCCTCCCCCAGCTCAGGGCATTGGTATCTCACCTTAAAAGACCACTCTTCGCAGATCCGTTGCGCCATGTTTAAGGGCCGTAACCAAACGGTCAGCTTTAAGCCCATCAATGGTCAGCAAGTGCTGGTCAAAGGCGCGATCAGCGTTTATGAACCCAGAGGCGACTATCAATTATTAATTGAGTCCATGCTGCCCGCTGGGGATGGATTACTCGCCCAGCAGTTCGATGCACTCAAGATGAAGCTCGCAGCCGAAGGCTTATTCGCCGCCGACACCAAAAGATTGCTACCCAAAAATATTCAACGCATTGGCGTTATTACGTCACCTACGGGTGCGGCGATCCGAGATGTGTTACATGTATTGGCAAGGCGCGATCCTTCGATTGAAGTCATTATCTATCCGACCCAAGTTCAGGGCGAAACCGCGGCGCAGAGTATTTGTCAGGCAATCAATATCGCCAACCAACGTTTAGAAGTCGATGTATTACTGCTCACCCGCGGCGGCGGTTCGCTTGAGGATTTGTGGTGTTTTAACAGCGAAGCCCTCGCCCACACGATTTATAACAGCGCCCTGCCCATTGTCAGCGCCGTCGGCCACGAGGTTGATACGACTATCAGTGATTATGTTGCTGATATCCGCGCCCCAACACCCTCTGCGGGCGCGGAGCTATTATCACAAGACAGTGATAATAAGGCGCAAAAACTCGCCACAGCCTTATCGCGCCTGCAACAAAGCGCGAAACATTATCAGCTTAAACAAGAAAGACGACTTAGTTTGCTAGAGCACAGACTGCAACGCCAAGACCCTAAACGGACTTTGCAGCAGTTCGAACAAAGATTCGATGAGATGCAATTACGACTAGAGTCCGCGCTGTCGAATCGCTTGCATCTGCTCAGCCGCCGTCAGCAGTTGCTCGCAAGCCGCCTTGAACAGCAATCTCCCAAGCATAAACTCGCCATTGAGGGTAACCGCTTAAGTTATCTTGCGAGCCGCTTACAGGATGCATTGCAGGACAAACTCAGCCAAAGTGAACAGCGGATAAAATACGCGGCCCATCAACTCGAAACCGTCAGTCCGCTTGCCACTTTAAGCCGTGGTTACAGCATTACCACTGACATCCACAATCAAGTGGTCGACTCTGCTGATAAACTGGCCATAGGTGATAGTTTGCAGACCCGCTTGCGCCATGGACAAGTGATTTCAACCGTCACTCAGATAAAGCCGCTCGAATAAATCTACATGACGCTGAAATAGTCTTAAAACACAAAAGGAACCCTAAGGTTCCTTTTGTTTCAAATGTGTCTGGTAAAAAACACTATTTGGTTTTTCTGTCTTTGATATGGCTTTGTGCGCGTTTGCGACGGCGCTCTTGGCTCATAGTTAACTTCTCAGTCTTGTTTTCAAATGGGTTATCACCCTCTTGGAAACGTAGCTGGATTGGCGTACCCACCACTTTCAACGAACGACGGAAGTAGTTCATCATGTAACGCTTGTACGAGTCAGGCAGTCTACTCACTTGGTTACCGTGAATGACCACGATTGGCGGATTGTAACCACCGGCGTGAGCGTATTTAAGCTTCACACGGCGACCATTCACTAATGGCGGCTGGTGATCGTCCTGCGACATTTGCATAATACGAGTCAACATAGAAGTGCTGACGCGGCGTGTGGCACTGTCGTAAGCTTCTTCAATCGATTCAAATAAATGGCCAACACCAGTACCGTGCAGCGCCGAAATAAAGTGAATACGGGCAAAGTCGATAAAACCAAGACGACGGTCAAGCTCGCTTTTCACACGATCTTTAATCCCTTGGTCGATACCATCCCACTTGTTGACGGCAATAACCAAAGCGCGACCCGCATTGAGCGCGAAACCTAACAGACCCAAATCTTGCTCGGCGATACCTTCACGGGCATCGATGATAAGTAACACCACGTTAGCATCTTCAACTGCTTTCAAGGTTTTGATCACTGAGAATTTCTCAATGACTTGATGTACTTTACTGCGGCGACGAACACCCGCGGTATCGATAATCACGTACTCGCGACCTTCACGTTCCATTGGAATGTAAATACTGTCACGTGTCGTGCCGGGCTCATCAAATACCACAACGCGCTCTTCACCTAGAATACGGTTAGTCAGGGTTGACTTACCTACGTTAGGTTTACCTATGATCGCCAGCTTGATAGGCAAATCTTGCAGACGCTTTTGCTCAGCTTCCGCTTCTTCTTCGGTATATTCACGCTCTTCAGTAACTTCGTCTTCACCTTGACGCACAATGCCCATCGCTTCGGCATAAGGGGTCAGCGCGTATTCGATCATATTGGTCACGCCACGTCCTTGGGACGCCGCCATTTGGTAAACTTCACCTAGACCTAAAGACCAAAACTCGGCACAAGCTGAATCGGCATCAATACCGTCAACTTTGTTAGCAACCACAAAGGTGGTTTTTTGACGGCTACGTAAGTGCTGTGCAATCGACAGATCCGCAGCGGTTAAACCCGCGCGCGCATCGGTCATAAATAGAACGACATCGGCTTCTTCAATGGCAGCAAGGGATTGCTCAGCCATTTTCGTCTCGATCCCTTCTTCAGTGCCATCGATACCGCCGGTATCGACCACAATGAACTCATAGCCGGATAAGAATGCTCGACCATATTTACGGTCACGTGTTAGGCCAGGAAAGTCAGCAACCAGCGCATCACGCGTGCGCGTAAGACGATTAAATAGGGTGGATTTACCGACGTTCGGCCGACCAACAAGGGCCACTACAGGGATCATGATTTTGCCTCTAAAAAACTTTTCAATAAAAAGCCCCCGGAACACACTTCCAGGGGCTCAGCAAGGATAACACTTTTAACTATGGAAGTGTTACAACAGCCAACTTTCCGCTGCGACCTTGAACATAGATTTTATCATCCACCACTAACGGCTGGCTGTATAATCCTGAGCTGTCCACTTGGACACGACCCACAATCGTCCCTGTACTGCGATCGATGAAGTGTAAATAACCTTCGAAATCACCCACAACTAAATAGTCTTTATATACCGACGGAGATGTCAGAGTGCGGTTAGCTAACTCAGAATTACTCCATAGTTCCAAACCGTTACGTTTATCAACTGAGTAGATACGGCTGTGATCGTCAACTAAGTACAAGCTTAGGCCCGCTGATGCTAACTCGTTAAAGCTAGAATACTTACGCGTCCACACAACTCGACCCGTGCGCAGTTCCATCGACACTAAGTTACCGTTGTAGCTCACTGCATATAAGTTGTCGCCAAGGATCAAGGGCGTCATATCCACGTCGGCCATACGCGTAAACTCGTTACCGCCCGTTGGATTGTAAATAGCCTGTTCCCACGCAGCTTGACCATTGTTTTTAATCACAACAGCCACTTTGCCATCGGCGGTACCTATGAAGAAACCACCCGCTTCGTAAGCTGCAGAACCTGTACCGCGCAGGGTCAGATTCGGCAATTGCATTTCATACACCCACAGCTTGGCGCCAGTATCAACGTTAAACGCTTCGAGTGAACCAGAGCTGGTACTGACCACCACGACGTCATCGGCCACAGTGGGAGCAGACAGTAATTCACCGCCCGCAACGACATGCCATAACACTTGACCATCTTCAGCGTTCAATGCAGCAAGCAGCCCACTTTCGCCACCTAAAAAGACTTTATTACGCGCAGCAGTCACACCAGCAGCAATACGCGCACCTTTATTTTTTGCTAAAGCGTTATCACGAAACTCTTCGCTGAAATCTTTAGTCCAAACGCGCTCGCCAGTGGCCTCATCGAAGGCAACCACTTCACCATAACGGTCGGCGGCAAAAATTTTTCCGTAACTAACGGCGGGGGCGAGGCGAGAATAATAATCACCAACACCATTACCGACAGAGGCGCTCCAACTCACTTCAGGAAACACTGTCGCCTGAATGGCAGTTAACTCACTTACCGGTTCTTCTTCGACATCGCTCGACGAACAGGCGGATAACATGGCCAGACTTAATCCAGCGGCTAGCAGGTTTTTGCACCAAGACTTCATCAAGGGATCCCTTATGCCTGATTTAGGCTATCAAGTTTGATTTTAAGCGCAGGGCTTGTCACCACACCACCATTGTCCATGGCAGCTTGATAAGCTGTTTTTGCCTTCTCAACTTCACCTTGACGTACTAAGAAATCACCTTTCAACTCATCGCGCTGAGCGAAGAAAGCTTTATCTGTTACTTGATCTAAGGTCGCTAGAGCTGCATCAATTTGACCTTGCTCTGCTTGTACTCGTGCTAAACGCAAAGTCGCAATCACATCTAAACCAGCACCGGGTTTAGCCGCAATCACCTTGTTCAAGGCATCAATCGCTTTTGGATAATCCTTCGCTTCTACCGCAGTTTTGGCCACGATCAGTTCTAACAAGGCTTGATAGCCCTTTTGATCGTGATTTTGAGAAAACTCGGCGACACCCGCAAGCATTGCGGCTTCATCGGCAGATTTAGTGGTCAAATTTTGGAACGCTTTTGAAGCTTCTTCCGCTTGCGCCACTTTAACGTCAGAATAATAATTCCACGCATATAAGCCGCCTAAACCCACTACGGCACCGATTAAAATTGAATTTCCGTAATCTTTCCAGAACTGCTTGATAGCATCAACTTGTTGTTCTTCTGTGCTATAAATTTCCACGCGCACGTCCCCTTTATTTGATCAGTTCAGCCAAAAATGTGCCTAAGGCACTTCGAGCTACCCGTTGTTGTTCGATGTCATTGCGTAAATGTTTAACCGTAACCATACCTTCGGCAAGTTCATCTTCACCTATCAGTAGTGCCACACTCGCACCGCTTTTGTCGGCACGCTTCATTTGTTTCTTCACGTTACCGCCGCCACAGTGACTCATCACTTTAAGGTTTGGCAGTGCGTTACGTAATTCCTGCGCGACCTTGATGGCTTCGACCAGACAGCTATCACCCATGGCCGTGACATACACATCCACTTCTGGCGGAATATCTTTGGTCAGCTCTAAGGTTTCAAGCAGCAAGACAATGCGCTCTAAGCCCATAGCAAAACCGACCGCTGGAGTATCTTTACCACCTAACTGGGCGACTAAACCATCGTAGCGACCACCCGCAAGTACAGTACCTTGTGAGCCTAAACTAGATGTAACCCATTCAAATACAGTGCGATTATAGTAATCTAAACCACGTACTAGACGCGGATTAATGGTGTATTTGATACCCACAGCATCAAGTAGTTCACGCAATTGTGAAAAATGTGTCTTCGATTCTTCACCGAGAAAATCCATTAACTCAGGTGCATCAACCAATATGGCTTGGACATTTTGATCTTTTGAATCCAATACTCGCAGCGGATTGCTGTACATGCGACGCTTACTGTCTTCATCAAGCGCATCTTTATGCTGCTCTAAAAACGCAATCAAGGCATCACGATAAACAGCTCGCTCAGCAGGATCACCTAAGGTATTTAGCTCTAGCGAGACGTGCTCGCTAATACCGAGTTTTTCCCACAGGCGTGCCGATAGCATCAAGACTTCAGCATCAATATCAGCCGAGCCAATGCCATACACTTCAACGCCAAATTGGTTAAACTGACGATAACGGCCTTTTTGTGGACGTTCGTGGCGGAACATAGGACCCATATACCAAAGACGTTGCTCTTGGTTATATAGCAGACCGTTTTCGTTACCTGCACGCACTGTCGACGCGGTACCTTCAGGGCGTAGCGTTAAGCTGTCACCGTTATTATCTGCGAAGGTATACATTTCTTTTTCAACAATATCAGTCACTTCACCGATAGAGCGTTTAAAAAGATCGGTATTTTCCACTATTGGAGTGCGGATTTCGCTGTAACCGTAAGCACTGACGCTCGAACGTAGTACCGCTTCCACTTTTTGCCATAGAGGACTTTGAGTTGGCAGAATGTCATTCATTCCGCGAATCGCTTGGATCTGTTTTGCCACTGTATCGACTCGTCCGATTTCGCTAAATTAATAAAAATGTCACGCATTATAGGCTTTTGAGCGTAAAACGTAAAACGACCCCGTCGGTTTCGGGGCCTAGCTCAACATCATTAGGCGTAATCTATGCCCAAATGCGGGTACATATTACTCAGTTGTATCTTTGATTTGAATACGGTTCGCCATTTGACTGGCTTTTGCGCGAATTTTCGCTTCGAGGGAATCGACAATGTTGTCGTTGTCAAAGCGTTCTTTTTGACGTTCACCCTCATCATAGTAACCGCTCTTATTGTGCCCACCCGTTAAACCGATGTGCGACACTAAGGCTTCACCTGGGCCGTTAACTACGCAGCCGATAATAGACACATCCATGGCGGTAGTCACGTCTTCGAGGCGACGCTCTAACTCATTAACGGTACTGATCACATCGAACTCTTGACGAGAACAAGATGGACAGGCAATGAAGTTAATGCCACGGCTACGAATACGCAGCGACTTTAAAATGTCAAAACCGACTTTGATTTCTTCGACCGGATCAGCGGCCAAGGAAATACGTAGGGTATCACCTATGCCTTCAGCCAATAACATACCTAAGCCTACGGCCGATTTCACTGAACCCGCGCGCGCGCCACCAGCTTCGGTAATGCCTAAATGCAAGGGTTGACGAATTTGTTTCGCTAATAAACGGTAGGATTCGACCGCTAAAAATACATCGGAGGCTTTAACGCTGACCTTGAACTGATCAAAGTTCAATCTGTCCAGAATATCCACATGGCGCATAGCTGATTCAAGCAAGGCTTCAGGAGTGGGTTCTTTGTACTTGTCCATTAGATCTTTCTCTAGTGAACCACCATTCACACCAATACGGATGGGAATATTATGGTCACGGGCACATTCCACCACGCTACGAATACGCTCTTCATTGCCTATATTACCCGGATTGATTCGAAGGCAATCGACACCGTACTCGGCAACTTTTAAAGCAATGCGATAATCAAAATGAATGTCGGCCACTAAAGGAACATTGACCGCTTGCTTAATGAGTTTAAAGGCTTCAGCCGCATCCATAGTGGGTACAGAGATACGCACTATATCGGCACCGACTTTCTCTAAGGCACGAATTTGAGCAATTGTCGCTTCAACATCTGTGGTCTTAGTATTGGTCATTGACTGAACAGCAATCGGCGCCCCATCACCAATCGGTACATTACCCACATAAATGCGGGTGGAAGGACGTCTTTTTATGGGAGTTTCATTATACATGCTTAATACGCTCTATTTCGGTACGTGCTGCAGATCATTACGCGGTCGTTAGGCTTTAGGCAAGGTTAACCGCGCGACTCGTCCCTTGGGGAAATCCGCTAGGCTAACAATTTGTCCATCTAAGCTTAAAGTCGCTACATGGGGCGCACCTAAAATGACTTTAAACGGCGGTACACCGCTCACTTGCACTGTTGCGCCAGCGCCTTTAACACCATCGACTAATGCTTTACCTTTAGCATCAACAATGTTTATCCAGCAATCACCCGTCAACTGGACATCTATAATCGATTGTCCTGCAACAGCAACCAAAGTACTTGCTGCAGTGGTCGTTGATGTTGTGGTCGGTGAAGGCGTTGCACTAACAGGCTGTTGGACTACAGGAGCTGTCGTTTGCGGAACCGATGGCGTTGTCGTAGTGGCTGCGATTGCTGAACCACCATCTTCATTACTCGTATCAACGGTCTGAGGATAATTATTGTCCGTTGGTCCTGTGCTGACATCAATAGTGCTTGCATCAGTATCTTTAATTGGACCATCGATAGACATTGAGCCGTTTGCGGCAATCTCAGTCAAACGAGGACTGGCATCCGTTTCGGTCAATAACACATCACCTGGAAGCGTCTGATTCGCTGCTGCGACCTCTTCAGCCGTGGGTTGCGACACATCAATAGTGCTTAGCAAGGTCGTTTTTTGCATCCACCAGACGACTAACGAACCGAGTAACACTATGACGATAAAAATACTCAGCCAAGTTAAACGTGTATCGCGAGCTTGATATGTGGTTTTGCGTGAAAAACTTTGCATTGCAGGCTCAGTCACGACTGGCACTTGCTGCACAAGACAAGCTTCAATCAAAGCCGCATCGGCACTGACCATACGCGCGTAGTTTTTCACATAGCCACGTACATAAGTCGATGAGGCTATATTAGTAAAATTGTCAGCTTCAATATCTTCAATAATACGAGGACGTAGATGCAGCTTTACAGCAGCATCTTGAATACTAAGGCCCATTTTTTCGCGGGCGGCTTTTAATAAAGTACCAAGCGTGACATCTAGCGCGACTGATTGCGGTGCTACCGACTCAACTGGCGCATTGGTTTCATGATCTTTCATTGATGCAAATTAACTCTGTATTGCTTGGCCTGAGGTGATGCTGGGAATTTGGCAAGCAATAAAATACCAAATCTCTTCACAGCGGCATCATCATTCACTGCCTGCTCTATTTTGATCCCGAGCGCTAAACTTTCTGGAGTTTGCTCAGCCACTTGGTGATAGCGCGCTAATTGGTTTCGCGCCTGAATAAAATCACCTTGATCGACTTCTAACTCTGCCAACTCCAGTAATGACACCGAGCGTCTCGGGTCATACTTTAACGCCATCTGAAAATACTGTCGTGCCTTTTCTGCTTGTCCTGCTTCGCGACTACAAAGACCTAAGTTCTCATAGCTTGAGGCAGTGCGCGTATATTTGGGCATTTCAATTGCGGCCAAAAACATTTTTTCAGCTTTGTTGTATTGCTTTTGTTGGCACAAAAACACCCCGAAATTATTCATGGAATCGCCAGAGGCATCCTTAGTACTAATGGCATTCATGTACGACTCTTCGGTACGCACTAAATCGCCCACGGTTTGATAGTAATAAGCCAGAGCGGTATGCACATCTTCGAGCTCTGGAGCATATTCTAATGCTTTATCAAGATTGTATTTGGCTTGTTCCGTGCTACCTCGATTTAAATAGGTTAAACCGAGCTGCATCCGCTCTCTTGCGGCGGCGACTTTGTCTAACTTTCGTTCCGAAACAGGAATATCTGTCCCAGTATAAGTACGCTCAGTGACGCATCCTGTCATCAATAACGACAGGCTTAAAATCAACGAAAACCTTGGCAATCCATGCTTCATGGGCAAGCCTATAAATCTGTGCAAACAAAGAGTTAATTCATTGTGACTGAAATCTGGTTTTCTTGCATGCGTTTTTTCGCTAAACGTTTCGTTCTGTCGCGAATATCGCCAGCTAACTGACCGCAAGCGGCATCAATGTCATCACCACGGGTTTTACGTACGATGACAGTAAAACCGTATTCCATAAGAACCTTAGAAAAACGGTCGATACGTGAATTAGATGAGCGGCCATAAGGCGAGCCAGGATACGGATTAAATGGGATCAGATTCACCTTACATGGCGTATCTTTCATTAACTTAGCTAACTCATGGGCTTGGTCTGTGCTGTCGTTGATATGATCTAGCATCACATATTCAACCGTCACGCGGCCGCGGTTAGCATTTGATTTAGCAATATAGCGACGAATACCCGCTAAAAACTCATCCAGCGGATACTTTTTATTGATCGGGACCAGAATGTCACGCAACTCATCATTGGGTGCATGAATACTGACAGCAAGTGCCACATCGATGGCATCGCCCAGTTTATCTAACGCTGGCACTACGCCTGATGTTGATAAAGTCACGCGGCGCTTTGATAGACTAAAACCAAAATCATCGAGCATGATGTCCATCGCAGGGATCACATTGGCTAAATTGAGTAATGGCTCACCCATGCCCATCATCACGACGTTAGTGATAGGACGCTCGCCCGTGTCTTTTGCAAATCCTAAAAAGTGCGACACGCGCCAGATTTGACCGACGATTTCAGAAACCGTTAAGTTACGGTTAAAACCTTGCTGACCCGTCGAGCAGAAAGTACATTCCAGCGCACAGCCAACCTGTGAAGATACACACAAGGTCGCACGATCATCCTCAGGAATATAAACCGTTTCCACTTCTTGGCCTTGGCCAACATTAATTGCAAATTTTATCGTACCATCGGTCGATTTTTGGAAACTCGAAATTTCTGGTGCAACGATCTCGCAGCGGGCCGCCAACTTTTGACGTAACACTTTGTTGATGTTGGTCATCTCTTCGAAGTCACTGACACCGAAATGATATAGCCATTTCATGAGCTGATCGGCACGAAAGGGTTTTTCACCCATTTCCGCAAATAATGCGCGCATCGCCTTACGATCAAGGTCTAATAAATTGATCTTCTTTTCACTCATATAGCTAACCTCAACACCAAAAACCGGATCCTGCAACAGGGCGGCGAATTATACAGACGCAAATAAATTTTAGCCAGTAACTCAATTCACCTATGATAGAATCTCCAAGGGCTAATATTGGCCTAAAATACGGAGTTGTAATTCCACCTATATGTTAACCCTCATCATTATAGTGCTTGTCGCTGTCGCTGTTTCTTTTCTGTGCAGTGTGTTCGAAGCTGTTCTGTTATCGGTTACCCCAAGTTATATCGCATCACTCGAACAAACTGACAGTGCCGCAGCCGCGCGCTTACGTAGATTGAAAGAGAATGTCGAAGCCCCTTTGGTGTCAATCCTTACCCTAAATACTATCGCTCATACCGTCGGTGCCGCCGTTGCAGGTGCGCAAGCGGCTAAAGTATTTGGTGACGATATGTTAGGTGTTTTCTCGGGCGTATTAACCTTTATTATTCTGTTTTTCTCAGAAATCATTCCTAAATCATTGGGTGCAAACCATTGGCGCCGCCTCGCACCAAGTGTTTCTGTTGCCGTGCTGTGGATGAAGCGTACCACTAAACCGCTGATCTGGATGTCACAGCAAGTCACTCGCCTAATGGGCAAAGGTGATGAAGGCCACTACATACGCCAAGAGATGAGTGCTATGGCCAAAATTGGCCATGAATCCGGTGAGCTTGATGAGCAAGAGTCAAAAATTTTGACGCAAATGCTGAAGGTGCGAGATATGCCAGTCACGGCGATCATGACGCCGCGCACTGTGATGTTTTCTTTGCCCATAGATCTCACCCAAAATGAGTTTGTGCGCCAATACCGCGACAAGCCTTTTACCCGAATTCCAGTATACGACCAAGATCATGATGATGTGATTGGTTACATTACCCGCACCGATGTATTGCTAGCAGAGCGTTACACGCCAGAAGCACCGATTGGTGAACTTAAACGAAGTTTATTTGTGGTGCCTGAAACCGCAAAAATACTGCCACTTTTTGAGCGTATGATTAAACGTAACACCCAAATTGCGATGGTGGTCGACGAGTACGGCAGTAGCCAAGGTATCGTAACTCAAGAAGATATCATCGAATCTATGTTAGGATTAGAGATTGTCGATCTAAACGACCCCGCGACCGATATGCAGCAATTGGCACGTAAACTTTGGACTAAGCGCATGAAGCAAAAAGGCATTCGCCTATCCGATGACGGTGATTTTGAAGCCGCATCCGATGATGACGAAGCCAAATCCGGCTGAAGGCTAACCAAGTTTAGTGCTTGTTAATATAAAGGGAGCCTAGCTCCCTTTATTCTTTTAGAATGCGGATAACTCAGAGCCCTCTGAAACTCGCATTTTCAGGTTGCTTGGGTATATACTCACCCGCCGTAATAGAGGTAAGTTATGACACAGAGCTACACACTCTCACTCGCGCACATTAATGACACCCATTCGAATTTTGAACCCTGCCGCGTCCAATTTAGCCTTAACATAGGCCAGAATAAGCTAGATGTGACCAGCCATAGCGGTGGTTATGCCCGCATCGGCCATCACATCACAAAAGCGCGTCACACCGCTGCACAAACCAATACGCCTTTTATTTTCCTGCATGGTGGTGACAGCTTTCAGGGCACGCTGTATTTCAGCCATTTTAAAGGTAAGGCCAACGCCCACTTACTCAATCTGTTGGCACCTGATGCTATGGTCATTGGCAACCACGATATCGATGAAGGTAACGCCAGACTTGCCGAGTTTGCCAAGCAAATTGATTTTCCATTGCTTGCGGGCAATATGGATTTAAGCCAAGAAGATCTCAACAAACCCGGTTGTCTGCGAGGTTTGCCTAATATCTTGGATTATGATCATGAGCAAAAACGCGCGAAATACCTGCTTAAGCCCTTCCACGATAAGACCTTAGCCATTGTCGGTATTACCTTAGATCAGATGAAAGAGATCGCTCGTCCCGATCCCGACACCCATTTTGTCGATGCTATCGCCACTACCGCGCGCACGGTTGAGCACCTTAAAAATCAAGGTATTAAGCATATTATCGTGCTCAGTCACTTAGGCTTAGATCAGGATAAACGCCTCGCGGCCGAAGTCGATGGTATTAGCCTTATCGTAGGCGGTCACACGCATACGCTACAGGGGGATTTTCGCGCCCTAGGTTTGAGCAACCTGCCCTACGGTGAAGTTATTAATAACACACCCATAGTGCATGCGGGTAAATATGCCGAAGTCGTCGGCTTAGCCGAGATAACGTTTGACTCTGATGGGAAAGTGCTGAATTTAAAGGGCGGCAACTATTTCATGCTGGATCAGCATTTTATCTTAAGTGCTAACACGGCCGTCGATAACCAAGATTACCAAGCGGTGCGCCAACAGCTCAGTCAGCATCCGAATATCTTTTGGGATGATGCCGATGCCGATATCGATGGCGTGATCCGAGAAATCTACAAACCCGCTATCGCAGAGATGGAAAACAAAGTGTTAGCACTGGTGCCGAAGAACTTAGTCCATACCCGCTTACCCTCTAAAGCCCTGCCCCACGGCAGTGAAATAGCACCTTGGGTGAGTCGCAGCATGTTCCAAGAAGCCAAACTGGTCGACCCAAGAGTGAACTTTGCTCTGCATAATGCTGGCGGTGTGCGCCAATCGGTGGCCCAAGGACAATTGACACTAGCCGATGTGATGGGGCAATTACTCCCCTTCGAATTACCATTAGTTAAGTATGAAATTCAAGGTCAGTTTCTCTATCAAGCGCTCGAATCGGCGATTAACGCGGCGACCAACAACAGCGCCCGTGGTACAGGTGCGGGTAGTTTCCCCTACACTTACGGCCTACGGTATTACTACGATGGGCGACGCCCACTGGGTGAACGTTTATTCAGACTAGAGATGATGCAGCAAGACAGTCAATCTCTTTGGTATCCGGTTGAGCCTGAGTCACTGTATGTCGGGGTATCGACCTCTTACACCGCTGCGGGTAAAGAAGGTTATTCTCCATTGCTGCAAGCCCGCTGGCAGGAGTCGATGGAGTCACTGACTTTGCCACAGGCCTTTATTCGATTCTTGAATCGCTCACCGAATTTGTCTGATTTATTGTCACAGCATGTGCATTACACCAGCCACAGCCAACGTATAGGTTAGGCGCTATGATCCTCATGGCGTAAGCATTAATGCTGTGAGGAACAAAGTGAGTGGTTGCTTACAAAGCGCTAAACAAACTTGAGCTTAAAATTGCCAATCACATTGCGGTAAACGCGCAGTAAACCAATCCTGCGCCTTGCCTTCAGCATATTTACGCCATGCCATAAACACAGCTTGCGTTGGGCGCGGCATTTCCACATGACAAGCCACTAGGCTTCCCGCCGCCAACGCATCTAAGATCAAGTGCTTTGGAATGTAACCCACACCTAATCCCAATTGCTGTGCCTTAATTTTGGTCTGCATATTCGGCACTCGGATCACTTGGCGACTATCAAATAAACCACTTGATCGCTGTGCTAGGGCGGTCGAACTGTCTGCCACCACAATAGAAGGAAATTGCAACAATGCCTCGGTCGGAATTGGGCCAGCATGTTGCGCCAATGGATGCGAAGGATATAAAGCAAATACAAACTCCAACTCCCCAATTTCAACCACATGATATTGGCCTTTGGGCAACTCCCCTGTTACGCCGATGGCGATATCGGCACGGCCAGAATAGAGCGCATCCCAGCCGCCACCTAAGGACTCTTCGCTGATATTCACAGTCACTTGCTTACCCAGCTCAGTAAACTCACCAATCAACTGCAGCAGAGGTAAATCCGGCACCACTGTATCTATAGCTAAGGTCAATGAAGACTCCCAGCCTGTCTCGAGTTGACGCACCGCCTCTTCGAGCCTTGATGTTGCCGCAAGGATTTCTCGGCCTTGGCGCAGTACAAGTTGACCGACTAAGGTCAGCTCGGCGCGCTGGCCCTTACGTTCAAATAATTTTGTGCCTAAATCGCTTTCCAGTTTCTGCACTGTGTAGGTCAGTGCCGATGGCACCCGAAACAAGGACTCGGCAGCAGCGGAAAAACTGCCTTTTTTATCAATAGCATCAAGTACGATTAATCCATCAAGACTAATAGATGGCAACATATAAACCTCATATTCAAATTATTTGAAATGAACATTGAAAATGTTCCGATTTTCTTTGCCAAAGGTCAAGTCTACACTGCTTAGCAATGGAGAAGTTCTTCGGAACTGTAGCCAAACTGACTTAAGACTGAGTGAACAATACCCTTAACTATTCGTTAAATAATTTGAAATGAGGAATATCCCATGAAAGCACTGATCACAAAAACACTGAAATCAGCCCCGAGTTTTGCCCCACTGGCACTGCGCATTCCTATCGGGATCATCTTAATCGCCCATGGTTCACAAAAACTGTTTGGCTGGTTTGGCGGTTACGGCTTAGAAGGCACTGGACAATGGATGGCATCCATTGGTTTGACACCAGGTTACTTAATGGCATTGATGGCAGGTTCAAGTGAATTTTTCGGCGGCCTGTTCCTGTTGCTCGGTCTGCTGACTCGCCCAACGGCCTTCGTCTTGTCATTCACTATGGTTGTGGCGATTTTCTCGGTACATATAGGCAACGGTCTGTTCCTTGCCAATAACGGTTACGAATTTGGTCTCGCCCTATTAGCAGCCACAGTCTCATTGACGGTATCAGGTGCTGGCAAATTCGCTGTAGATAACCTATTCGCTAACCGCATCAAATAAAGGGGAAAGCAAGATGATCACATTAAGAAAAGCACAAGATCGCGGTCAAGCAGACTTAGGCTGGCTAAAGAGTCAACATACCTTCTCTTTCTCTAGCTACTATGACCCAGAGCACATGGGAATATCATCCCTAAGAGTCATCAACGATGACAGAGTGGCACCCGGCGCAGGTTTTGATACCCATGGTCATAAAGACATGGAGATCATCAGTTACGTAATATCCGGCACTATCGCTCACAAGGATAGCTTCGGCAATATCAAAACCTTACCCGCAGGTGAGTTTCAATTAATGTCCGCAGGTAAAGGCATTTACCACAGCGAGTTTAATGCCTCTAAAACCGAGCCGCTGCACTTTTTACAGATTTGGATCCGCCCAGATACTTTAGGCATAGATGCGGGTTATCAGCAAAAGGCATTTGAGCAAAGCTCACCACTGACGGCCGTGGTGACACCAAACGGTGAAAATGGCACGCTCAAAGTGCAACAAGATGCGACCCTATATCGTTTAGTGTTGAGTGAAGGCGAAAAAGTAACGATGAGTAGAAACGCCGCTCAAGCAAATCGTCATCTATATATTCAATTAATTGAAGGTACGTTGGATATCAATGGCACAACACTCACGGCTGGGGACGGCGCACATCTGACACAACTCGCGAGTGTCGACTTTACTGCAACAAGCGGCCCAGTTACCGCATTAGTGTTCGACTTGTCGCCTAACGCGTAATACAAATGATTTAACAAAGCGATTCAATAATGCGGCTTCACTATTTATTAGTTATTGGTTATTGGTTATTCGTTATTCGCAAACTACCAAGCAAACGATTGAGTAAGTGATTAGATGCCAGCTTAATAAGCACTCACCTAGAAGCACTGCCACAAGTCATCTTTGGCAGTGTTTTTTATTGGCGCTTCTATGGCGATGTTATAAAACAGTGCTGACGGCCTCGTTTAGCTAACCAGATCAGCACCTTGATAAGCTGAGTTAGAGGGCGAGCGTCATGCTGAAGTTAACCAACACTTGAGCTTGGCCCTGTGCTTTATCCGTCGCATTCAAAAAACGCTTATGTTCATTACGACGAATACTGCGAAATCCCTGTTTCTCAAAAAAAGGTCGCGCGAGATAGGATGCTTCAACCGTTAATCGTTTCAGCGCTAAGATTTTAACTTCTTCAAACAACGCAAAATACAAAGAGGTAGCCACCCCAGAACGGGCATATTCTGGATGAACAAACAAGCATTCCACTTCGGCAGCGGCTTCAACATCGCTGTCGGCGCCTATCTTAAGATTGATAAAACCAACCAGCATATTATCGGTTTCGGCAACCCAAATAGTGGTTCCCTGTAAGCGTTCAAGCCAATAACTCTCGCTGCGGGTCTCACCTTCGATATAAGCCCATGCTGAGCGCTCGGCGAAGGAGTAAAACTCACCAGAACCTTGCATTACACTCGCCTCAAAGATTGCCGCCAACTGCGAGACATCCGATGGCGTAAATAGTCGAATCTTCATTCTCAGCCCTCCATCTTGAATCATTAATTGACTTAGATTAACCGAATTCTAATTTAAGCTAAACAGTGCTTATTTAGTTAAATAGTGTCACTAAACGGCGTTAAGCTAATGTTTTACTGTGGAATACCTTACATCACTTTCTAGCTGAAACCATAGTAAACGCGCGTTAAATATTCTTTCCTATATTCTTTTCCATATAGAAACCGGGGATCACTTGCCCAAGTTTTTGCTGATAACTGCGCTGTATTTGAATAAATCCCATCCGAGTAAACAACCCTTTAGAGAGATAAGATGCGTCCAAGCTCAAGCGCACATAGCCTTGTGCCTTAGCCCAAGCTTCTAAAACAAGATAAGCGCGCTCACCTAATCCCTGACCTTGATAATCTGGATGTATATATAAGCTATCTAAGTAACCTTGACGGGGGAAATGGGTTTCGACATTGATAAAACCGCAACAAACAGAAGAAGCAGTCGCTTCATCTATGGCTAAAACCACCCACGCCTTCGAGCGACGTAACCGTAAATCCCAATGTTTAGCCGATCTTGGCGCCGCAGACCAAGCCATAAGCTGCGCCTGCGCATAACGAACATGGGTAATGCTGTGCACGCAAAGGTGAAATAACTCACTCACTTCACGTGCATAACATGACTGATAAGGCTGGATCTCGAACTGTTCAAACGCCATCACTTGAGTGATCCCCTGCTGAGTAATAACGGCTAGAAAAATAGCCGCTATTTTGCCGCCTTTGTCCCCATCGAGATAGTCACAAACTCAGATTTAGCGGCATTGAACGCTAAAAACAAAAACGGCCTCGAAAGTATCGAAGCCGTTGAATTACAGAGGCACTCAGGTTAGCGCACTCGATACTGCTGACTATTTCTTATCGATTTGGCCAACAAATAACAGTTTATCAAAGGTGCGGTTCAAGGTTTTGCTGGTGAATTCGTTCATCCACATTTGCTCAACCACAGCCACTTTATCGCCTTTGCTCACTTCAGTTTGAGGACCCGCGGCCCAAAAAGTGGTATCAGCTTCTTTAATCTGTACGTAGGTGTAACCACCACCGTTCATCGTATCAACAACAGTACCTTCGTGGGTGACACCCTGAGCCCAAGCACTTGACATGCCTAACGCTAAAGTCGCTACTGCCGCTAATTTTACCCATTTTGCCATCATGCCTGCGTTCCTTTTGTTTTGCTAATATGCTGCATTAAAGCACGCTAAAAACAATAAATCGCTAATCTCTATCACGAAATACAACACTTATCGCAAAAGCAATATTTTTCTTAAAAGAAGGGAACTCATTTCAACAGCGGTTTTAGCATGCCTTCTAAGCCATTAAGTTTGATTTCGTACATTAGGGCTAATTGCTCACCAAGTTTCCCTTGAGGAAAACCTTGCTTATGGAACCACACCAAATAAGGTTCGGGTAATTCGAGCAACTTACGTCCAGCGTACTTACCAAAGGGCATTTTTTGATTAACAGCATCAATAAGGAGTTGCTGATCCATAGGTTGTTATCTCATACAGAACGTCACGATAATCCTACGGATGCTACAACATAAGCGAACGAATGTCGCCGTTAACTCACGCAAAAGTGACTATATACCCAAGGGCTAAAATACGCGCTAGCTAACACCTAAAAGGCATTCTCACACGAATATTAAGCGATAATTTTTAACAGATTAGGCCCTAAATTAGCGCAGGGAGCATACTGAAAACCATATTCACTACATAAGCGCTCATGTTCACCATGGGCGGTCATACTGACACAAGTTCCCGCACTCGCATGGTCATCAACAAAGGCCATCACCCGCTCAAGTATTATCTTTGCTAGCCCATAGGATTGGTATTCGGGTAAGACAATAAAATCTTCAATCATCAAATGCCCGGGCTTGTTGCCATAAACACACGCCGTTGCCAATAGATTAGACTTAGCGGCCCCAGCGCCTACATGTTCCAATTCAGTCTTGTCACTTAATCGAATAGAGACCCAGAACAATGCCTGTACATCCGCAAGTTCAACGCCAATAGAAGGGAGGCCAACTGTGGCCCGCAGATTAAGTAGTTCATGAAATAACGGTGCAGTTTCAACGAGTTCAAACTTAATAGGCATAATAGTTTTGATATCCATTTGGCATCCCTTCTCCATGGTTGAAATTTCAAGCGATTTAGACGTCAGTCTATAGAGATGATAAAGCCAGCATTTGGCAGTTTGATGACAAGTGCCTCACCAAACAAGACCACTTTCGACTGAGAAGCTGATAATTTACCCAGATCAGTTAATAACATTTAGAAATATAAAATTAACATTTGTACCGAGGAAGAAATAAAAAACTACACCCTAAGTCCTATGCACAGTTACCGAACACCACAAACAAACCTTTTAGCTGACGGATAACAGATAAAACAATGTAAAACCAATAAGATAAAAAAACATTTTTATAAATCCCTCGTCTCATCTTTTTTGTCAAATTAACGGCATATGACCAGATACTGACAGAAAAACGCCTACGACAATTTAATTAAAAAACGTCAAAAATCAGCCAATTGACCGAGATTAACATTAGGCTTACATTCGATTTCGGACATCAATGCGGATAGCTCCAAACACATCAACTCGCTGCACAAGGGTCATCAAAAGAATTAAGGAATGCGTCATGATAGTCTTAATCGGTGGAGAAAAAGGCGGCAGCGGTAAAAGTTGCTTGGCCCAAAATATAGCGGTATTTTTAACCACAGAATGTAACGCCTCGGTCATTATGGTGGACTGCGATCCCCAGCGCACTACCTCTGACTGGATCCATGCAAGAAACAACAATCCGCAACTGGCCAGCATCAATTGCGTGCAGCTTTACGGTAAGATCCGTAATGACTTACTCAGTCTTGAGCAACACTATGATGTCGTTCTCGTCGACTGCGGTGGTCAAGATAACCTAGCGCTACGAGCAACCATGTCAGTCGCCTCTTACATTTTAATGCCCTTAAGACCTAAGCGCCGCGATTTAAAAACTGTGTGTCACATGGACGATATCGTCGCGACGTGTAAGATGATTAATCCCAAATTACAGGCTTCTTTTGTGATCACCCAATGTCCAAGTCTCCCCAATCAAGCTAACCGAATTTTAGAGGCCAAAGAAGTCTGTAAAACCTATGATATCCATGTCCTTGACGCGATAACATATTGCCGCAATGTTTATGATGACAGTGAAGAATCAGGATTATCGGTAATTGAAATCGAGTCCGCAGGAAAAGCAGCCGAAGAAATTCGCACTATCGCCTGCGAACTATTCCAAGTCGATTGTGCTGCCAGCTTAGCCAATCTCCTACATCCCGCGATACACGCTCAGGGAGTGAGTCAAATGCATCATCATTTGACCCATCAAACTCAATCCACTCACACGACTACTCAACGAAGGGGGCAAAATGGGACTCAGCGATCTCAAGAAAAACGCTATGTCATCTAGCAGCTTACAGCACTCGCTTTCGTTAGATGAGTTTATTGAGGCGGCAAACTTGTACGCAATGGGACAAAGTCTGAATAAGATAAAAAGCAATCTAGATCATAAAGCAGATGCAATTGTCACAAAAAACACAGGCTCACAGGCAAATCACATCACAACTGACATGGCCCAGAGCCATTCCAATGTGTTGAGCTTGCACAAACAAAGCCTAGAAACAAACGTATTATTCCCGACAAAAGTAGAAACTAAAACACACTATCGCAAAGCAACATTTTCCCTCAGTGAAGCGGCTATAACCCATCTTGCTACACTGGCAGAAGAAAGCAGTATACCCAAATCAAAGCTGCTCCGACTCTTGATTGAGCAACACTTCGACCTACCTATTGCCTTGAGGCAATTACGAGAACAACAACGCCAAAACCGTTAACGATTCGCACTACTCCCACCCTTTTCCGGTAACTTAGCTAAGATCGAGTTACCGGCTTTTTACTCAAAAAGTAAAAAACACAATAAAAAACATCATAAAAATCGCGGCATAAGTTCTGATCCCACCTATCCTTAAATATACATAATGCTGAATTAATGATATTAACTCAGAGTCAATACGTAACATTAAGGTGTTATTTTTGTTAAACCGGATCAGATTTATTTTTCTTTGTTTAACCGCTGCGATAATGATGCCCTGTTACGCAGAATTTTCATTGGCACAAATCCCGCCGCTAACAAACAAAACACCTATCACTTTGGTCGCTGAAAAAGGATTTTGGACCGACTATTTAACCCAAGAAATGTTGCCTAAATTCACCGCAAAAACCGGCGTAAAAGTGCAAGTGGTCAGTACTGAATTAGAGGATATGTTTAACTTACAGACCCAGAATTTACTTCAAGGTTCAGGCAAATACGATTTACTTACAATGGAAGCGGGCTGGGCTAAAGAATGGGCTGCCAATGGTTATACAGTGCCCTTAATTGAACTCGCTAAACTTTACGATCCCGATGGCGAAAAGGCCATGGAGAAATACCTAGAACCCTATTACCCATCGCTACTTAACATCTTGTCCTATCAAGGTGAAATCCATGCTATTCCCTATAACAATTATGTTATGGGAAATCATTATCGAGCAGATCTCTTTGATAATAAAACTGAAAAAGCTCACTTTCTGCGTCAGTTTGGCTATCCACTCGCACCAGCAAAAACCTTAACAGAGTTACGAGATCAAGCTCAGTTCTTCACTCGTAAAGCAGGCACTATATTGGCGGATAAAAATACTGACTCATGACTTTTACGGTCTAGCGCTAATGTCGGGTGATAAACCCCATATTAACGATGAATTCTCTAGCATGATTTGGAGCTTAGGTGGCACTTGGATGCAGCCCGTCTATAACAGCCAGAAACAGATCTCCCATTTTGCAGTGCCCACCATCAACCATGAAGCCATTGAAGCAGCCAAGCAATATCGCGAATTAATGCCCTATGCCGTTCCCGCTAACGAGCAGTTTGCTTTCAATGAAGCAGCTAATGCTATTGCGACAGGTCAAGCGGCAATGTGGCCTTTTGCCTACAATAATCTGTGGTATAAATCATTTAAAGTTGAACAGAACATTCTCGGCGCGCGTCTAGCCGTAAGCCAAGTGCCTGGCGGTTATCCCTACAATGGCGCTTATGCCTTTGCCGTTAGCTACGACAGCAAAAACCCTCAAGCTGCCTATTGGCTGCTCAAATATATGGGCACCTATGAGGCACAACATGCCTATGCTATGGGGGGGGGTAATCCCTGTCGTATGGATGTAGTAACAGCCCCAGAATTTAAAGATGAATCTTTAAGAGGCATAGCAGGCGCATTTGAGGCAAGCCACATAGCCAATATGTTTTGGTCTACTAAGGTCTTATCCTTTGGGCATTTCACCAGTACTGCCATGGGACAAATTTACCCTGAACTCAGCCACGCCTGTTTTAGCGCAAGCCGCAGACCCGCTAACAGTGAAGATATTTTCATTAAATTAAGTGCAGAGATAAAACACCTCCAAAATACCTATGGAGAGGTACCTGCTATTGACAAAGAAAATAATGCCAAGCACTAAACCACTGAAAAGTTTGAAACAAAAAATAACCTCAGCCTTCTATATCATAGTGGGCATGGCGCTATTAAATGGTGTTGTCGCCATACTACTGTCACAGCAACTCAAATCAGAAATTGAACACTTAGTCGGGGTAGATGTGGTAAAAGTCACCACTGCGCTGCAACTGGCAAAAAACAGTGAAAAACTACAAATCATTACTGCACGATTGAATAATTATTATGATGAAAAACAAAGAACTAGCCTGTTAGACGAACTTTCTGCACAATGGGAATTACTCATCAATGACTCACGACTACTGGCCTCAATAGAAACTTCTACTGTCAATAAGCAAGAATTAAATCACGCCTTAGATACTCAACTGTATTACTTACAACAACTGCCATTACTCAACACGTTAACCGATACTGCCTTACAAGCCAATTCACAGGCAGCCAATATTCAAGCCAACTTAACGTCAATGGCGTCGGGATTTAGCGATGAAATGCAAACCCAATTTCAGCGTATTAATACGGACTCTGAACGTCAGCTTAAGCTGAGAAACGTTGACCAGATTGCTTTAAATATCAATACCAATCAGCAGCTATCTTTATTTAGTCATCTAGGAGAACACTTATTTACCCAGTTAACTCAAGTGAATATCATCGACAATCTAGTTGAACTAAACCAAACCCAAAGAGATGCTATGCGACTGCTGTTAAGCATGGAGGCTATGCTTGATAGTATCGGTGGCGATAAAAACTTATATTTTAATTTGTTATCACAAATAAAACAGACCATGGTCGGTGAAGACAACCTCTTTGAACTTTCTCGCAAAGCAATTAGAAGCACTCATATCGCCAATGCGCATTTAGAATACCAAGCTGATGCCGCACAAATCGTTGCGACCTATACGCAGGATCTCGTTAACCAAGTTGAAAATGAAATTCAGCAAACAGGCCGCGGACTTAAAAACGATAGCACCGCATTTATCGTATTAATTTTCTGCAGTGGCATCTTATATTGCTTCTTCATCTGGCTCACTAGTTGGCACTTTATCACTAAGGGAATCATCAAGCCTGTCATGGCGACTCGAGATGCAATGAATGCCATTGCCAATGAAAAACTCGACGCCAGAATGCCTGTCACTGATAACTTAGAGCTCCAGCAAATGGTCAGCTCCTTAGAGACATTAAAAAGCTACGCAGCTCAGGTTAAAGGCATGGCCGAAACCGACGGATTAACTGGCTGCTATAATCGCCGCTATTTAGATTTACAACTCCAAAAAGAATTAGAGTATGCAAGGGACCACAACATGCCCCTAGGTATAATTCTGTTTGATATTGATAATTTTAAACAATTTAACGACAGGTATGGTCATGTCGCAGGCGATCAATGTCTTAAGAAAATCGTTAATGCCACCAAATCGATCTTGAAACAACCCACTTACATGCTTGCCCGCTATGGCGGAGAGGAGTTCATGATAGTACTACCATCGAGCAATCTCGAGGAGGCATATCATTTTGCTGAAGTATTACGCAATAAAATCATCAGTTTAACAATACCACATGAAGACTCCCCCCATGACGGCATACTGACCATCAGCGCTGGTATTACTTGCTGGGAGCGATCACAACCTATGGATACGAATAGCTTAATTAATCAAGCTGATGAGGCTCTCTATCACGCCAAACTAACAGGTCGTAATCGTACAGAGACACGACTAAACCAACCTGTTCGCTATTCCTAACCATAAAATGCGGCGACTGTTCAGTTTCTTTTTTCAGCAGAGGATTGAGTTAAGCTAACTTCACCCCCATTAGCTAATACTAAGTTAATCAGGATTAAGTCAGGGAAGTATGCTCGCTATTGTTATCACGCTTATCCTAGGAATTGGCGCAATTACCTGGCTACTGTCGAGTCGTTGGCGCAGGACCTTACATCGTCGACGAGTCACGATGAAACCTTTTCCAAAAGAATGGCGCAGCATTCTCAAAAAAAGACTGCCTTACTTCCATGCTCTACCCGCAGATCTACAACTGCAACTCAAACGGCATATCCAAATTTTCATCGATGAAAAAGTCTTTATCGGCTGCGATAATTTTGAGATCACGGATGAAGTAAGAGTCACTATCGCGGCCCAAGCCTGTCTACTGCTACTCAATCGTAAAACCGACTTTTACCCCAAACTGAAACAGATTTTGGTCTATCCCGATGCCTTTATCGTCAATAATCAACATAAAGACACTAGCGGTATCGTGTGGGAACAACGCAATGTGCTGGCAGGGGAATCATGGGAATACGGTAAAGTTGTGCTCTCATGGAGAAATACTTTAGACGGCGCCGCCGATCCCCATGATGGTAATAATGTCGTAATCCATGAGTTTGCCCATCAGCTCGATCAAGAAGATGGCCAAGCCAATGGCGCACCCATTCTGCAGCATTTTGCCGACTACAGCACTTGGTCTGAAGTGCTAAGTAGGGAATTTACCCAATTACAACACAGTGCAAATTTTGGCACCCCCTCATTATTTAATTATTATGGAGCGACTAATCCCGCTGAGTTTTTTGCCGTCATCACCGAAGTCTTTTTTGAGAAACCAGAGGATTTTTACCAACAACACCCAGACTTGTATAGAGAACTGAGCCGCTTTTATCAACTCGATCCGATAAACTGGCATTAACCCATAAAAGTAGAGGCACGTAAAATGCTCAAAGACACTCATGCATTCTCAGCTAAAGGTTCCAATATTAATCGCGCTACCTCGGGGTTACTGCTCAGTGCGTTAATGCTTGGCGGCCTTAATGTAAGCGTACAGGCGCAGGACTCGCCAACACAAAGCGCTCAAACGACTTCGAATCCTGATCAACAAGCGGCGGGTCACGTATTAGATTTACTCAACCAATATTCAAGCGATGCCAATTGGGATAAATACTTTGCCCTGTACCGAAAAGACGGCATTTTTATTGGCACGGATGCGAGTGAGCGTTGGGGAATGGCGGAATTTGAACGTTACTCGCGCCCCACAAAAGGTTGGCGCTATGATTTAACTGAGCGTCATTTAATCCAACACGGCAATGTCATATTGTTTGACGAGTTATTAAATAGTCCAGCCTATGGCGTCAGTCGAGGAACTGGCACTTTAATCAAAACCAATGGCAACTGGGAAATAGCGCAATACCATTTAAGCTTCCCCATTCCTAATGAGGTAGCTAAGCAAATAACTGCCGAGATTAAAGCCGCAAACAAACAATAGCGCAGCACTCCCAAAAATACGGTTTGAAAGAGTGCAATTTCGAAAGAATACAGCTTGAAATAAAATCACTTAAAAAGCAATCACTTAAGTTATACCACTATCTCAGGGACACAGTAAAACACACATTAGCTAATTGGGAGAAGTGGATGAAACTTTGAAAATCCACGTCTTCAAATGCCCTTTCCGAAGGGCCCCTATCCGCGTAATAAAACCCGATCACTTTACTATCGACTAATAATGGCGCCAATAAAAAGCCTTGACGTGACACATGTCGCGCTTGTAATTCTTTACACTGCTCTTGCCATTTCTTAGAGCTAGGATCATCTACCCAAAGCGGTAACTTATGCTCCATCGCTTGGTAAAATAATCCCCGCCTATCGCTCAAATCGATAATAAACTCTTGCTTAATAGCATCTGCATCACGACCTAATATCACTCTAGGTTGAAGTTGTTTACGGCTTGGCGACAATAACAGCACGCCGCACCGGTCAACACCAACGCCCTCAAGTATACCTTCGAGAACCGTTTGCATGATTTGGTTAAAATCGGCTTTATTAATGGCGAAGCCTGTAAGTTCTCGTAGCTTAGCTAACTGAATATTCAAGTTAACTTGATAGACAGGCATATCTAACGGAATGGGAAGTGGAACAGGTTTAGCTGTGACCATACGCTTGGGATCAGGTAGATAGTCTAGCAACACCTTAGCACCATATACTTCAGCTAACTTATGGGTCGCATTCGCGCAGCGTTGCATCCGCACCATAAACTCATTTTCTTCTAGTCCAGTAAAACTCGCCGCTTGCGTGATACGTTTCCCTAATTCCTGCTTATCAAGATTAGGTTGAGATAAAATATCGCAGAGCTTATCCGCAATAAAAATAGACCGAATTTCAGGTCTTTGGTCTTCAGGATTATTAACTGCATGGACCAACAGTTCTCCCAATCCCCAATTGCGGGCAATACTTTGAGTTAATAGTGAAAAAGAAGTGCCGAGGGCTTCGCGGGTTATACTTCGTTCCTCTGCTGGCGTTACACATTCACGCAGTTTTAGATCTAACTCTTCGGTGAACTCACCACCAATACTCCAAAAAGCACTCTCACCTATGTGATACAGTAAAGAGGCTATAAAAGCTTCCTCCTGCATTTCTTCGTCATAATGGCTCAACATCATCCGTGCAATCATGGCGGCTTGAAATGCTTTAGCCATCAACTTTATTAATCTTTGATATACGTTAGGTGCCAAATTTTTACTCTCTAACAAGCTTGAGAGTAACTTGGCTGTGATACAAATATTTCGCACCGCATCAAAACCAAGCACTATAGCCGCTCGGCTGACAGTAGAGATTTGGCTACTACCTTTATGGTAAATAGCGCTATTAGCAACTCGAAGAATACGAGAGGTTAAGGCGTTATCGTGCATCACGCTACGCCCGAGTAATGCGAGAGAGGAAACGTCATCCTTGGCGAGCTTTTCTAGCGATTTAACAGTCGAACACAGTGCTGGCATTTCCAATTCACTGATCCGATTTGTCCAATAATCGACCCCTTTATTAGTATTGTTATTAGGCTTCAACCTAAAGTTACCTTAGCGATATAATCTTGTTGTTTTTAGTATAGATAAACGCAAACATTTCGCCTGTTGTCTAAAGCTTGTTTTAGCAAATCATTCATTAATTGCTTAATAATTCAACATTAAGCAATATCTGCCGATAAAAATGCCCAAGACAAAGCTCGGGCATTTCAGTAAAACAGGAAATCAATCCACACTTAGGCTTTGAGGTACTGCTTAACAACACGCAACACTTTATCTATATCCTGACGGCTGATATCTTTATGAGTCACAAGCCGAAGTGTACGCCCTGGGCTTATCAGGATGCCTTCCGCTCGACAGTGTTTAGCCAATAAGTTCGCATCAATATGGGGTGCTAATGTAACAAATAACATATTTGTTTGTACTGCGGCTAAATTGACGTCGAACTCACTGAATTCTGCCAACTGCCGAGCTAAGTACGCCGCATTGTCATGATCTTCACTCAGCCGTTGTACTTGCTCAGTTAAAGCAAGCTTACCCGCAGCGGCAAGTATCCCAGCTTGACGCATGCCACCACCAAGCATTTTACGCCAACGAATGGCTTTCTTAATCAAGCGTTCATCACCTAAGAGTAATGAGCCGACTGGCGCACATAATCCTTTGGATAAACAAATCGACACTGAATCAAAGTGCGCCGTGATATCACTTATCGCGATATTCTGCGCCACCGCAGCATTGGCAACTCGCGCACCATCTAAATGAATTTTTAACCCGCGATTAAAGGCTAATGCCTGCACGTCCGCCAAATAGCTTTGCGGGAGAACCTTACCGCCAATCGTATTCTCTAAACTAAGCAAACGAGTACGAGCAAAATGGATATCATCAGGCTTAATTGCGGCTTCAATGTCAGCTAATGCAATAGTGCCATCTAATTGATTCATTAAAGGTTGAGGTTGAATGCTGCCTAGGACAGCGGCGCCGCCGCCCTCGAACTTATAATTGTGAGCCTGCTGACCGCACAGGTACTCATCTCCACGATCACAATGGGCCATCAAAGCCAATAAATTTGCTTGAGTACCCGAACAGGTAAATAATGCACTTTCAAAGCCAAACATCTCCGCAGCCATATCCTGCAAACTATTTACCGTAGGGTCATCACCGTAAACATCATCACCCACTTCGGCTCTGGACATGGCTAACCGCATGGCTGCTGTTGGCTGGGTAACAGTATCAC
Source organism: Shewanella sp. SM87 (assembly GCF_025653705.1). Taxonomy (NCBI): domain Bacteria; kingdom Pseudomonadati; phylum Pseudomonadota; class Gammaproteobacteria; order Alteromonadales; family Shewanellaceae; genus Shewanella; species Shewanella sp. SM87. The sequence continues at coordinate 283,892 of NZ_JAKKSC010000001.1, forward strand.
TGCGTAAATCTATCATCTTGTCCTCAACTTAAAGTTTGGTTGGCGCATAATGGGCTCAAGACTCTAGCGCTAAAGGCTTATTTTGTATAGTTTATCGTCATACTTGTCGACAAATTTACCGATGTAGAACCTCGCTCATGCTTGAAGCAAGTATCGACATACTGACATCTACTAATAAAAACATAAATATACTCAAGATCTTGCCGATATCTATCTGTCGATGTATGGACGCTTGTACGCGTTTAGCTTGGCGAAAAGAGTCTTACTCGTTAGAATGCCACACTAAGATGGTCATGCTACAACAATGCGATCGCTTTAGTAATTTTGACTAATACTTATCGTTCAATAGGTGATTTGTAGTGAAAAACTCCCAATCTCGATGGATTCAGCTAGCGCTTTTGCTATTAAGTTTAAGCCTAACATCACAGGTATTTGCTTGGTCTGACACTGACCGAGATGGAGTGCCAGATATCAAAGATGCCTGTCCTAACACAGAGCCAAATACACCTGTTATGGCTAATGGTTGTGTGGAAGAAATCGCTGTGGAAATGACTGCATCACCAGTTTGCGATATGAGTCATTCAAATGCTGAGTTAAACACAGATTGTCATAATATTTCTGCAGCTATGGTGTATTTTGAATTTGCCATTGCCGAGGTTGACTTTTCTCAATGGAAAACTTTAGCCTTAGTAAAAGCATTCTTAGAAATAAATGATGCTGAATTAACCTTAGTAGGCCACACAGATATCGTTGGTACACCAGAGTTTAATTATCAACTATCACTTCAACGGGCTCAAAATGTAAAACGTATTTTGGTTGAAGATTATGGCTTTAATCCAAATCGCTTTACCGTAATGGGTAAAGGTATATCTGAACCTGTAGCGGACAACCGTTCTAGCGAAGGGCGCAGTTTAAATCGACGAGTAGAATTTATCGTCAATAATAAATAGTTTTTGTTAGCGTATATTTAGGGAGTTATTCAATGGAAAACCTCGAAGGTTTATTAAAGCAAGCACCAGATCTGATCGTGACTTATGGCTTAAAAACATTATTCGCCATTATCATCTTCTTTGTTGGTAAATACTTTGCGGGCGTAGCACAGAAGCTTGTTCGTAAATTACTTAACAGCCGTAAAGTTGATCCGACAGTCGTTTCATTTGTCGCTAACCTCGCTTGGGCAGTGGTATTTGTTTTCGCGGTTATTGCTACGTTAGGCCAAATTGGCGTACAAACCGCATCACTGGTAGCAGTTATCGGTGCTGCAGGTTTAGCAATAGGCTTAGCGCTACAAGGTTCTCTGTCTAATTTTGCATCGGGTGTGTTAATGGTGTTATTCCGCCCTTGCCGCGTAGGTGACTATATTGAAGCTGCAGGTATCGCCGGCACTGTTGATGAAATAACCATATTCTCAACCAAGCTTCGCACTCCTGATAATAAAGTTATCGTAGCGCCAAACTCATCTATCATGAATGGCACTATCACTAACTACTCAGCAATGGATAGTCGTCGTATCGATTTAGTGATTGGTGTATCTTATTCCGCTGATATCGCACTCACTAAAAAAGTATTGACCGATATTTTAGATAACAACCAGTATGTGTTAAAAGATCCAGCATATACAGTTGGACTTTCTGAATTGGCTAGCTCTTCAATCAATTTCGTGGTTCGTCCTTGGGTAAAAACATCTGATTATTGGACTGCACGTTTCCAACTGCTTGAGCAAATAAAAAATGCATTAGACGCTGCAGATATCGGTATTCCATTTCCACAAATGGATATCCATGTCAAAGAATTGCCACTAAGCAAATAACAATTAGTGGATAAAAAAGGTCGGTAATTACCGACCTTTTTTTATGGTTCTACGCATCATTTTAGCGTACCTTAATGGACAGATATTAGCAAAGGCACAGATATTCATGTGTGAGGGAATCCAATGCAAAAATATGTTTCATTTTTAGCAGCAAGCTGTATTTATAGCCTAGTTCTGATGAGCCCCAGTACAATCGCCAGTGAGAAAACACAGGTTTTAATGGGTGAAAAAACAGTTACCTTAGAAGGGAAAAGACCAAAATTGTCGCAAATGGCACCGGGGTTTAAAGTCGTTGATGAGCATTTCACGCCAGTGATGCTAAGTGATTTTAAGGGTAAAACTGTACTGATAAGTGCCGTGCCAAGCCTAGATACAGGTGTTTGCGCACTGCAGACGAAGCGCTTCAACAGCGAAGTTGGCCATTTTTCCGATGATGTCATCATGCTAACGATCAGTACCGATTTACCCTTCGCACAAAAGCGTTTCTGTAAAGTGGAAAACGTAGATAAAATCAAAGTGCTATCAGATAGCGTGTGGCGTGATTTTGGTGAAAAGTATGGTTTGTTAATTCAAGATTACGGCTTGCTGGCTAGAGCCATTTTCATCATAGATGCAGAAGGCAAGCTCCAATACCAAGAGTTAGTACCAAACATCACAGAGCATCCTAACTATGATGCTGCCCTTGAAGCCTTGAAAATCCTTCAAGCCCAGCAGTAATTTACCGCTAAAAACAGGGCAGCCTTAGCTGCCCTTTTGTTTAACGGTTCTATTTCTACGATTTGGTTTTACGATTTAATGTGTATGCTGATCGCCACTGGATTGGTAGTCAAAGGTTGGCATAGACCAATGATATCGCAGCGCCAACATCCGTAAGCTAAAACCAACGCTTAAACAAATAACCAGATTAATCCATTCCGTTAACTGATAGGCTTTTAAGACGATATACAAGCCTGCCGTCAGTAGTGAAATCACCGCATAGAGTTCTTTCTTAAAAATCAAAGGCACTTGGTTACACAGAATATCGCGGATAACGCCACCAAAGACACCTGTGACCAATCCCATGACTACGGCAATTGTTGGGCTAAATCCCAGCATTAACGTCTTTTGTGCGCCCACGATGGAGAATACGGCTAAGCCTAAGGCATCAATAGCCAAAAATAACTTAGACAGATAACGCATCACAGGGGCGATAGCGACAGTGAGCAAAGAAGCGAATGCAATCGCAATAAGGTAATGCACATGCTCAACCCAAATTAAGGGGTAATTTCCGAGCATCATATCCCTTAGTGTACCGCCACCAATTGCCGTTGCGCAGCCAATGATCACCACACCAAACAAATCCATCTGCTTGCGGCCAGCCGCCAGAGCGCCCGTCATCGCCTCGGCAATAATCCCAATCAGCCAAAGTAATCCAATAATCTGCGTCTCATGCATCTTTGCTACTACCAACAACTCAAAGAATTGATTCTGCCTGATAACCTCTCAGTTCTATAATGATTTTATTTTGAATTCATCATTAGAAAAATTAATTCATCATCTTATTAATAATCTGATGCAGATTCCTACAACCTTATTAAGTTATAGAATAAATATTATACAAAATAGTTAGTTATAAAAATGTCACCTTCACATTGTCATCTATGAAAATAGAATTTTTAATAAGTATTAATAACGTAAATCCAATCAGATGATAAATAACTGCAGATCTTCTAATACCGTAGACAAAAAGCATAAAAATCAACCACAAAAAAGCGGCCCTTAGGCCGCTTAATGTTCATTCAAACTGAATCAGAACTATTTAGTGTCAGGCTTAGGTGGATAATTTGCCATTACACTGCCCACTGCTTGATTGATGATCTGTACTCTTTCTTCTGGGGTATTTTTGTCGCGAATGGTATCGGCAACAGAACCACGCCAGATCAGTTTAGTGGTTTTATTATCAACCAAATCAATAATCAGGGTACCGACTTCATATTCTCTTACTGTGGTTTGGGTCTGCATATTGCCGCCCCAACCCCATCCTGGACCATAGTATGGGTTGTAGCCAAAATTACTATTGAAGGTATCAACATTAATCTTCTTATCAACTTTGGTCAGATAATTAACAAGTACATCAGCATCTTTTGCATCAACTAATGTCATCCCCTTACTCGCTAACTGGCTATTCACCGCTTCTCTGACCCGTTGATCCATCAAGCCATCTAGATGATATCCGGCAGAATCCGTTTTCTGAGCAACCCAAGCATAGGTTTTATATTGGGTAAAATTTGCGCTAGGGTCAAAATCCCAACCAGACTTCATCGAACTACAGGCACTGAGTGCCAACACAGCTAATGCTACAAAAATATTTTTCATCTTAATTTCCTCAGATGTTCGACCCGAACAAAGACAAGTATCAGAGATATGAATTTAGCTTACAGAGCAATAGCCTAATCTACAACTCAATTGATTAAAAAGCAGCATCTCATTCAGCTTGACTTCAGCAAAGCCAAAGATGATAATGATTATCAATTAAGATTTAAAGGGGTGTTGAAATGTACTGGTTTATTAGCGCGTTTATGGTTGCATCTGCCATTTTTTTCCTTGCACCAGAAAAAATTTCTCTCGAGGCGAATAACGCAAAAATTAAACGTCATTTGCCTACCAGTTTACTGATATTACCCCTCCTAGTGCTTGGCTGGTTGGTTATTGATACCATTGCTAATGGCACTAACTATGCCACAGTCGCCGCATTTGGTTTTGTTACAACAGCCTGCTTAATTGCATTACCTAAGTTACATAAATTTATTATGCCCAGTGCATTACTCACAGCTGTGGCGCTGATAGCCATGGTATTCATGCGAATGAATTAATCCTGAGCTTTAAGCTTACTTTTCAAAAATATGCTTACTTCCCTGCAAAGAGTTAGCATTTTGTATTGGCCACTTAAGGAGAATCCTCAAGTGGTCTTTTTTTACCTCCCAGAACCTCTGCAAATTTGATAAACTGAGTCGGTATAAGTCACCTTCTAATATCAATGAATGAAACCAATGAAAGCAGATCCTAATGTATCCTTAGTGTACAGCACCGACAAAGGCCGTATAAATGCAGAGCCCGCCACTAAAGCGATTCCGGAATCCGATGGCATAGTCAGGATCCATAGAGACAGTAAGGGCCGCAAAGGCAAAGGCGTTTCGATTATCTCAGGCCTAGGTCTCGATGAAACCGCGTTAAAAGCAATGGCTCAAACCCTTAAAAAACAATGTGGTTGTGGTGGCACGGTTAAAGATTTCACTATTGAGGTCCAAACCGATAACCGCGAGCAATTAAAGCTATTGCTTGAGAAGCAGAACTACAAAGTTAAATTAGCTGGCGGTTAATCTCGCCCGACTTAGCAATATAGCAGCATGCTAGATCAACTTAGCCACATCGAACGGAGTAGTTTAATGGAGAGTTTGCAGAACCATTTCTTAATTGCCATGCCTTCACTGCACGATACGTTTTTTGAACGCTCAGTCATCTATATCTGTGAACATGATGCCAAAGGCGCCATGGGACTGGTGATCAATAAACCACTCGGTATCGAAGTTAATTCGCTATTAGAACAAATGGATTTGCCAGCTGAGCAAGTCTCCACCGATTTAGCATTCAATGCCAATGTCATGATGGGCGGACCCGTTTCCCAAGATCGTGGTTTTGTACTGCATACCTCTCAGCCCTATTGGGCCAATAGCACAGATCTGGGTTGTGGTTTAATGCTAACTACCTCACGCGATGTGTTAACCGCGATAGGAAGCAACAGATCGCCAGAGAAATTCCTCGTCGCCTTAGGATATGCTGGATGGAGCAAAGATCAGCTCGAACAAGAGCTTGCCGATAATTCTTGGCTAACGATTCCAGCAACCAATGCACTCTTGTTTGACATTAAACACGAAGACCGTTGGCCACAGGCCAGCCGAGCTCTTGGATTTGATGCTTGGCAGGTTTCAGCTCAAGCGGGTCACGCTTAAGCCTATTTCTTAATATAAGTCAGCACACTATGAATTCGAAAACCGTATTAGGCTTTGATTTTGGCACTAAAAGTATTGGTGTGGCTATAGGCCAAGAAATCACCGCTAGCGCCACGCCATTATTGTCAATCAAAGCCGTCGATGGGATCCCCAACTGGGATCAGATAGGCGATTTAATCAAAGAGTGGCAACCCGACCTAGTGGTTGTTGGTCTGCCCTTAAACATGGATGGCACTGAGCAAGATATGACCCACAGGGCGCGTAAATTTGCGAACCGTATCAATGCTAAGTTCAAAGTCAAAATAGCCACTCAAGATGAGCGATTAACCACTACCGATGCTAAGGCAAGATTATTCGAGTTAGGCGGATTCAAGGCGCTCACCAAAGGCCAAGTCGATGCTGTGTCTGCCGTACTGATTATTGAAAGCTACTTCGAAAATAACTTCAGCAAGTAATGCCACAATAAAAAACCATATATAAAGAAAAGGATAAGTTGCCTTATCCTTTTCAGTTTTATGTTTAACCCGATAAATTACCGGATCAAAAATGTGGCTTCACTAAGTTGGCCATCATAGTAATGTGCGCATCATCATCGTTTAGTGCAGCAATGTAACGGAACTTCTCACCACCCGCCTCGGCAAAGAGATGACCATTCTCACCAACAATTTCTTCCAGCGTTTCTAAACAATCGGCGCTAAAAGCTGGGCAAACGATAGCAATATCGCGCACACCTTGTTGCGGCAACGCTTTCAAAGTCGCATCGGTATAAGGTTGTAGCCATTTAGCTTTACCAAAACGCGATTGGAATGTCATCACAAACTCATCTTTACCTAACCCAAGCTTTTCGGTAACCAGTCGAGTCGTTTTCATGCAGAAGCAATAATACGGATCGCCTAAATGCAAATTGCGCTCAGGCATACCATGGTAAGACAACACCAATTTTTGCGGTTTACCATTTGCTTCAAAATCAGCCGTGATCGAATTGGCTAAAGCATTAATAAAATCAGCATTATCATGATAAGTATTAATAAAATGCAACGATGGAATATAGCGCCACTTGGACAACTCAGCCGCAATCGCATCAAAAGCAGAACCCGTAGTGGGCGCAGCATATTGGGGATACAGTGGTAACACCACGATTTTATCAATGCCATTTTGATGCATAGTTTGCAAGGTACTGGCGACCGATGGACTGCCATAACGCATTGCTAAATGGACAGAAACATCATGGTTATCGGCGTTAAGTTTATCCGCTAACTTCGCCGTTTGACGCAAACTAATGTCCATTAACGGTGAGCCGGCCGCTGTCCATACCTTCTGGTATAACGCCGCTGATTTTGCTGGGCGTACCCGCAAAATGATCCCGTGTAAAATCATCATCCACACTAATTTAGGAATTTCGACTACGCGGGGATCCGCTAAGAACTCAGCTAGATAACGCCTAACAGCCGATGCTGTGGGCGCATCTGGCGTACCTAAATTTAATAACAGCACGCCCACTTTGCCGCGCTGTCCGTGTCCAACTTCTTTGGATAAGCCTGAAAATTTAGCCAAAACAGCCTCTTAATTAATAAATACTTATAAAATTAAAGTACAGATTCTATTGCTTGCTTAAGCTCTTCGCTATCTGGCTTCACTTTAGAATTGAACTGTTGCACAACTGCGCCATCGCCGCTAACGACATACTTGTAAAAATTCCACTTAGGCGCACCGGTTTTTTCGGCTAAGTATTTAAATACGCTATTGGCGTCACTGCCACGCACAGCCGAAGTCGACAGCATAGTGAAAGTGACACCGTAATTGATGTAACACACCTTAGCCGTATCTTTCTCATCATTTTCTTCTTGGAAAAAATCATCCGATGGGAAACCAATGACCACTAAGCCTTTATCTTTGTAGTTTTCATGCAATGTTTCAAGCGCTTTAAACTGCGGGGTGTAACCACAGTTACTGGCCGTGTTAACAATCAACACTGGTTTTCCCTGAGTCAATTCACACAGATTAACCGTCTCTTCAGAATGTAATTTTCGTACTTCAAGGTTCAGATACTCGGGACAAGTGGCCGCCATAACGCCAACACTCGTCAAGCTCGCTGTCATAGCGAATATCATGGGTAATTTTTTCATTGCTTTCTCCTTTACCAGTACATTACGCAAACGCACTAGGTAAAGATCATATTGAATTAAAAAATAAAAGCTATGGATAATGGCAACATAGCGATGAAGTAGAACCGATTGAGCTGAACGAAAATCTAATACACAAACAAAAAGCAGCCCATAAAGAGCTGCCTAACCCAGAACCGGACTATCGCGCTAGTCCATGTCTAAGGTGACACCTTCCATAAAACCTGAGCCCGTGGATTCTTTATTCTGCAATTTAATCATCAAACGTAAATCGTTTGGTGAATCAGCATGGTGCAGCGCATCGGCGTAACTAATTTCGCCATCGACATAAAGTTTCAGCAAGGCCTGATCGAACGTCTGCATGCCCTGCTCGTTGGATTTTGCCATGGTTTCTTTGAGCAAATGCAGCTCGTTCTTCGCAATTAAACTCGCCACCCTTGGGGTGTTTATCAATACTTCAATCGCGGCGCGACGCCCTGTGCCATCGACTTTCGGTATCAATTGCTGCGCCACAATACCGCGTAAATTCAATGATAAATCGAACAATAACTGTTGATGCTTACTCTCAGGCACGAGATGCATAATCCGGTCTAACGCTTGGTTGGCGTTGTTGGCATGCAAGGTTGCCATACAAAGGTGACCCGTTTCTGCAAATGACAGCGCAAACTCCATCGTCTCTTGGGTACGAATTTCACCAATCAAGATCACATCGGGAGCTTGGCGAAGGGAGCTTTTTAGCGCCGCATCAAAAGACTCAGTATCTATACCCACTTCACGCTGAGTGATTATGCTTTTTCTGTGGTCGTGAACGAATTCAACCGGATCTTCAATAGTCAAAATATGCCCACGGGCATGACCATTGCGATAACCCACCAAGGCCGCCAAGGACGTTGACTTACCCGTTCCCGTTCCGCCTACCATAATGATGAGACCACGTTTACTCATCACCAGATCTTTTAGAATAGGCGGCAATTTTAAATCATCGACATCAGGGATTTTAGTCTCAATACGGCGCATCACGCAGCCAGGCGATTCACGCTGCCAAAAAGCGCTCACCCGAAAACGACCTAAATCCTTTGCCGCAAAAGCGAAGTTACACTCACGAGTGGAATGAAACTCTTGCTTCTGCGCCTCTGTCATTAACGACTCAACAAAATCCAGTGATTGTGCTGGTGTAAACGCACTTTCTGCCAAGGGACGCAATTCACCGTCAATCTTGGCACTCGGCGGAAAACCCGCTGTGATGAACAAGTCGGAGGCTTTGCGTTCCACTATCACTTTTAAAAACGGACGAACATCCATCATAAATCCTTAAAATGTCGCTTGTTTATTCGAACTCTTCGCCATTGCATCTTCACGGGTGATAAGACCGCGATTGACTAAGTTCTGTAAACATTGCTCTAAGGTCTGCATTCCATGGGCCATACCTGTTTGAATTGCCGAATACATCTGCGCCACTTTGTCTTCACGAATTAAATTGCGGATAGCGGGCGTGCCCATCATGATTTCATGGGCGGCGACACGGCCTCCTCCCACCTTTTTAATCAGAGTTTGCGAAATAACCGCTTGCAGCGATTCAGACAACATAGTGCGCACCATGTCTTTTTCACCGGCGGGGAATACGTCGACCACACGGTCAATCGTTTTCGCGGCAGAAGTAGTATGCAAGGTACCAAACACTAAGTGGCCTGTTTCAGCGGCGGTCATCGCCAAACGAATGGTCTCAAGGTCACGCATCTCACCGACTAAAATCACGTCTGGGTCTTCACGCAGTGCGCTTCTAAGCGCCGCATTAAAGCTGTGGGTATGGCGATGAACTTCACGTTGGTTAATCAAACATTGCTTATTTTGATGAACGAATTCGATAGGATCTTCAATGGTTAAGATATGATCATGTCGATTTTCATTCACGTAATCCACCATAGCGGCAAGTGTGGTACTCTTACCCGACCCCGTAGGTCCAGTCACTAGCACCAATCCGCGAGGGAAACTGGCAATTTTTTTAAAAATTTCCGGCGCACCCAATTGCTCAAGTGACAAAATGTCACTTGGAATGGTACGAAACACAGCCGCTGCACCACGGGATTGATTGAATGCGTTAACACGAAAGCGTGCAAGATTAGGGACTTCGAACGAGAAATCGATTTCTAAATGTTCTTCGTAGTCCTTGCGCTGCTTATCATTCATTATGTCGTACACTAAGCTGTGTACACCTTGATGATCGAGCGCGGGCAGGTTAATTTTTCTCACTTCACCGTCAACACGGATCATGGGAGATATCCCTGCAGAAAGGTGTAGATCCGAGGCTTTGTGTTTTACACTAAATGCCAATAACTCAGTGATTTCCATCGTTTGGGATATCCTTGCAACTAGATAATTACATCATGACAACAATAGCAGACAGACTCGCAATCGCCCAGCGCAGGATCACACAAGCAGCGCAAAAATGTGCCCGCCACCCCAGCAGTATTCGCTTACTTGCCGTCAGCAAGACTAAACCTATTGAAGACATTATAGCAGCCTACCAAGCGGGTCAGCGTTGCTTTGGCGAAAACTATGTCCAAGAAGGCGCTGAAAAAATTACTGCGCTCAAGGGGGATTTCCCGGACATAGAATGGCATTTTATCGGCCCACTCCAATCCAATAAAACCAGCATAGTCGCCCAGCATTTCGATTGGATGCATACCCTCTCCCGCGACAAAATTGCCCTACGTCTCAATGAGCAACGTCCGGCCGAATTGGCGCCATTAAACGTCTGTATTCAAATTAATATCAGTGCTGAAGACACAAAATCTGGCATAGATGCGGCTCAAATGCTTCCACTGGCCGAACTGATAGCTCAGCTACCTAACTTAGCACTGAGGGGCCTAATGGCAATTCCAACGGCTACCGCAGATATAGAGTTACAGCTTAAAGAGTTTTCCATGTTAAACAATCTATTTCAAGAACTTAAATCGTATTATCCCGCTGTAGATACGCTTTCAATGGGGATGAGCAATGACTTAGATACAGCGATTAGCTGTGGTTCAACTATGGTGCGTATTGGCAGTGCCATTTTTGGTGAGCGCAATTACGCTGTGTAAAATCACGTTAGGCATTTAGTTAGAGGTCAGTTTAACCTTGTTTTTAGCACTTTATGCCCAAATACTGTATTAAAGAACACCGAACATTAACGATTTAAGAGCAATTAGCGAGAGTCGATAATCAGGCTCAGTCATTCAAATGACTAACCGTTTTATCATCTTAATTTAAGGTGAAGATGTTACAAGTCAACGGTTAACACACTGAAGAGAATCAAATGGATCAACAGAAAATCTGCTTTATCGGTGCCGGCAATATGACGCGCAGCATCATCAGTGGCTTAGTCAATAGCGGCTATCCAGCTCAACTCATCCAAGCGACTAATCCCAGCCAAGGTAAACTCGATGCACTAAAAGCCGATTTTGGGATTTTGGTTTCTCAAGATAATTTAGCCGCGGCGCAAGCTGCCGATGTCATAGTACTTTCGGTAAAACCACAATTGATGCAACAAGTTTGTGAAGCATTACAGACAGTCGAGCTGTCGAATAAGTTAGTCATCACTATCGCTGCGGGCATTAAAGCAAAGCGATATACCGACTATCTGGCACAAGACATCAAGCTTATCCGCGCCATGCCAAATACGCCGATGCAAATTAGTGTTGGTATGACTGGCCTCTATGCGCCTCAAAGCATTACTACCGAGCAGAAAGCCATTTGCGATCGTTTGATGTCAAGCGGCGGCGAAATTGTGTGGGTAAATGAAGAGTCAGATTTAGATCAAGTGATTGCACTATCGGGCAGTTCACCGGCTTATTTCTTTTTGCTAATGGAGTCTATGATAGATGCAGGCAAAGAAATGGGAATGGATGAAACAAAAGCCAGAAGTTTAGTGCAGCAAGCTGCGCTTGGCGCTGCTATGATGGCAAAGCAAAACCCACAACTGACCTTAGGTAATTTAAGAGAGAATGTTACTTCAAAGGGCGGCACCACCGCACAGGCGCTGGCGACATTTGAAGCTGCGGATATGCGCGGCTTAGTAAAAAAAGCCATGGAGAACTGTATTAATCGTGCAGAGGAAATGGCTAAAACATTTTGATCAACTAACACGTTTTTATATCGAACTTTAATAGGTAGAAATCTCGATGAATGCATTTACCTTTTTAATCACCACTCTATTCGATCTCTATTTGATGGTGGTGATTTTGCGGATTTGGTTACAACTGGCAAGGGCTGATTTTTACAATCCTTTTAGCCAATTTATTGTTAAAGCAACTCACCCGCTCATCGCACCAATGCGCCGTATTTTGCCTTCCTTAGGGCGATTTGATACCGCATCTTTCGTCCTCGCATTATTGGTTGTGATAGCCAAGCTGCTACTAATTAGCCTCATTGCGGGCGGTGGTATAGACATACTGTTATTTTTGCTGTTTGCCGTTGTATCTGTGGTCAAAAAAGCAGGGGTACTGCTGTTTTGGATGCTATTAATACGCGCAATCTTAAGCTGGTTTAACCAAGGCTATAATCCCATTGTAATGATTATGGGTCAGTTAACTGAACCCGTATTAGCACCAATACGTCGTATCATACCGCCAATTGGTGGTTTAGATTTATCCGTAATGCTGGTCATTATTGGTATGAATTTCCTCAATATGTTACTTGCTCAATATATCCCTTATTGGGCAGTGATCTAATGAGTGCAGTGACTTTGCAGCAGGGTGACTTGCTGCTCAATCTCTACATTCAGCCTAAGGCCAGCCGCGATCAAATTGTAGGATTGCACGGTGATGAGCTAAAAGTAGCCATCACTGCGCCCCCCATAGATGGCAAAGCGAATGCCCATTTAAGCAAGTACTTAGCAAAAGCTTTTAAAGTGCCAAAGAGCGACATTCACATAATAAAAGGTGAACTTGGCCGACATAAACAAATCCGCATTATTGACCCTAAGATCATCCCAAGTGTCATTACTGAACTGATGGGGCAAGATAGTGAAAGGTAATTCAGTTGAAAGATCACTCAGTTAAAAAATCGTACAACTGAAAACGAATTAATCCTTTGAATACTATTAATTTATTGGAAAAAATAGTCACGGCGGCCCTATAATCCAACATTCTCTAATATGAGGTATCCCATCATGTTCCGTAATCTTCTCGCTGTATTAGCCCTCACGGCCAGCCTTTGCGGTGTTGCAAATGCCGAGCAAAAAGAAACTGTCGGCAATTTTGATATTCATTACATGGCACTTGGCAGTACATTTTTAACGCCTAGCATAGCCAAATCCTATGGCATTAAGCGCAGTAGCTACACTGGCATCATCAATATTGCCGTATTAGATATTAGCGAAGCAAATAAGCCCGCAGTCCCCGTTGAAATTACTGGAGTTGCTAATAATTTGTTAGATGCGCGAATCAATCTAACGTTTAAAGAGATCCGCGAAGGTGATGCGATTTATTACATTGCCGAAGTGCCCTACCGCGATGATCAGGAAATCAACTTCAATATCGCAATTAAATATGGCAATCAACTGAACACGAACTTACAGTTCAAGCAAAAATTCTACGTTGAATAAACCTATTTTATACCTTTGTTGGCGTTGCTTTCCTGTAGCGCCAACCCCTTTCCCTGTCCTTTACTATTGAGCTTGGGTATCATAGTGCCAACGCACGTCGCCCCATTTATGATAGGTATTCCATGCAACAAATCGTCCTCGCCAGCGGTAATAAAGGCAAACTTGCCGAATTTGATCAAATGCTCGCAAGCTACGGTGTCACTGTACTGCCGCAGAGCCAGTTTAATGTCAGCGAAGTAGCAGAAACGGGTACCACTTTTGTAGAGAATGCCATTATCAAAGCAAGGCATGCCGCCGAAATCACCGGACTTGCGGCCATTGCCGATGATTCGGGTTTAGAAGTGGATTTACTCCAAGGCGCTCCAGGTATTTATTCAGCGCGTTACGCGGGCGAAAATGCCAAAGATCAAGACAACGTATTGAAACTACTTGAGACGTTAAAAGACCAGCCAGCACCTCGCGGGGCAAGATTCCAATGCGTACTGGTATATATGCGCCATGCGAAAGACCCTACCCCGATTATTTGCCAAGCCTCATGGGAAGGCCAAATCGACTTTAGCCAACGCGGCGCTAATGGCCATGGTTACGATCCGATTTTTATCCCTGAAAATTATCAATGTAGCGCGGCAGAGCTGAGCAGCAACGAGAAAAATGCCTTAAGTCATCGTGGTAAAGCTCTAGTGCAACTCATCGCCGCCATGCAAGCCCAAGGCGTATTAACAGGCGGGAATGCACAATAATGTCGTCAACTGCCGTGACTACTGCGATAAAGCTCGAACTGCCACCACTCAGTCTGTATATCCATATTCCCTGGTGCGTACAAAAGTGTCCCTATTGTGACTTTAATTCCCATGGCCAAAATGGCGAACTGCCACAAGAGGCTTATGTTGATGCGCTATTGGAAGACTTACGCCAAGATTTACATCTCGCCCAAGGGCGGCAGATCCATACCATCTTTATCGGTGGCGGCACGCCATCCTTATTCGATGCTAAACAAATCAAACGCATACTCGATGGTGCCAATGCGCTAATTCCCTTTAGTGACAATATCGAAATCACTATGGAAGCCAATCCTGGTACTTTAGAGCACGATGACTTTAGTGCCTATCGTGCAGCGGGCGTCACTCGTTTATCTATCGGGGTGCAAAGCTTTTCTAAGGATAAACTCAACTTACTCGGACGTATTCACGATCAAAACGAGGCACAAGTCGCCGCTCAAAAAGCCAGCCAAGCGGGATACTTGAGTTTTAACCTCGATTTAATGCATGGATTGCCCAATCAAAGCTTTGCTGAAGCTATGGCCGATATCGACACGGCTGCGGCGCTTAACCCGCCACACCTATCTTGGTACCAGTTAACGATTGAGCCCAACACCCTATTCCACTCAAAACCGCCACAGCTGCCCGATGACGAAGCACTCTGGCATATCTATGAGCAAGGTCAACAAAAGTTGGCCGCATTAGGGTATGAGCAATACGAAATATCTGCCTACGCAAAACCTGGTTACCAATGTAGGCACAATCTCAACTACTGGCAGTTTGGTGATTATCTAGGCATAGGCTGTGGCGCCCACGGCAAAGTGACGTTGCCAGAAGAAAACCGCATCATACGCACGGTAAAAATTAAACATCCCAAGGGATATCTGAGTGCACACAACTACACCTTCGAATCGATTGAAGTTGCAGAGGAAGACCGCGCGCTCGAATATTTAATGAATCGCCTGCGTCTGATGACACCTATTCCTAAGCAAGAATTTGAACTGCGCACAGGACAACACAGAGACACATTGACCGAAGGAATGGAAAAAGCCAAACAACGCGGTTTACTCACAGAATCCGCTGAACATTGGCAATTAACCAGTAAAGGTCATATGTTTGTTAATGATTTACTGACACAATTCTGCTAAGCCTGCCGTTAAAATAGCTCTATAAATAATGTGTTAGCTTTCAATAGTGCAGTTTAATACTATTACTGCTAACACATTTTCTAACACTAATATCCATACATTCTTGTTCCGCTTCTTTAGTATTGATGCAAATCAATCTAGGAAGCCTGATCATGCCAATAAAAACTAA
The DNA here is from genome assembly GCF_025653705.1 of Shewanella sp. SM87. Lineage (NCBI taxonomy): Bacteria > Pseudomonadati > Pseudomonadota > Gammaproteobacteria > Alteromonadales > Shewanellaceae > Shewanella > Shewanella sp. SM87. The sequence continues at coordinate 299,476 of NZ_JAKKSC010000001.1, forward strand.
AATCAGCTTAGTCGCACTGACCCTTTCAGCTCTGCTGACCATTCCCGCGTATGCAGCATCAACTGCGCCAGCCTTACACAGTGCAAGCGAACCTGTGAATGCAGTAGCGCAAACCGAATCAGAAAAAGCCAATGCCCTGTTCGAAACCATCTTCATGGAAAACATTATGGCGAGTCCCATTTCGCAGACCTATATGGGGATCAAGCAAGACTATGATAAATGGGATGAACTAGGTGATGCCGCCGATGATAAAACCCTAGATCGCACAAAAAAACAACTGGAGCGGGTCAATCAGATTGATGCGACCAAACTCGATCCACAAACTCATCTTAGCCTCACGTTACTGAAGCAAAATCTGCAAAATGACATCGAAGATGACCAATGGCGCTATCATAATTACCCTGTGAATCAGATGTATGGTGGCCACTCTATGATCGCCTCCTTCTTAATTAACCAACATCAAATCACAGATGTCAGCGATGCCAAGGCCTATATCAGTCGCTTGAATGGCGTTCCCAAACGCTTAAGTCAATTACAGACAGTATTAGCCATTCGCGCAGATAAAGGCATTATCGCGCCTAAGTTCGTATTCGCTTATGTGATTTCAGACAGCCAAAACATCATCAAAGGTGCGCCTTTTGATAAGGGCGACGACAGCGCGCTACTCGCAGATTTTCGCCGTAAAGTGAACCCATTAGCGATTCAAGAGACAGAGAAGCAAGCACTGCTTAAACAGGCTGAGCAAGCACTCATTACTCAAGTTGAACCCGCCTATAACAAGCTCATCAGTTACATAAAAACCTTAGCAGCCAAAGCTGATGACCGCGATGGTGCGTGGAAACTCCCTAACGGCCCCGCCTATTACAATAATGCCTTGGCACGAACGACCACGACAAACATGAGCGCCGATCAAATCCATGACTTAGGACTTTCTGAGGTGGAACGTATTCACAATGACATGCGTGCCATCATGAAGAAGGTCAATTTTAAAGGCGATTTGCAGCAATTCTTTAGCTTTATGCGTGATGATCCCCAGTTCTACTACCCCAATACCGCCGAAGGCAAAGCCGCCTATTTAGCTGAGGCGACTAAGTTCATCGACAATATGAAGTCGCGCTTGGATGAAGTGTTCAAAGTAAAACCTAAGGCCGCCATGGTAGTGAAGCAGGTTGAAGCCTTTAGAGAAAAATCTGCTGGTAAAGCCTTCTATGAACAACCAGCACCGGATGGTTCTCGTCCAGGTAGCTACTATGCAAACCTATATGACATGAAAGCCATGCCAAAATACCAAATGGAGGCGCTGGCCTACCACGAAGGTATTCCAGGTCACCATATGCAGATCGCCATTTCCCAAGAACTGCAAAATATTCCTAAGTTCCGTAAGTTTGGTGGCTATACCGCGTATATTGAAGGCTGGGGTTTATATAGCGAATCTTTCCCAAAAGAAATGGGACTCTACGCCGATCCTTACTCTGACTTTGGTCGCCTAGCAATGGAGTTGTGGCGTGCCTGTCGCTTAGTCGTTGATACTGGCATCCACACAAAAAAATGGACCCGCGAGCAAGGCATAACCTATTACGTGGACAATACGCCAAATGCTAAATCAGATGCGGTGAAAATGGTTGAACGCCATATCGTTATGCCATCGCAAGCGACAGCTTATAAAGTAGGTATGATTAAACTACTAGAGATAAGACATAAAGCAGAGCAACAGCTTGGCAGTCAATTTGATATCCGCGACTTCCATACGCTAGTACTTGCTAACGGCGCATTACCACTGGATGTGTTAGAGCAACAAGTCGATCTCTGGATAGCCAGTAAGAAGCAGGCCTAATGCCTTAATGCTTAGCCGTGAAGCACTGTTAACTTGCTTCACGACTAAAGCGACATAAGTGAAAGTCTTAAGCTGCGCCCAATAAAAAAGCCACTCGAAAGTGGCTTTTTTATTGGTACCATTATCCCGTTAGATAACAGAACCCTTCTCACTGTGGGTCACTATATTTGTTGCATTAATATATGCTTTAGCACTCGCCTTCACATCATTTAACACACAGTTGCGACTTTAGGGTACAGGGAGACAAAACTTGTGCTCAAGGCTACAAACCATCAATAAAAAATTACCTCAGCGATAAGGCTGAGGTAAACCAAAAACTAGGATGATGGTTTAAAGAGCCAACATTGTTTTAGTTCTCAAACTTCTGTTGGCTGTGATCCAAAACTGCATTAACGCCGACCTGTATACAAAAATTGAAAGGGGTCATTTCCAATAAACGTATAGGACTCAGATCATTCCGAATCAACTGTTACCATTGTATTCAATTAAGAACAGAGTTCAAGGATGTTATAAAAAAGTGCTTTAGTAACCCCTAAAAAACCATCAACAAATGTACTCATTAACTCAACCTAAAGCATTGATTTTAAATGACCAGAAAAGTACCTGCCCAATTTAAAACCACATAAGACTGCTTTTGAGAACAATGTTTCCTATTTTACTGACGTTTACTGAATAATTCGACATAGGGAGCATCCCAATACGGTGGCGTTCCTATGTGATCTTTGATGAATTCGATAAAAGAACTAACCTTAGGTGCTAAGTGCTTACGACGGGGATAAACCGCCTGCAATGGCAGATGGTGGGTCAATTGCCAATCCTTCAGTAAAGGCACTAATGTCCCTTTAGCAATTTCATCTTCCATCAGATAACTCGCAAGATACACAACTCCAAGACCACTGATTGCAGCAGATTTTAATGCAGGCGCATTATCCACCCTGAAATTACCCGATACGCCAATTTCACAGTAGTCATCACCCTTCTTAAATTGCCACATGCTGTGCTCGTGCCACTCACCTTGATAGACCAAACAGTTGTGGTCAACTAGCTGCTCAGGTCGAGTTGGCTCGCCATGTTGAGCAATATAGCCAGGCGAAGCAACTAACAGGAATTGGCACTTCATCAGAGGTCTAGCAACCATGCCAAGCGGTAATTGCTCAGACATAGTTAACAGTAAGTCTAAGCCTTCGCTCACGACATCCACTTTATGGTCCAGTAAGCTCACTTGTAGCTCAAGCTCAGGGTGTTTTGCCATAAAAGATGGCAACGCAGGAATGATATGCATCACCCCAAAGGATTGGGAAATACCCACCTTGAGCACGCCGCGGGTCGCATCATTTAAGTTATGCACGCTGGCTATCGCTTGTTCAGCGTCACGCAGCAGTTCTTCACCTTGCAGATACAGCAAATGCCCTGCTTCAGTCAGACTTAAGCTGCGGGTGGTACGTTGAATTAATTGAACACCAAGTCTATGTTCAAGATCGGCGACTTGTGTACTGACCTTAGACTTAGAGATCCCAAGCCTTCTTGCGGCGGCACTAAAACTACCTGCTCTGGCCACATGAGTAAAAATCGCAATAGGTTCTAACAGTTCTAACATGGAAGTCGCCTTAAGCTGTTTACGACAATGATATTAACTTTCGGTGAACAACTATGGTTAGCGTAATCATCGCTTAAAAAATAACCATAGCATTGATATCTCGCATCAAAATGATATAACGCAGAGATTTAGACCGAAAAAGTCCACTAAAGTAGGGGGTTATATCTGACTGATATGCCAGCTTTTAATTATATTTTAAGAGTATACCAAATATTCGTCTCTAGACTGTAACATTCCGAACTAAATCGCTGCAAGCCTAGCCTATTAAGCCACATCAACTTAGCCATAAGGGTTGTCGCCACGATTAAACCGTAGCCAATAAAAAAGCCCCTAGTCGATAAATTGACTAGGGGCGTAGCATTCAAGTTTGACTCATGCACAAGGAGATAGAAGTTATTGCAGTTAAAACTAAGGGCGATTCGCAAGAACTATTTACAAGAACTATTCACGCAGTTCCTTGGTTGAGTTTTGTGTCAACACATAAGGTGCTAGTTCTGGCACTTCTTGGCGCAATTGATTTTCAAGCACTAACAAATTTTCAAATCGGTCGCACAAACGGTCAGCCTTAGCTTCTAATCCCTTAGATTGGCTCTCAACTTGTTGCTCAATATCTTGGCCTAAATTGTCCATTTTTTTGGAGAAGGTATCCATCTTGGCTTCAAAATTCTCACCGCCACCAGACATGATTTGGCCACCTAAGTTCATCATAATTGCGCCAATTGAATTCTGGACAATTTGTTCCATTTCCTGCTCGAATTCATCGTTAAATGTACTTTGCATCGAGTCTTCAGTCGCCCCTAAATAGAAGCTATCACCATTCTTATAAGCCACTGAATCAACCCGTTTTTGAACGCCAGCCATCATTTCATCAAATTTTGCACCAGCGGCATCACCCATTAAAGGTGTTAAGGCCATACCAACCGCTTTGGAAGCAAGAGATACTGCCTCATTCACCAGTTCAATCACTTCTGGCACTTGAGTCGAAACTTCATCGGCATATTGAGTAACCAATTTTTTCTGCTTGTCGGTTAAGTTAACTTGCTTACCTTCCACAAATAACTTGTCAACTTCGATACGATACTTTTCTGTGCCCTTCTCGCTCATGACTAATTTTTTAGGCTCAACCATAACGTCATAATTTAAGGCGACTTCACAGCGTTCATCTATTTTTGGCTCTGTTTGTGCTTGCGCCAGCTGTACGCTAGATGTTCCTAAAATCACGCCAGATAATGCAAATCCAGTTAATAACTTATTTAATTTCATTTTTGTTCGTCCTTTAATCTGAATAATTCGATAAACCTAAACTACTGAATAGCTTATAGCAGGAGATGTGCCAACTTTATAACAATATGATTATGTTGGATTTTTTAAAGTTAGCACTAAAAGGTCATTAGCGAAATTCGCTAACATTTAGTCTGATAGTGCTAATAAAAAACGAGAGATAAGACTAGAAAATAGAACGACCGAGACGCTGACTGAGATGCTCAAGCATCGCAGTGCCCGCAAGTGAGTTGCCATTATTATCGAGTTCTGGCGACCATACACAAATCGACAGTTCTCCAGGGATCACGGCAATAATACCACCACCGACGCCACTTTTACCTGGCATACCAACACGATAAGCAAACTCACCCGCACCATCGTATAAGCCAGAGGTTGCCAACAGAGCGTTAAGTTGTCGAGTTTGCACTTGAGAGATAAGCTCAGACCCTGTGATACTTTTACCGCGATTAGCCAAATACAACATGGCCTTAGACAAGTCAGCACAATTCATCTTCAAGGCGCAATAATGAAAATAGGTGCGCAGCACAGTATCAACATCGCCTTGAAAATTACCAAACGACTTCATCAAATAAGCGATAGCCGCATTGCGCGCACTATGCTGATATTCTGAATCTGCTACTTGTTTATCGAAACACACTTTATCGTTTTGGCTTAGTTGCCTGACTAACTCAAGCATTCTGTGTTTAGGAGCACCTAAACGACTCTGCAATAAGTCAGCAATCACTAACGCGCCAGCATTGATAAAGGGATTACGCGGCTTGCCACGTTCTAACTCGACTTGTACTAAAGAGTTGAATGAATGGCCCGAAGGTTCTTTGCCAACACGGCTCCAGATTTCGGCTTCTTCATACAAAGTTAACGCTAAGGTTAAGCTGAAAACTTTGGAGATACTTTGAATCGAAAACGGCTCAAGGTAATCGCCCGCACCTAAAGTTTCACCGTCAACAGTCGTGACGGCAATGCCTAATTTTCCAGCATCAACGCTGGCCAGTGCGGGGATATAATTTGCAACCTTTCCTTGGCCGAGCAAGGGTCGAACTTTCTCGACCACTTCCTCAAGTAATGCCAACTCGGGCATTAACCCCACCAAATGTCGTACAGTTCGCTAACTTCAACCTGAGACACTTTTTGGGTCGCCCAGAATGCCTTAACTGCAGCAATATCTTCTTCGGTACATTTCCCAATCGTTTGAGTGGCGATAATGCCTTCCCATTCGATGTGGCCGCCGCCATGGAAACCTAATTTACGGGTTTCGATCACTTCATCGATGAATTTATCTACAGTTGCATCGATATCGGCTTCAGATACTGATGCATCAAAAGTCCAAGCCATATCGAAACCTAACTCTTGGAATTCATCAACGCGCATTTTCTTACGTAAACGACGGCTACGATTAGTTGCCATAGTGATTTTCCCTTTTGTGTTTAAAATTAGCTAAAATTGAGTTCGTGATTAAGCGATACGCTCAAACATCAGATCCCATACACCGTGACCCAGTCTATGGCCGCGGGCTTCAAACTTTGTCAATGGACGATGATCAGGACGCGGCACAACACTGCCGTCGGCCGACTGGTTTTGATAACCCGGAGCGGCTTGCATCACCTCTAACATATGCTCGCTGTACTCTTCCCAGTCAGTGGCCATATGGAACACACCGCCAATTTTTAGCTTGCGACGAATAAGTTCGGCAAATTCAGCTTGTACGATGCGGCGTTTATGGTGACGTTTTTTATGCCAAGGATCTGGGAAGAACAATTGCACTCGGGCTAATGAACCGTCAGCAATCGCATGTTCTAATACTTCCATGGCATCGTGATGATACACACGTAAATTAGTCACACCAGCAATGGCGGCATCACTGAGGCAAGAGCCTACACCCGGTTTATGTACTTCAATACCAATGAAATTTTGCTCTGGTGCATCTTTAGCCATTTGTACTAAAGAGGCGCCCATGCCAAAGCCAATTTCCAGCACAGTATCGGCTTCACGACCAAAAACGTCGCTCAGTACCAATGGCACTGGGCTGTAATCTAAACCCATTGTTGGCCACTGGCTTTCAATAGCGTGTGCTTGGCCTTTGGTTAGGCGACCTTCTCTCAGGACAAAGCTTCTGATCTTGCGCAGATACTTGCCTTCTTCATTAAATTCAGCGGTAGTGACTTCGCTCATTTTTGCCTCGTCTAGTGGACAACACCATCATAAAAGAAGGGCATTATCCAAAGTTCAACATACAGTGCAAGCACTAATGGGGCGAAAGTATACCAAGATTATTTAAGAGTGCGAATTTAGCAGCGATTTTTAGCTTTAGATCCCTTGCCAACTTATCTTTGACGCTTGTCTAAGAAGATAACTGCCGCTACACTGCGCCGATGAAATCTACAGCCTCCTTCGCTACACGTATCGTCTCTTGGTACGACAATCACGGTCGTAAAACCCTCCCTTGGCAGCAAGATAAAACCCCATATCGCGTATGGGTTTCTGAAATTATGCTGCAACAAACTCAGGTTGCGACTGTTATTCCCTATTATCTTAAATTTATGGCGCGTTTTCCCGATGTGTTAGCACTTGCTAACGCGCCAGACGATGAGGTATTACATCATTGGACCGGTCTTGGCTATTACGCTAGGGCGCGTAATCTGCATAAAGCAGCCAAAATAATCCGCGATGATTATCAGGGATTATTTCCAACACATTTTGAACAAGTGCTCGCCCTACCCGGCATCGGCCGCTCGACGGCAGGCGCAGTATTGTCATTGTCACTTGGGCAACATCACCCCATTCTCGATGGCAACGTAAAACGTGTATTAGCAAGACATGGGGCAATAGCAGGTTGGCCAGGGCAAAAGACGGTTGAAGAGCAACTTTGGCAACTGACGAATGCCTTCACACCGCAGCAAGATATTCAGAAATATAATCAAGCCATGATGGATATCGGCGCCAGTATTTGTACTCGTAGCAAACCTAACTGCGCCGCTTGCCCTGTAGCGATTGATTGCAAAGCTCAACTGATTGGCAGACAAACCGATTTCCCTGGCAAAAAGCCTAAAAAAACCATACCAACCAAAGCGGCGTGGATGTTAGTGATGATGCAAGACAACCAAGTCTTTCTAGCTAAACGTCCGCCAGCGGGAATTTGGGGCGGGCTCTGGTGTTTCCCTGAATTCGCTACCCAAGCTGCCCTTGAAACTCATCTTGAAGAGCAAGGGTTTGATGCGCAGCAACTCGAATGGTTAACTGGCTTTAGGCACACATTTAGCCACTTTCATTTAGATATTCAGCCCATGATGCTTAACTTAGATAAAACTCACGGCGATAAAACCCTCGGCAATAAACAGAGCGTGGGTGCTGTCATGGAACAAAACCAGTCTCTCTGGTATAACATAAGTCATCCTTCCAAAGTGGGACTCGCCGCCGCCACCGAGCGCGTGCTAGCCAATTTGGGATCACTCGTTCAATCCGCAGTCAGTAAGGAATAATCATGGCGCGTACAGTCAATTGCGTATATTTAAATAAAGAAGCCGACGGCCTAGACTTTCAACTGTATCCAGGTGATTTAGGTAAGCGCATTTTTGATAACATCAGCAAAGAAGCTTGGGGCCTATGGCAAAAAAAGCAAACCATGCTGATCAACGAGAAAAAACTCAACATGATGAATGTTGATGATCGTAAATTTCTTGAAGAACAAATGACCTCTTTCCTATTTGAAGGTAAAGATGTTGAAATTGAAGGTTTTGTACCAGAAAAAGACCAAGATTAATTCTGGTCGTTAGTCGGCTCTCAGTATAAAGCTTACAAAAAAAGCGCCTTTCGGCGCTTTTTTGTATCTAAATGGCAGAATAAAGAGTTACTTACGCACGCCTTCAACCACTAGATCTAACTCAACATGGCTAGATGCTGGACCTAAATCCATCTTGATACCGAAATCTTTCATCGCAAAGGTAGTTGTGCCCGTAAAACCGGCACGGTAGCCACCCCAAGGATCCTGACCTTCACCCACAGCATGGGCCTTAATCGCTAATGGTTTAGTCACACCATTTAAAGTTAAGTTGCCGTTAATCACTAAATCGCCATTTCCTTTATCTTCCACCGAAGTAGATGCAAAGGTCGCTTTAGCGAATTTGCCAGTATTAAGGAAATCTTCACCGCGAATATGTTTGTCACGCTCAGCATGGTTTGAATCGACACTTAATGTATTCACTGTGACATTCACTTTCATCGCAGTTGGTTTAGCCGCATCGTAGCTAAAATCGCCGCTAAAATCATTAAAACGCCCCACCACATAGCTATAACCTAAGTGATTCACTTTAAATGTAATAGAAGCGTGAGCGCCTTCATGATCAATCACATAGTCAGCAGCTGAAGCCGCCACAGGAGCCAATAGAGATACACCAATCAGTGCGCTTAACAGTTGCTTTTTCATTGTATTATCCTCGTTTAAATTTAATCATTCTAAGTAGGGTAGTGTCTTTATCGATAAAGTGATGTTTTAATGCGCCCGCGGCGTGAATAACGACCAGCGCGATCAAGCTGTAAGCCGCATATTGGTGAATATCACCCGCGATATCAGCTTGGTTTTCAAACAAAAGTCCCAATCCTGGTAGTTCAAACCAATCAAACACCCAGATACCACGGCCATCTGCGGTTGAGATTAAAATGCCAGCAGTCATGATGACAAAGAGCAAGATATAAATAATAAAATGCGCCAAATGTGCGGCCGTCTTTCCCCACGGTTTATGACTCGCCTCAGGTACTGGCTTGGGATTAACTAAGCGCCATACCAAACGAAATATTGTCGCAGCCAATAACAGAATCCCAATACTTTTATGTAGATGCGGCGCAGTCTTGTACCAAGTACTGTAGTAGGTTAACTCCACCATCCACACACCGACTGCAAATAACCCAATCACGACGAACGCACTCAACCAATGGGTCACAATGGCGGTAATTCCATAAGCAAACTGACTATTTCGAAACATACTGCGACTCCGTACTCGCGTTTTCTTCATGCTATCCATGAAATAATATTCATTATCATAAATCTAAATTTAAAAACTAAAATCAGTAAAAATCGCTTATATCTTTCTAAATTTTAGAAAGTAAGCCAAAAATCATGATCTGTGAGCACAAAGCTATAGTAAACATCAGTATCCCTCTGACTTGAAAAATACAGCCAACGAATGAAATTGAACTGAATTCACAGAATAAGAGATAAAAAACACCCAAGATGTGCATTAAACAGCCGAACGAGTGATTTATCAGGAAAAAGCACTTGCAGAGGTCAAACACCCTAGCTAATATAGCCGCACTTCGAACGATACGGCTTAGCCATCGAGTTCAAAGTAGTTAACTAACGCTTAGTTTAGTTGCCCGAATAGCTCAGTCGGTAGAGCAGAGGATTGAAAATCCTCGTGTCCCTGGTTCGATTCCGGGTTCGGGCACCATTATTCTGTAGTAAAAATTGCAGTAAAGATTTAAGCCGGCATAGCTCAGTTGGTAGAGCAACTGACTTGTAATCAGTAGGTCCCGAGTTCGACTCTTGGTGCCGGCACCATATAAAACAATGAAGCCACTCAATGAGTGGCTTTTTTGTATCTGAAATTTGAATAATAAAGTCTGTGGTCAATCGCAACTGACTTACTCTTGATAATATCAGTAGGTCCCGAGTTCGACTCTTGGTGCCGCCGGCACTATATAAAACAATGAAGCCACTCGCTTACTCTTAGTTGCTCCGCTTCCATCAATCAAAGCTCAACAATACCCACTGCGCTCCACAGCTCCTTGCTTGCAACAAATGAGCTTAAACCTTAATTTTTCTCTCCAAAATAGAAGATAAATAAATGAGGAAGTTAGGATAAACAGCCAAAAGGAACACCTACTGGCGTTAAAGTGCTGAAACTTTCAGCGGTAAAATAAGGGTAAAACGAAAGAATCAAATAAATAAGCGCATTTTGTTTAATAGTTAATCAGTCACTTAAAAAGGGCTTGCACAGCTAAAGCGAGCACTATATTATACGCGCACTTCGAACGAACAAGGTCTTCACGACTTAGTTCAAAGTAGTTAACTAACGCTTAGTTTAGTTGCCCGAATAGCTCAGTCGGTAGAGCAGAGGATTGAAAATCCTCGTGTCCCTGGTTCGATTCCGGGTTCGGGCACCACTTTTAAGGTAATGAATTCGATTGGGTTTATTACTGTGCTTTACGCCGGCATAGCTCAGTTGGTAGAGCAACTGACTTGTAATCAGTAGGTCCCGAGTTCGACTCTTGGTGCCGGCACCATATAAACAAAAAAGCCACTCAATGAGTGGCTTTTTTGTATCTAAAATTTGAAGTGTTCAGTACAAAGCGCAACTGACTTACTCTCGATAATTTCAGCAGGTCCCGAGTTCGACTCTTGGTGCCGGCACCATATAAACAATGAACCCACTCAATGAGTGGCTTTTTTGTATCTGAAATTTGAAGTGTTTCAAAGCAAAACACAACGAACTTCCCTCAGTAATAACGATAGCGCCCTCAATACTGGCACAATAAGCGCTCAAATTGAGCGTATAAGATAATTTATTGACTTCACGCAACAGACAATCACTTCATCCTTTACCCCTATAAATGATAGTTTTATATTCGCCACATAAAAAAGCCACTCATTATTGAGTGGCTTTGCGTTCTTATACAAACTATCTAGTTCCAAATGACTCAATCGTGCTTATTTGATGAGCTCGAGTGGCATAGGCCTATCACCTGCTTGAACTTGATGTTGAACATGGCGCCACCCTTGAGTGAGTTCACTTAGATGTGCTTTTCTCTCGGGGAAATGTGTCGCAAGTTTTTCGATAACATCGATTTGCTTCTTACACAATAATGACCAACGATCTGCATTTGATAAGTACATGGCGTTTTCCTTAACTGAGGGGTTACTTTTCCTTAGCCAGTTAAGTCTAGGCTGGAATCATTTTATTGCCAATTCAAAATTGAGCGTTAGCGCACTGTTAAAACAACTAACTCGGGAGTATCTTGGTTCTATAAACATAAGATAGGAGGCGTTATGACAGCCGATATTTTCAAACTCATTTTTGTCGCTATTGGTATATTTCTCGTTTACAAACTGATATTTGGTGGCAAGAAAGGTCTGACTATTTTTGAAATGCATTTTAAAGATGGCCGTATGACTCAGCATAAGGGCAAGATCCCCGAACGATTCGAACGGGAATGCCGCCAAATCGCTAAAACCGAAAAACTGACTTGTACTGTTAGGGCTGAAAAATCAGGAGATGTACGCTTACACATTTCTGCCAACGTGAGTGACAATGTAAAGCAAAGGATTCGTAATCTGTTTCCGTTTGAATATTATGACAAAAAATCGATAGATAACAGTCGTCAAGCGGGTTAGTTCTTCGCCTCTCCCCTAGCAACCTTAATACTTGCTATTGATAGTTAAGTATTGAGGTTGAAGTGAATTCCTAAGGCATTTTCTTATTTAAACTTAACTGGATACCTAGGTTTTAGAAAATCGGATTCTAACTGACCGTCTTTTCTCGCATCTCGAATACGACGTTCATTATCTTGCACCATAGGATCGCTTGCGGGTTGATGAGGATCGACTTGTTTCTCAGAATGATCCTCAAACTTAAAGTCAAAAGATGAACAAGCAGTTAACGACAGACTAAAAAATACTCCCCATAAAACAACGTGTTTATTCATCGACTACCCCTATCCATTTAGACTTAAGTTCAGATTAATTAAATTTAAACAATGGGTTGCAATAACCTTACCCCCATATATCACTTATGCCACTAGCAAAAATGCCTAGCTGCAACTTTGGTTTGACTTCAACACTTTAATGCAGAAAAAAGGGGGTTATTAGCCAAGTTATACTGTTTAAGCCAATTTAAGTCTTAATCAACAGAGTGAATCCAAGACAAACTGGGGTAAGCCAACTTAACTAAAAATTGCTGAGACTATTTTTGAATAACTAAAGTGACTTTAGCAACTGTGATGCCAAACTTAATAATATCGCTCTGATTTATAATGGTATTATCATTCACTAAGAACATCCAATCGTCGAAATGAACTTGATATTCCTCACCATCCACAGGCAATAACATATCGTATTTCCAACGTAGCGCACTGCCGCTAGATTGGCCATCGGCAGTCCCGATAATGTCACCTGCAGTTCCTGAGTATCGCCCTTCCCCTAGTGCCTTAATGCGCCATACACGCGTTTGAGTTTCGCCATCATCATACACAAACCATTCATTAATGACCCCCTCACTTCCCTGCCAACTGGCTTCCATAATGACATTGAATTTGCGGATTACTTTGCCACTAAAATCTTGTACGACCCCAGAGGCTTTTAATGGTCCATTAAAAAATGACTCCAAAACCAATGTCGGATGAGTGTCTTTATAATCAGTCACTTCCACCGATGAACAACTCGACAACAGCCCTATCATTATTAAACCTAAAAATAACTTTTGGCCGACAAGCCGTTTCAACAATCGCATGGTTTTTCTCCGAGTAATTGCGCCCGCAAACTAGGACGACTAGTGGCTTTCGATAACCAAATCGCTAAAAATGCCTCAGCAAAATTAGCATCATGGATAATGTCGAGTGGTTGATGATTAAAGAAAAACTGACTCGTTTGTCCATCTATCACCTTAAAACTTAAATGGTCGCCCTGCTTCACATCGGGCCAAGTCGCATTTAATAAACCCAACCAACGTTGGATATCATTTTCGGCAAACGCTAGATGCTGCCATTGATCTTTTGTCGCTTCGAGCAAATCCTCTGACTCAATATCTCGATAATATTCAATATCTAACAGCAGAGGATATTGCCCCTGTTGATAACGGCCATTTACCGTCATCAGTCTGGCCTTATACAAACTAAACCACAGCCAATCCATTTCTCCGCGGCCCACTTCCTGAAAAGTCTGCGTCACATCGGTGGCATCATTCAGTTCGATAGTAATGTTTTCAAAATCAGGCGTTTTCGCCTCTAACGCTTTTAAAGGTGCGGCTAATAAACCGAGGGCCAATAGACTTAAGCAGCTTGAATTCAAAAATGAAAAACCAAGATTTGGGCAACGATTACGAACTGACGACATGTGATCCCCCTTTTACTGCATGATGTCTTACAACAGGTACTTAACTAAAAACGGCATAATGACTTAACCGCGATCAATTCCTACAACTCAATAATTAACGCCCAAACACAGTAAAAGAACGCGCTTTAGTGCTTCGATTAAATCCATAGGGATTAGCAAGTTGGATTAAAAATGGCAGCAAGACTAGCCAAACCAAAAATAACACCACAGCAGAAATAACATTGCCATAGGGCAAACTCACGGCATTAAATTGTGCGCCAGCCAAATAGCTTAACCCACCAAATATGCCCCCGAGTAACGCCTGAAATATCAGCGGTAAAGGTCGCATAAAGGCCAAACTATGATTCAGAGTCAAAGCAAAATGCAGCCACAGGCAACCAAGCCACCAAGGGAAAAGAGCAAACTCAAACACCCCTAAAACAGAGAGTACGGTATCGACGCCTATTCCTAAGGCTGCAACCTTTAGCATCAATAGCAAATCCACTTTGCGATACTCGGGCTTACTTAAGGAAGCTAGCAGGATAAAGTGAAATAATAACAAAGGGATAGTTAACAACAGTGAGGTGTTAAGCCAAAGTACGCTAGACCACCACACAGCCTGAAAACTCAAGGCGTTATAGAGAATAAAGCCCTGATGTTTAAAAGGAACCCGAGAGTTAGCTAACATGGACTTCATCTTTGCCTCACTTTCATCTTGCTGCAAACAAAGCGGCTCATTCCAACGAAAATGGTTATTTCCACTAAAGTGACTGCTTAATCAAAACAGATTACATCGCATTAGGGCTATGGCTTGGGAGATGATGGCTAGCAATGCGATAGTCCGGACGCACAGCCACTAAATGCACTGTGCTTGTGGTACGTTCTAAAAATCCACCTTCACAATAACTTAGGTAAAATTTCCACATCCGAATAAAATCATCGCCATAACCTAAAGCTTGGATTTCGCCTATCGCATGATCAAAATTCTCATGCCAATGTTTTAAGGTTTTAGCGTAATCGAGCCCCATATCATTGAGCGACCAGACCACCATGTCCGTCTGTTTGGCAATGTGACCGACCATTTGGCTCACTGAGGGTAAGCAGCCACCGGGGAAAATATAACGCTGAATAAAATCCACACTTTTGCGATAACTGTCGTAACGTTGATCCGCAATCGTTATCGCCTGTAGCAGCATGCGCCCATTGGGTTTTAACAATGTTTCCAGCTTTTTAAAGAAGCCTGGTAAATACTCATGCCCCACAGCTTCAATCATCTCGATAGAAACAACCCTGTCGTATTCTCCAGTGAGATTTCGATAGTCCTCTGTCAACAGCATCACTTTATCGCTTAGCCCTTCGCGTTCGACACGGGCTTTGGTATAGGCATATTGCGCATCTGAAATCGTTGTTGTTGTCACGTGTACGCCATAATGCTTAGCCGCATAAATAGCCAGCGCGCCCCAGCCTGTACCAATCTCAAGCAAGGTTTGACCTGGCTGTAAATCAAGCCGCTCACAAATAGTCATCAGCTTAAACAACTGCGCTTCCTGCAAACTGGCTTCCTCATGGGGATAAAGCGCGCTCGAATACAACATTTCACGGTCGAGGAATTGCTCATACATAGCATTACCCAAATCATAGTGGGCGAGAATATTCCGCTTTGAGCCCTCTTGAGAATTGCGATTCAGCACATGCTTCACACGGTTTATCGTGCCAGTTAACCAAGAGAATTTGGCTTCAATCTTATCGAGTAAGGCTAAATTACGGGCAAACAGTTGTACGACTTTGGTGAGATCTGGGCTCGTCCAATGGCCTTGAATATAACCTTCACCCGCGCCAATGGAGCCTGAAAGCATGATTTGACGATAAAAACTCGGGTGTTTAACCACAAGCGTGGCGTGTAAATCGGTATGACTCTCACCAAAACGATAACTCTTGTCGCCCTCAACCAAGGTCAAGCAGCCATGTGGGAGACTTTCCAGCGCCTTAAGCAAGACTTTACGCGCAATACTGTCGGGCAGTTTCCCTGTGGTGACTGAGGTTTGCGAAGCCGTATTTTCCATGTTATTTCTCCATCTGAGCTGGATGCGGCACAAAGGGCACACGTTTAAAAAAGAGTTTTAGCGCTTGCCAATAAATCCCGAAGAAGATCTTAAGAGTCATAAAAGGGAAGCGAAACAAAAGCGTCCGTAAATTGGCCGCCGTGATCGGTTGGCGTTTCATCACTAAATTGGCATTAAACAGTTTTTTGCCATTCTCTTGCATCGACTTGTTTTCAATACCAATGTTTAAGTCTTCACTCGGCGCAGACACATGCCAGAGATAACGCATATCGAGAGTCATAAAGGGAGACACGTGAAACACTTTGTCAGAAGGTTTGGGCGCGGCTAAATCGACTAAATAGCAATGGCGCTGATCCCAAGGCGTGTTACTCACCTCGGCCAACATGTATAAAGGCGTTTGATCTTGATAACAAAAGTAGAAATTTACTGGGCTAAAATACACGCCAAAATGACGGATCTGACCCACAAACAAAACTCGATCGCACAGTTTATCTGCGCCTAACGCTGCCACTTGAGTCAATACGCGACTCTTGAGTGCAGCTGCGCTCGGATCGACAACAGCCACTTCACCGCTGTCATTGGATGTAGTCGTAAAAGAAGTTAAATAGTCTTTAGGATTGAATCTCAGTAAAGCGTGGCGCTGGCTGGCAAAAACTCGCCCCATGGCACTGATCTTATCGACTTCATCTAAATCAATCGCCAACAGCGCCATGGCATAACTAAAGCTATGTTTAATCGGCGTAAAACGGCTGTGGGATACAGTGCCGTAATAAATACCGCTATTGAGCTCTGTCATATTTAGACCTGTCACATTTAAACCTGTCATAGGCTGACACCAAAATGGGCACACACATCAAGTGCACTGCGAACGCCATCTTCATGGAAACCATTGTGCCAATAGGCGCCAGCAAAATGGGTATGATTTTGCCCGGATATTTCCTCACGGCGGCCCTGAGCCTTAAGACTGGCTTCGTTAAACACTGGGTGGGCATAATTGAAGCGGCGTATCACTTTCGACTCATCAATCAACTCTGACTGATTCAAGGTGACACAAAAGGTCGGCGCATTGGCTGGCAACTGTTGCAGTATGTTCATGTTGTAAGTCACTGACGCTGGACGTTTTAGGTTACCATCTAATCGATAGTTCCAACTCGCCCAAGCGGCTTTTCGCTTCGGTAAAATACGCGTATCCATGTGCAGCACCACATCGTTATTCTGGTAGCTGAGATCGCCTAAAATGGCGCGTTCTGTTGGCGTGGGATCGTTTAACATCCGCAGTGCTTGGTCGCTATGACAGGCTAAAATCACCTCATCAAATTCCAACCATTCACCGTGGACTTGTAACTTCACCCCATTGCCATGGCGCTCAATACCTGTCACGGGTGAGTTAAGGCGGATATTGTCTTTAAAGGGCGCAATAAGATCAGGAATATAACTACGCGAGCCACCCTTTAGCACATACCACTGGGGTCTATCACTGACATTTAGTAAGCCATGGTGCTGGAAAAAACGAATAAAAAACTTCAACGAAAACGCGCGCATATCTTCTATGCTCGAAGACCAAATCGCCGCGCCCATGGGCAAAATGTAATGCTCAGCGAAAAATGGTGAGAAGTGTTCACTGTCTAAATAATCACCTAAGTTACCTTCGGGATAAATATCCTGTTGATAGAGTGCTTTACAGCCTTTATTGAAGCGCAAAATTTCTTTTAAAAAGGCCCAAAAGCGTGGATTCAGGAGGTTACGCTTTTGGGCAAACAAACTGCCTAAATTGTGGCCGTTGTATTCAAGCCCAGTCAGAGCATTGTGCACGCTAAAACTCATCTCAGTCGGTAATATGGTGACATTAAGGCGAGCCAATAAACGTTCAAATCGTGGATACGTTCTGTCATTAAACACGATGAAACCTGTGTCTATAGCGTAGGTTTGCCCTTGATGCTCCACATCGACTGTCGCCGTGTGGCCGCCGATATAGTCATTGGCCTCAAACACTGTAACCCTGTGCGACTCACTTAATAGATGGCCACAGGTTAATCCAGAAATGCCGGTGCCGACGATGGCGATATTTTTCATAAACTCTTGTCCTTTAGCGGCTTGGCTTGAGTATCGTTTGCAATCATTTTTTGCCACACAAAGGCAGGTAAAAACGACATCAACTTCAATAGATAAGTAAAGCGTCGCGGAAAATGGATCTCGCGCTTGCCACCTTTCAGCCCATTACGTATCGCCTTAGAAGCGGTTTGTACACTCACTTGCATTGGCATAGAAAAATCATTTTTTGCGGTCAGTGGTGTCGCCACAAAACCAGGGCAAATCAAGCTCACGCCTATGTCGTTCTTGGCAAGATCGAGCACAAGACTCGAGGCTAAATACTGCACGCCGGCTTTAGAGGCGCCGTAAGCTTCAGCGCGAGGGAAAGGTAAATAAATAGCGCTGGAACTCATTAAGCCAATACGTGACCCCCTAGGCATTAAAGGTAAAAATGCCCCGAGGCAATATCCCATTGCAATTAGATTGGTATGGATAACGCGCTCGAACAACACATCATCGAAAGCCTTAGCATCATCAATATATTCACAACTGCCCGCATTCAAAATGACCAAATCGAGCTGAGAATCTGTTTTCGCCAATAGCTCAGCTACATTTTGGCCAGCTTGTTGAACTTGGTCGCGCTGGGATATATCAAAAATTAACAACGTAGCACCGACTAGTTCATTCAAGGCTAACGCCTCTAACCTTTGCAGCGAGCGGCCACAGGCAATGACGTGCCAACCTAAAGCTAAATAGTCTTGCGCCAGTTGCAATCCAATGCCTGAGCTTGCACCTGTAATCAGCACTGTATTTATTTTCATCGGCTTAACAGCGTCCATTACTTTGCCGCCCTGTCTTTGAGTAAGCGGATAAGGCCGCCCATACAAGGCAAATGCTCATACAACATTTGCCCTAAGTCGAAGTAATCCCTGTGAAAATAAATCTTGTCGTTGAATTTAAGTTGGCTCATGCCATCAACACGGATAAGTCCGCCTTTATTCAACTTAGGGTGGCTATATTCCATCTGCCAAAACAGCGCGGCTTGGTTCGCATCCTGCTGCACTTCTTTGATCTCAAACTGAATATGCTTAACATTCTTATATAACTTCGCGAAGTACTGAGTTAACGACGCTAGCCCTGTGATTTGATGCATAGGATCGGTAAAACTAATACTGTCGTCGTAAACCCGACCTAACAGATGCAAGTTATCTTTATTCAAAGCTTGATAAAGCTGAATAAAATCATCAACAAGCGTATTAGTCTCAGTCGTCGCTTGGTTTATCATCTTGTTATTGCTCCTGATCCTATTTATTGGGCCGTGGCCTTTTTCAATACGCCTAATACGGTTAATGCCCTTGCTCTTGCTGCACTGTGCTCGACAATCGCACTTGGATAAGCCGTTTTAGTGTTGAATAACGGCTGTTCAAACAAGGACGGTGTCTGCGCTGTACTGGGTTGATGTAATTGCTTAATTCCCCAAGATGCGAGCTCTGGTAAATACTTACGGATAAAGCTGCCATCTGGATCAAACTTTTCACTCTGGCTTATAGGATTAAAAATACGGAAATAAGGCTGAGCATCGCAGCCACAACCCGCAGACCACTGCCAGCCGCCATTATTCGCGGCTAAGTCACCATCAATCAGTTTTTGGCGGAAATAGCGCTCACCCCAGCGCCAGTCAATCAGCAGATGTTTAGTCAGGAAACTCGCCACCACCATACGCAGCCGATTGTGCATCCAACCCGTTTGATTGAGTTGGCGCATAGCCGCATCCACAATCGGATAGCCAGTACGACCTTCACACCAAGCAGCAAACTCCTGCGGGTTATTGCGCCACTGCACATGGTCGGCTTGACGATTGAAATTGTGATTCTTAGATAAATCGGGAAATGCCACCAGCAAATGACGGTAAAACTCACGCCAAGTAAGCTCATTTAACCAAGTACGAGCAGGGCTAGTGTCGTCGACAATCACCTCAGGGAAGTGATGCAACAGCGCGGCAACGCATTGTCTTAGGCTAACCACACCAATGGCCAGATAGGGTGAAATTGAGCTAGTACCATCAATGGCGGGGAAATCCCTATCTTGCTTATAATCCTGCACTTTCTGCTGAATAAATGCGCAGAGCAAACGCTTCGCCTGCCCTTCTCCCGCAGCCCAAAGTTCACTCGACACTTTAGTGACATTGTTAAACAAAAGCGGCTTTGGCTCGGCCAACACAGGCCCAAGTGGCGCCGGAACAGGAAGCGGCAAAATGGCATGGCGGGCGGCAATTTCTCGCCACTTACGGCTAAAAGGAGTGAAAACCTTGTACATGTCGCCGGACAAATTCATCACAGTGCCCGGCTTAAGCAAACAATGCTCATCGGTTAACACCAGAGGAATCCCCGATTGAATACAGGCTTGGTCGCGCTGTTGCTCGTTAATCTCAGGCTCGCGACCAGCAAACACTCGACCAATCCCCTGTTGCTGGCAATAGTGACCGATAAACTCAGGTACATCAGCAAAGGTATCTAGCTGAATTAACTCGAATCCAATACCAAGACTCGCCAGCCCTTGGGCAAGTAAATTGATATGACGTTCGATAAACTCCAACTGAATAGGCGCAACGTCATGGCGCTGCCACTGGGTTGGCGTAGCAATGTAAATCGCCTTAAGTGCCACGCCATTCTCCCGCGCCCAATCGCAAGCGGCGGTTAATGCCTGATTATCGGCAAGGCGTAAATCTTGGCGAAACCACATCAGTGCATTATTGCCCTGCACTTTTATTGGAATTGAATCTATTTGCATTGAATCGTTAGCTAATGTCATTGTTTTTCTCGCTATTTATCTGCTCGCTTTGATTCACGGTATTCATCTTTCCACTGCGCTTACGACTTCTATTCACCTTCCCCGCTAAACGAGATGGCATTTTTCCAATCAAGTCCGTCGTCGAAGACGCCAAAAAAGCAGATAAAAAGCTTAACGTTGGCGCAAAAGGCCCCATAAACCAGCATGGGAAAGCCATTTGTTCCAATACAGTCAGCATTTCAGCCTGTTCAGAACCCGAATGATTTGAGTCGGGAATAAGCAAAAGTGCATCGACGTTAAGCCTGCCTCGCAGCAAAGGTAAACTGCCCATGGCTTGCTCGCCAAGATCAATAACCGATACACGCAGCGACGCCAACTCGAGCGATAGAAGTAGAGAAAACAAAATGTTAGTGCGGGTGGAATTAAGCGAGGTATGTACCCCACGGGATAGACTCACCACAGCGATTCTCGCCGTCACGGCCTGCCCACTAAAGGCATGACGTCCACCCACTCGGTTAAGTAACTCGCTCTTTAACCAAGCAATAATTAACTCGGCATCGAGCCGCTCATTCACTAAGTCCTCGAGTTGATTAAGCCAAGGTTGTAGCAACTTTTCTTTCACCAATTGGAAAGGATATAAGCCAAATGCATCATCTAATATCTGCTGTAATTTGTGCTGATTGAAGTCGAATAATGCCGTATTGAGCGCAGTGACTTGCTCGCTCCATATATCAATGGCTTGGGTTTGAACTATTTCTGTAAACGAAGATTTAGCAGCACTCATCAGCAAAGGTTTAACCTTACTGATCGCAACACCTTTAGCTAGCCATGCATTAATCTCATGGATTTCTTGGATATTTTCGCTCGTATATAATCTGTGTCCCTTGGGTGTACGTGCAGGGATCACTAAGCCAAAACGGCGCTGCCATGCCCTTAAGGTCACGGCATTCACGCCTGTTAAGGCCGACACTTCACCAATGGGGAGTAATATCTCACCATTGGGTTCTGTGTCGGCCGTGTTCTCTATAGTTTGTTTCATATTTCAGTAATAACTCACTAAATCAAAAGCTAAAATCAACTGAATGCGATTTGGTAAACGTTAATAGGCATAGCGCAGCTTTAACGCCTCAGGATGAGGGTTTAAGTACACTTGCTCTTCAATATAAGGTGTTGGAAATTCGCGTAAATAATGGTTAATGAGCGTGATAGGTACTAATAACGGCAATAGACCTTGGCGATATTTCATAATCGCTTCAGACAGTTCTGTCTTTTGCTCTTTGCTCAAATGCTTTTTAAAGTAACCCTGAATATGCTGCAGCGTACTGGTATGATTTTTACGGGTCGCATTAATTTTCAGCGCCGTCATAAAACCTGCAAAGTAGCGGGTCGCGCTTTGCTCAAGATCCTCAATATTGGCCACTATCGGCCCAAGCTCGCGATACCATGTCGGGCTGTGTGCCATCAATAGGTATTTATAGCGGGAATGAAACTTCACTAACTTATGCTTAGTCAGCCCTTCATGTTTCATCAGGTGCCAATCGTGATAGGCATAAACGCGGGTGAAAAAGTTCTCCCGTAGCACCATGTCATGCAAGCGCCCTTCTTCTTCCACGGGCAATAGTGGATATCGTTCCATCAACTTGCGAGCAAATACACCAATGCCAGACTTAGAACCATTGTTAGTGCCAATTTTATACTCTGTTACCCGCTCCATGCCGCAGGTTGGCGACTTAGCGCAAAGCAAGTATCCGCCGAGGAAATCGAGCTCTTCAACCTTGTTTTCGCTGTATTCATTGAGCTTATCGGTCACATCTAAGCTACCGTCACCACTCTGAACTAAGATGGTTTCCCCATCACGGACTAGTCGGATACTTTTCCGGGGTGCACCTAAGCCAATCGCCATTTCAGGACAGATGGGCACATAATCGAAAAATTGCTTAATCTCTTGATTACAATAGGTCGAATTTTTATGTCCACCATCAAAACGAACCTTCTCCCCTAATAGACAAGCGCTGATCCCAATCTGAATTCGCTGCGGGTTAAACTTGTACATAAGTCGACTCCTTGTATCACTATGCTTCTAATTACGGACCATAGTTGTACAAGGATCAAGTTTTTGTATAAATATTTTTTTAAAAGTATCGTTTAACAGTGACTCCTGATAAATCAACCACAAATAAACCTAACTTGGCCTATAACTTGCTAATTCAAATTGCAAAGTTGTCATCAAATAATATTGAAACGTCCAGCAACACACATTAGTTAACCGCTCAACATTTTAAACCGCAGGTGACCAAGGGACAGATTCATATATATAAGGAGTCGGATATGAGCACAATTAACCCTAATAGTTATACCAATACCTTTGCGAAAAGTTATGCCAATTGTAGTGGCATAGTGAATTTGGCCACCTAATAAGAAATGTTATGATCCTCTCATAACCCATTTAGGTGACAACATGAATAAAAGTAAACGTGCTCGATATAGCGCAGCCATTAAGCTCGAAACCGCTCAATTAGTCGTTGATCAAGGTTACACACAAGAAGCGGCGGCAAAAGCCATGAACGTGGGGAAATCGACGGTCAGTAAGTGGGTAACACAGCTTCAGATTGAGCGCCAAGGGCTTGCACCTAAAGCCTCCCCCATGACACCTGAGCAGATTGAAATCAGGGCGCTAAAACGCGAAATTGAACGAATTAATCTCGAGAAAGAAATCCTAAAAAAGGCTACCGCTCTATTGATGTCGGACTCGCTGAACAATTCTCGATAATCGAGAAACTCAATCAGAGCAATAAATATCCTATTTCAGTGTTATGCCACGTATTCAACGTGAACCGGAGTAGCTACCGTTATTGGGCAAGCTGTGAGCTTGTGGTGACACCTGAGCAGCGGCGTTTAGAATGTGAAATCAAAGCAATACATGCTGAAAGCAAGCAATCTGCAGGGGCGAGAAGTATCGCAACAATCGCCTCTGAACGTGGCTTTACGTTAAGTCGTTATCGGGCGACTCGGTTAATGAAAAAGCTCGGATTAGTGAGTTGCCAACAACCTAGACACCGCTATAAAAAGGCTGAAAATGAGCATGTGACAATCCCTAATGCACTTAAACGGCAATTTGCAGTTGTCGAACCTAACACCGTTTGGTGCGGCGATGTGACGTATATTTGGGCGGGTAATCGTTGGTGCTATTTAGCGGTTGTGCTGGATTTATTTTCGAGAAAGGCCATTGGTTGGGCGATGTCATTTTCACCGGATACTGAGTTAACGGTAAAAGCGTTAGAAATGGCATTTGAATCACGAGGGAAGCCTAAAAACCTGATATTCCACTCCGATCAAGGCTGCCATTATACCAGCCTGAAATACCGTCAACGGCTGTGGAAATATCAAATCACCCAGAGCATGAGCCGTCGCGGTAACTGCTGGGATAATGCGCCAATGGAGCGATTTTTCAGGAGTTTAAAAACGGAATGGATCCCGACCCAAGGCTACAAGAGTTTTAGCGAAGCTAAACAAGATGTGACTGATTACATCATTGGTTATTACTGTGAAGTCAGGCCACATCATTAYAATGCAGGATTRAGCCCAAATGAATCAGAGCGAAGATTTTGGGAAGATTCTAAARCYGTGGCCAAATTTAGTTGACCATATATGGACGCCTCAGCTTTTACAACACTTTTGAATGATTGGTTCACTACCATATATTCGGCGTCTAAATAGGCTTTTTACCCGCGCCATGATGTAAATCCGAAACCCATTACCTTATCACTACATCGGCATTTAATGCCTTGGTCAAGTCAGGCTCTAATAGGTACGGTTGACCGTTTATTCATCAGTGCATGTAAACTTTTACGTGATGCTTAACGTCTTACGC